>JAFTSK010000186.1 GCA_017467385.1 Bacteroidaceae bacterium
AAAGCTGAACACTTACATCGTAGGCAAAAGCCTTCAAAATTTCACTCAATATAGTTACAAAAGCAGCCACAAACACCAACTTTACGATGATACGGATACGGTTAGGAATGGTATTGCGGAGCAATGAGATAACCAAGTTAGAGAATGCAGTGATGATAGTTACAGAGAGCCCCATCACGATAGCCGGTTCCAACTGAGCTGTTACAGCCAATGCAGAACAGATACCGAGCACCTGTACGGTTACAGGGTTGTTCAACCCCAGCGGAGTCAGCAGAACTTCTTGGTTTTTCTTAGAAAATAAACTCATATTCTATTCCTCCTTATTATTTATTAGTTAAAAATGGGTTGTACAACTTCAAGCAGTCCTTGATCATGGCATCTACACCGTTTGAAGTGATTGTACCACCAGAGATACCGTCTACTTCATAATCCGGCTTAGCTACCTTGCCGTTCTTTACAACACTCAAAGCTACATTGCCGTTTTCAAGTACCTTCTTGCCTGCAAACTGACTCTGGAACTTCGGAGTAGCGATTTCTGCACCCAAACCCGGAGTTTCACCGGCATGAGCAAAGTAAACGCCGTATACAGTGTCCTTGTCGTCATTCAAAGCTACATAGCCCCAAATCGGTCCCCAAAGACCGGCACCATAAATAGGAAGGATATACTTGGTAGCACCATCTACCTTACATTCAAATACATGCAAACGGTTTTCAGCGATTTCACCGTTGTATGAAATTTGGAAAGCATCTGTATAAGGAGCCAATGTACCATCAGCCTGCATCAACATGTCTTTTATTTCATACTTAGCAAATTCAGCGTCAGCATCCTTTACGTCAGTTACGTTGATGGCAGAAAGGATTTGCTTCTTGGTATCCATTTCAATGTTCTTGTTCTGGGTTTCCGTCAATGAAGAAGAAACGAACGCCAGCAAGAATGCTACGATAACCACCATAATCGCAGCATAAATGATCGTATAACTATTACTGTTAGTATTCATAATGTTCCGATTTTAATGGTTATTTAACTTGGATTCTCTTTGCACGTGCTGTGATGTTCTTCTGTACGAAACAGTAGTCAATCAGCGGAGCAAATACGTTCATCAACAAGATAGCGAGCATCATACCTTCTGGATAACCCGGATTGAGTACGCGGATAATAACAGCCATAGCACCAATCAAGAAACCGTAGATATACTTACCGCTTTCTGTACGAGCCGATGTAACAGGATCAGTAGCCATAAACACAGCACCGAAGCAGAAACCACCGAGGCAGAGGTGTTCGTACCAGGGCAACATGGCCATTGTATTGCTTTCTGAACCGAAAGCATTGAAAATCAACGCCATTACAATACCACCTACGAATACAGAACCCATTGTCTTCCAGCTGGCAACGCCTGTCCACAACAAGATGACAGCACCGATAGCGATGGCAATCACACTGGTTTCACCGATAGAACCCGGAATCAAACCGATTACCATGTCGCAGATAGATGCATCAACCTGCAAACCTGTAGCAGCCAAACCAAGCGGAGTAGCAGCTGTTAAACCGTCTACTGTCTGACCTAAACCGAAGATGCTTTCCTTTGCTACCCATACGGCATCACCTGACATCATGGTCGGATAAGCGAAGAACAAGAATGCACGAGCAACCAATGCCGGGTTGAAGATATTCATACCTGTACCACCGAATACTTCCTTAGCGAAGATTACAGAGAAAGCAGTGGCGATAGCCAGAATCCACAACGGGCAGTTTACCGGTACGATCATCGGAATCAAAAGACCTGATACCAAGAAACCTTCCTGGATTTCTTCGTTCTTCCATTGAGCTACTACGAACTCAATACCCAAACCTACTACATAAGAAACGATGATTTTCGGCAATACAGCCAAGAAACCATAGATGAACATTTCAAAGAAACCAGCAGTCATGCCTACGGCATTGTAGTGCTGATAACCTACGTTGTACATACCGAACAACAAAGCCGGTATCAACGCAATAACCACGATAGACATGATTCGCTTGCTGTCAATCGAATCATGAACGTGAACTCCTGTCTTCGAAGTGCTGTTAGGAACGAACAAGAATGTTTCAAAACCGTCGAACACTGAACGAAATGCGTGGAGTTTGCCGCCCTCTTCAAAGTTAGGCTTTATCTTATCGAGATAATTTCTTAACGCTTTCATTTATATTCCTTATTTAAATAATTAGCACATTTCCTTGCGAAGCATGTCGAGTCCCTGACGAACGATACGTTGCAATTCCAATTTAGAAGAGCAAACGAATTCAGCTACCGCGAAGTCTTCAGGAGCCACTTCATAGATACCAAGTGCTTCCATACGGTCAATGTCGCCGGCAATGATAGCCTTCACCAAATATTCAGGATAGATGTCCATCGGGAATACTTTGTCGTATTCGCCGGACATAATCATGTGGCGTTCGCCACCCTTGATACGAGCATCGAGGGCATATTCCTTCTTACCGCACAACCAGCTGAAATAGCTACGGCTGGTAGAGAATTGGTCGGTACGAGGCATGATGAAGCCGAGGAATTCGTGAGTGTCGGTTCCTTCCGGAATAACAGTCAAACTGGTTGCATGAGCAGCCAAGAAACCTTCTGTACAAGTCTGCTTACCTGTCAATGGGTTGCCGTTGATGTAACGCAATGGCTGATTGTTGTTTACACGACCAGCAAACACGTTCTTCAAAGCAGCACCTACTACCAACTTGGTGTAAGCCGGAGCCTTCACTTCTGAACCTGTCAATGCTACGGTACGAGTCAAATCTACATGACCTGTGTTGAACAAACGGCCGATGAAGATTACTTCTTCAGCACCCAATGTCCACACGATTTCGCCCTTGTTGATCGGATCGACGTGGTTAATCTGCACACCTACGTTACCTGCAGGGTTCGCACCTTCAAATGCTGTTACAGTTACGTTCTTGGCACCAGTCAACGCCGGATTCTTCTGGCATACGCAGATGCCGAGATGAGTCTTGGCGATCTTTGCCAAAGCGTCCAAACCTGTCTGGAAATCCTTTTCCTGACCTTGCAACACGTATTCGAAGTTAGCAGCCAACGGGTTGCTATCGAATGCAGAAACGAAGATTGCCTTTGGTGTAGCATCCGGGTTGGCAGTCACAGCGTATGGACGTTCAACGATGAATGCAAAAAGACCGGCTTCCAACAAAGCTGCCTTCACTTCGGCACCGCTCATCTTGGAAACGTCCTTCTTACCAAACTCTACGTACTCTTGTGCCTTAGCAGCCGCTACTGTAATGCTGAGGACTTTACGACGTTCGCCTCTCGTAACGGCAGTTACCGTACCGCTTACCGGAGAAACACACTTGACTTCAGGGTGATTCTTGTCTACGAACAAGGCATCACCAGCCTTCACACTTTCCTGTTCCTTAACCACCACTTTCGGAGTAACCCCATGAAAATCATCGGGCACAAGTGCGTATGTGTC
>JAFTSK010000187.1 GCA_017467385.1 Bacteroidaceae bacterium
AATCGGATGTTTGTTTGTTTTATGATGTATATAGCATCGACACCCATATAGAAAGCAAACGGATCATGTTCTCGGATTCTTTGCTGACTTTCCGTTTCCCTTATCAAGAAGCATACGGCGATGGCATCTTAGTGTGTCTTGCCTTTGTCAAGGATGGAAAATTATATGCAAGGAACTATCGGATTGCTAAACCCCAACCGGAAAAGAAATTGAACTTGACTTGGAAAACGTTCCGAGACAGGTTACAACCGGGGCAGAAGGAAACTTGGACGATGAGTGTCCGTTATCCCGACAGTCGTCCGGCGGAAGCCCAACTCATGGCAAGCATGTACGATGCTTCGTTGGATAAATTCATGCCGCATGCTTGGGAGTTGAATATGTATTTCCCTCGCCGAATACCCTGGATAGATTGGAGGAATTCCAATCGACGATGGGACTCTTGGAGTAGTCATTTCCCGAATGCTCAGTTGGCATGTCCGGACTTCCGTTATAGCACATTGAATCTTCCGAATGTTTTTTCGAGAACGGTTATAGAGATGAAGTATGTATCCCCTCAGGTAAGTGGAAGTGGAAATGCTCTGTATAAATCATCGGTGGCCACAACTGAAGTGGCGTTAGAAGAAGAAAGTGATGCCATGCCGTTGGAAGCATTGGGCGATGTACAGTTGCGTTCCAACTTTGCAGAGACAGCTTTCTTTTATCCACAGCTCCGAACCAATGCACAAGGAGAGGTGCAATTGGAATTTACTTTACCGGAAAGCTTGACTAAATGGAAGTTCATGGGATTGACACATACCCAAGACATGGACTACGGACAGTTGGATGCAACGATAACCGCAAGCAAAGACTTTATGTTACAACCTCAACTGCCGCGTTTTGTAAGAGTAGGGGATGAGGTTACGTTTACGGCCTCTTTGATAAACCTAACCGAAAAAGAAATAAAAGGAACGGTACGCATGGAACTGTTCAATCCGGAGACAGATAAGGTTTTCAGAACGCAAAAGAAATCGTTCAAGGTAAGCCCGAAAGAAACAGCTTCGGTGGCCTTCTCTTTCGTTGTCAAAGAAGAATACCATGTGTTGGCTTGTCGGATGGTGGCAGAAGGAAGCGGATTCAGCGATGGAGAACAGCGTTATCTTCCGGTGCTGACCAACAAACAATGGCTGACGGAGAGTGTTTCTTTGGATGTAGATTCGGTGGGTACGTATCGTTTCTCGTTAGAGGAACTGTTCAATCATCACAGCAAGACGGTATCCCACCCTCGCATGTTGATAGAAGTTACGGGAAATCCCGCTTGGTATGCTGTACAAGCTTTGCCGGTCTTGGCTAATCCGGAAAATGAGAATGTGTATGCATGGGCGGCCGCTTATTATGCCAATACATTGGCTGCCTACATCGCCCAAACTAATCCGCGTATTCGTCAAGTAATAGAAAGTTGGCAAGTACGGCAGGATAAGGAAGTGCTTCAAAGTCCGTTGCAGAAGAATGAAGAATTGAAAGACCTGTTGTTAGAAGAAACTCCCTGGTTGTTGGAAGGTATGAATGAAACCGAACAGAGACAGCGCTTGATGACGTTGTTCGATGAAAACATCCGGAATGACAGACTACGTTCGTGTGTGGATAAGTTGAAGAGCTTACAAAATACCAACGGGGCATGGAGCTGGTATAAAGGAATGTCGGGCAATCGTTACATGACGACTCAAATCGTGGAATTGTTGGCACGTTTGCAATTCATGACGGGGGCAGTCTTGAAGGATAAGGAAATGACTACCGTCTATCAGCAGGCATTCAACTATCTGAAAGAACAGGTGCGTCAAGAATACAATGAAAGGAATAAGGCGGACAAGTCAGTAAATAAGCCGCAAGTTCTTTCCGGGCAACTATTAAGGTATTTGTACATCTGCTCTTTGGATAAATCCCTTTCGCCGGAAAAAGAAGTGAATGACTATTTTATTCGTCTCTTGGAAGGAATGTCAAGTCGGTTGACCATTTATGAAAAGGCGCTGGCTGTGGTGATATTAGAGAAAAGCGGTCGAACAAAAAACGCGGATGAGTTTATGCAGTCCATCATGGAATACTCGGTAGTAACGAAAGAGCTGGGGCGTTTCTTCGATACCCCTAAGGCTTCTTATTCATGGTTCAGCTATAAGATTCCGACAGAGGTGGCTGCATTGGAAGCTGTATCTTCCCTGACGAAAGATGAAAAGGTCATCGAACAGATGAAGCGTTGGTTGTTGAAACAAAAGCAGGTTCAGCAATGGGAAACTCCTATCGCTACCGTTGATGCGGTTTATGCGTTGCTTTGTACCGGTCAGCAGGAACTGGAGCAAGAAACCGATGTGCAATTCATTCTTCGCAAGGATACAATCAAGGTATTACCTACGGATGCTTTAGGCTATTTGAAGAAGAGCATCGAAGGCAAGGTAACAAACATCCCCGATGTAGTCGTGAAAAAAGAATCGGACGGAATGGTATGGGGAACGGTTTATGCACAGTTCTTGGAAGAAATGTCGGCTGTGCAAAGTCAGTCTCGCTCGCTTTCGGTCTCTCGGACTTTATTGAAAGAAGGCAACCAAGTTGCAGGAACATCCTTGCAAGTGGGGGATAAAGTAACCGTTCGCTTAACGATTACGACAGACAGAGACATGGACTTTGTACAGTTGAAGGATGAACGGGCTTCTTGCATGGAACCGGTTGATGTTCTCTCAAACTATCGTTGGGAAAAGGGGATTGGTTACTATCAAGTAACGAAAGATGCCTCTACTTCTTTCTTCTTTGACCGTCTTCGTAAAGGCACGTATGAGATAGAATATGACGTGTATATTACTTCGTCGGGAGAGTATCAACAAGGAGTTGCTTCTATCCAGTCGGTGTATGCTCCGGAATTTGTCGGACATTCCTCTGCCGGTAAGTTAAAGGTGAAATAGTAGGAGAGTGAGGCTTGGTTTTAAAATAAATATGTATCTTTGCTTGCAAAACTATTTGGATGAATAAGATGAAACGTATTATAGGAATTATTGTTTTATTGTTTGTGTTTTATTTGACCGGTCATGCACAAGCGAAGATAGCGTTTGATAAAAAGGTACATGACTTTGGAGTGGTGATTTGGAAGACTCCGGTTACAGCAACGTTTAAGATAACCAATGAAGGGGATAAGCCTTTAGTCATTTCCAATGTAACCACCTCTTGTGGGTGTACGGTGGCCGATTGGACCAAGACACCTATTGCTCCGGGAGCCTCGGGAGAGGTTAGCTCTACCTTTGACTCCAAAGCGTTAGGACGTTTCCAGAAGAGTATCGGTATTTATTGCAATGCTTCTACTCGGCCTATCTATTTGTCTATTCGGGGAGAGGTAACAGCCGATCCGAAGAACTATACGGTTACGCATCCTTATCAAATAGGCGACCTTCGTATTGATAAGGAAAGCATTGAGTTTGACGATGCCAACAAGGGCGATAAACTGGAAATGGAATTGTTGATAGCCAATACTTCCGACCAAGTTTATACTCCGGTGTTAATGCACCTGCCCCCTTACTTGACTACCGTTGCCATACCGGAAAAGATTGGTAAAGGAAGAAACGGAAAAATCAAGATTACGTTAGATACGGACAAGTTGCCGAAGTTTGGGCTGACAACGACAACCGTTTA
>JAFTSK010000022.1 GCA_017467385.1 Bacteroidaceae bacterium
ATTTCCTGCTCTTCGCCCGAAGTGAACCAATAACGTTCACCTGCTTCCAATTCGGCTTTCAACTGGGCATAGACTTGAGTCAGGTCAATATCCGAACAATCAATGCGATGCTCTACCTCCACACAAAGGAAACGACGGCTACCCGTTGGATCATCCAACAAATCCTTACGATTGCTTGTTCCGATAAAAGACGCGATTCTCGGCAATTGAGAATAGTTCTTCTGGAAAGCCTTTCGCATATTAAGCGAGGACAACTGCATCAAGTTTTTCAGTTTTGCCATGCCACGAGATGTCAAACGGTCGAATTCATCCAAATTTATCAATCCCATCATAGCCAATTTCCCTTCAAATTTTCCGTTTGTAGAAAGGTCTACCTGATCCGTGTAATATGTCTTCAATGGTTCGGGCATCAAACTCTTGCAGAAAGTGGATTTCAGCCAGCCTTGCTCTTCACTTATCAACAATGGAGCCACACTATTGGCAAAGGTTGTATTCTTCCCCATCCATTGTGCCATGACCGCCAACATCCATCGATGGAAATACTTTACCCAATAATCTTTGGTAGAAACACGCGAAGCCAAATCCGCCAAACGTTCCTTCCATCCCACACAGGAAGTTCCTGAACATAAAGTGTAAAAGGATGATACGCCTCCACCAACGTAGAGTGAACATATCGAGCCAAATCCCTATCCCAACAGGCTATCCCGGCTGATTGCACTTCCATACAAATCGCATTCAATTCCCGTTTACCTAACACCTTGAAAGTCGACATACTTTCTCCTTTCGGACGAAATTCATTGACTTCCGAAATCACATTGTAACGGAAATCATAATGCGTTTTGAGATAACGCATCAGTTTTTCCGAAGAATATGCCTTCGGCTCCTTTCTCACCTGTGATTGTGCCTCAGAAATCTTTTCTGATATTTCCAACCACTTTTTCCATACTTCCATACAAATTTTTATCCAATTCGTCATACTCGTTTATTTTTGATTCTCCGACAAAAGTAATATCCGGCTACCCGTTTTGCAATAGAGCCAACCGCACTTACGCTTTTTTCCATCAGTTCGGAAAATTCCTCACGAAAAGTTTTCATATATCCAACACATTTCATATTTTTGCACAAGGACAAAAGGGGCTACACCTTTGTCAAGAAAGCTCTTCACCCCAATGAAGAGCACAGTTAACCCAAGTTAAGAACCCTCTTCACCCGGGTGAAGAGACAAAAACAACTAACGATATGCCGATTGAATTTGACATCTATCCTTCCCCAGCTCAATCCTCGAATGAGGGAGCAATCACCTACCACGCCCGAGTAGCTAACAGCAGCACCATCAGCACCAACGAAATTGCACAGAATATCCATAAGCGGTGTACACTAACCATCAGTGACATCAAAGCCGTATTGGTGGAACTCCATGATGAAATCGTCCATCATCTATGCAATGGAGACCATGTTTATTTGGAGGGGATTGGTTATTTTCGGCTGACCTTATCAGCCCCCAAAGACATTACACCCACCGAAAAGGGACATCAGGCCGTCGACATCAAAGCGGTAGATTTCCGAGCCGACACGCTATTGAAAAAGGATTTGCAAAAGAAGGCGAGATTTATCCGTACTGCTCACAAGCACCGTTCCGCCTTATTGGATATTTACGAAATAGACGCGTTGCTTGTTGACTTTTTTGAAGTCAACCAATACATTACCCGTCAACGTTTCGAGCAGCTTTGTGGTTTTACCCCTTCCACCGCCGCCCGCCACCTGAAACGTTTGTTGGAAGAAGGCCGACTGAAAAATACGAACACCAAGCAAAGTCCGGTTTATGAGCCGGTGAAAGGATATTACGGCAGATGAAGGTGAAGGGGGTGAAGGGATGAGGAATGATGTTGGTTGTATATCAGTTATCGACTGAACAGCTATCAACGAACAGAAATTCGTCCAATTTTGCATGTATTTTTGAACTTTACAGCCTTGTTTTTTCAATTATCGCAAAATTTAAAGTAATTTCGTAGCAAAAGACGAACTCAGTGATTCTGACGAACGAATATTAGACTCGTATTTTATAACGGAACTTCTGATAATGCGGAATTATCTGCGAAAGGATAGACAAATGAAACCTGAAGAAAAAGCAAGAGTAAAGATTGACCAATGGCTAACAGATGCCGGTTGGAAAGTAATCAATCGAGATGAATTTGAAGCAGACAGTTCAGCTGTTGCTGTAAGAGAGGGTTTGCTAAAAGGTAACAGAGAAGCAGACTATTTCCTTTTCATCAATGGAAAGGCTGTTGGCATATTGGAAGCAAAACGTGAAGAAATAGATGCCAACAAGGGTGTGGTTTGCGACCAAGTTGAAGCCTACGCCAGAGGAGTTCCCTCCTATTATACAGCTTACCAAAAACCTATTCCCTTTTTATATACGTCCAACGGCAAACAGCATTACTTTCATGATTTCAGGAAGAAGGATTCTGGTTATGAAGGAATTTTCGTCATGCACAAGCCCAAGAAGTTGGTCGAAATGTTAGGGATTGAAGATCCCTTTGCAGGATTACCCACATTGAATCCAAAGGGTTTGCGCGCATGTCAATACGAAGCCATAACTGGGTTAGAAAAGAGTTTCCGTAATGGTCAGAATAGAGCATTGATGATATTGGCGACGGGGGCGGGCAAGACATATACGGCTTGTCTGGCTTCTTATCGTATGTTGGCCTATACAAAGATGCGTCGTGTCCTTTTCTTGGTTGACCGCAACAATCTTGGCAAACAGGCAGAGGGAGAGTTCGGCACATTCCGTTTAACGGAGAATGGAGACGCATTCAATACCATCTATGCTGTCAACCGTTTGAAGTCTGCCAAGATTCCAAGTGATAGCAATGTGGTTATATCAACGATTCAGCGTCTTTTCTCTTTATTGAAAGGCGAGGATATAACAGATACTGACGATGATGATGCAGACAACCCCACAAGCGAAGTTGTTCTGCCTGAAAATCCGAATTTGCCGCACGATTTCTTCGACCTTATCATTATTGATGAGTGCCATCGTTCCATCTATGGAAATTGGCGAAAGGTTCTTGAATACTTCGACACAGCCAAGTTGATAGGATTGACAGCAACACCGATTCCAGAAACAAGGGCTTTCTTCAACAATAATCAAGTGGTAAACTACACGCTGGATCAAAGTATTATTGATGGAGTGAATGTTGACCATCGTGTATATCGAATAAAAACCCAAGCAACCGAAGAAGGTGGTGCAATCAGAGAAGGAGATAAACTCAAAAGAGTCACCAACTACACAGGACAGGTGGAACAGATCGTGAATAAAGAAACCAAGAGCTATACCAAGACGGAGTTGAACCGAAGCATCATCAATCCGGCTCAGATAAAACTCATCCTGCAGACCTATAAAGATGCGGTTTATCGGGATATGTTCAACGATCCACAGCGTGAACCTAATTTTGACTACCTTCCCAAGACACTTATTTTTGCTCTTAATGAAGCTCACGCCACCAATATTGTAAATATAGCGAAAGAGGTATTTGAACGTAGCGATGACCGTTATGTACAAAAGATAACCTATTCTGCTGGTGACAGCAATGAACTTATCCGTCAATTCCGAAATGACAAGGATTTCCGGATTGCCGTAACCTGTACATTGGTTGCTACTGGTACCGATGTGAAACCGCTTGAAGTGGTGATGTTCATGCGTGATGTGGAATCGGAACCGCTATACACCCAGATGAAAGGTCGTGGTGTGCGTACCATCGGAGACGAACAACTGCGAAACGTAACCCCTAATGCCTTTAGTAAAGATTGCTTCTTCTTAGTGGATGCTGTGGGTGTAACCGAACATGGACATACCATACCGACACAAGTAGATAGTCCAGATACGGAAAGCATCACTTTAGAAACATTGTTGGAACGCATTTCGCATGGTTTCTTGCCTGACAATTATTTGAAGAGACTGGCCGCTACATTATCCAGAATCCATAACAAGGCCAACAATCAACAACGTGAAGAGTTCTTCAGTTTGGCTCACGATTGGATGAACGAGATAGCATCACGAATTTATGATGCGTTCGAACACCAACAGTTGCCTGAGTTTATAGACACCAATCATCCAAATAACGAACGTAAAGGTCTGGTATCTGCTTTGGCAAACCATGCCGATGCACGTAGATATATCCTCATATTGGCAAAAGGTTTTGTAGAAACGTTGATGCCGGGCGAAGACACCCTCATTTCACAAGGATTCTCTATAGAAGAGGCGAAAAATACAACAGATGCATTCGAGGAGTTTTGCCGCACGCATTGCGATAGCATAGAAGCCTTGCGCATCATCTACAACAACAGTGGCGAGGCTATCACTTATTCCATGCTGAAAGATTTGGAGAATAAGTTGAAAATGGCAAACAACCGTTTCTCATCCAAACAGCTGTGGAATTCTTATTCAATCGTTGTACCAGACCAAGTACGACGTTCAAGCAAAAAAGAAGAAGCCGATGCACTCACCAATATCATCCAGTTGGTACGGTTTGCTTACCAACAAGTAGAAAAGTTGGAAAGTGCAGTCAGCTCTGCCGGTCGTTATTTTAACCTTTGGGTGGGACACTACCAGCGTAACTACAACCTTACCGACAAACAACGTGACATCATGGCTTTAATAGCAAACTACATTGCTTGTAATGGGGCATGTACCGTAAAGGATGTGAGAGAAGATGACCAAGACCGAGGCATACAGCTGATAAAGGCTTTTGGCAACATGGCAAAGGCGAATGAGGCCTTGCAATCCGTATTCAATTTCGTAGTATATAGAAAAACAGCATAACATATTATGGCAACAAATATCTCAACCGAGCAAACACTCACCAAGAAAGTATGGAATCTTGCTACAACCCTTGCAGGACAAGGAATTGGTTTCACAGATTACATCACTCAACTGACCTACCTTCTGTTTTTGAAGATGGATGCAGAGAATACTGAACTCTTTGGAGAAGAGTCGGCCATTCCGGCAGGCTATCAATGGACAGACCTTAATTGTCTGGATGGAATGGAACTGGTGGAACAATATGAAGCAACTCTTAAACTTCTCAGTGAGCAGGACAACCTTATCGGAACCATCTATACAAAAGCCCAAAACAAGATTGACAAGCCGGTATATCTGAAAAAAGTCATCACCATGATTGATGAAGAGCAATGGCTCATTATGGATGGCGATGTGAAAGGTGCCATTTATGAAGGTATTTTAGAGAAAAACGGTCAAGATAAGAAAAGTGGTGCCGGTCAGTATTTCACACCTCGTCCACTTATTAAAGCAATGGTGGATTGTATCCATCCCCAGATAGGCGAAACTGTATGTGATCCTGCTTGCGGTACAGGTGGTTTCTTGCTAACAGCATACGACTACATGAAAGAGCAGTCGGAAAACAAAGAGAAGCGAGACTTTCTCCGCAACAAAGCCTTACATGGCGTGGATAACACTCCACTTGTGGTAACACTTGCTTCCATGAACCTCTATCTGCACGGAGTGGGTACAGACCGAAGTCCTATCGCTTGTGAGGATTCATTAGAAAAGGAACCTTCGACATTGGTTGATGTCATCTTGGCTAATCCTCCTTTCGGAACACGACCGGCAGGTTCGGTGGAAATCAACCGCCCTGACTTTTATGTGGAGACAAAGAACAACCAGTTGAATTTCCTTCAGCACATGATGCTGATGCTCAAAACAGGTGGCCGTGCTGCCGTTGTGCTTCCTGATAATGTATTGTTTGAAGCTGGTGCAGGTGAAACGATTCGCAAACGGTTGTTGCAAGACTTCAATCTACATACCGTCTTACGTCTGCCCACCGGTATTTTCTATGCTCAAGGCGTAAAAGCCAATGTGCTATTCTTTACAAAAGGGGAACCAACAAAGGATATTTGGTTCTACGATTACCGTACCGACGTGAAACACACCCTTGCCACCAACAAGTTGGAACGCCATCACTTGGACGATTTTGTAGCTTGCTATCATGCTGAGAATATCAATGACCGCACAGAGACATACCATATGGAGACTAATCCGCAAGGCCGTTGGCGCAAATATACGATAGAAGAAGTAACTTTGCGAGACAAAACAAGCCTTGATATCACATGGATGAAACAAGGTGGAGAAACAGACGACCGTTCCCTTGCCGAATTGATGGCCGACATCAAAGACAAGAGTCAAACAATAAGTGCAGCTGTGTTGGAATTAGAAAAACTGTTGGCAAATATTGAGGAGGATTAAGTGTGTGAAAGAGTGTAATTGTGCAGCCACTGACTGCACAATTTGTCCAGGCAACGTTTGGACAATTACTAAAATAGAATAACAGGTTATGAATGAAATAAATAAGCGTGAAGGATCTCTTTTTGAACGCATATCAGCGTTGATAGAAGAAGCCCGTAAAAGGGTGGTTACCACCGTAAATATTGCTGAGGTATATACCAAATATAGCATAGGTCAGTATATTGTGGAGGATGAGCAACAAGGGGAATATAGGGCACAGTATGGGAAACAGGTATTGAAAGGATTATCAACGCATCTCACACAACAATTCGGTACGGGATGGTCTTATGAAACGCTTGTCGCCTGTAAGAAATTCTTTATCGTATATTCTAATTCTGCAAACACTGTTTACAGAATTGAAAGCAAAAATGATAAACAGTGTTTATCAAATTCAGAATCGGTTTCAAATACTACATTATTGCCGAAGCAAACAGCAATGGCCGAACCTGTCTTCACCCTCTCCTGGTCGCACTACCTTATCTTGATGCGCATTGAAAACCCTGATGCCCGCAGTTTTTACGAAATAGAGTGTACCCAGCAACAATGGAGTGTGCGACAGCTCAGCCGTCAAGTGGGAAGCAGTCTTTATGAACGCTTGGCACTCAGTCGCAACAAGGACGAAGTTATGCGTTTGGCGCATGAAGGTCAGACGATAGAGAAGCCATCTGACATAATCAAGAATCCTATCACTTTGGAGTTCTTGGGACTTAAACCTGATGCTGCCTATTCTGAATCCAAGTTGGAAAACGCTATCATTGGCAAAATGCAGCAATTCCTGTTGGAACTTGGTAAAGGATTTCTTTTTGAGGCTCGCCAAAAGCGATTCACTTTCGACGAACAGCATTTTTATGTCGATTTGGTGTTTTATAACCGGTTGCTTCAATGTTATGTACTCATCGACTTAAAGACAGACAAGTTGGCTCATCAAGACCTTGGTCAGATGCAGATGTACGTCAACTATTACGACCGCTACGTAAAGCAGGATTTTGAAAAACCAACAATCGGCATATTGCTCTGCGAGGAAAAGAATGATGCATTAGTAGAACTGACACTTCCCAAAGATGCCAATATTTATGCCTCTGCATACCAACTTTATCTCCCAGACAAGGCAGTTCTGCAACAAAAGTTGAAAGAGTGGATAGATGAATTTGAAGAACAAAAAGCATTGGAGGAGAAATAAATGGATACCAAAAAACTACGTCAAAAGATACTCGACCTTGCTATTCATGGCAAGCTCGTACCTCAAGATCCCAACGATGAACCTGCATCGGTGTTGCTTGAACGCATCCGTGCAGAAAAGGAACGATTGGTAAAGGAAGGGAAAATAAAGAAAAGCAAAGCCTCCAAAACAACCGATACGCCCCATTATGAGAACGTGCCGTTTGAGGTGCC
>JAFTSK010000188.1 GCA_017467385.1 Bacteroidaceae bacterium
CACAGTAGCCAAAGCAGTCAATGCTACCCGAGGACAGATTTTGATGTATGACAATAAAGTGTGCGATGCCCGTTTCTCCAAATGTTGTGGAGGAGCCAGCGAGGAGTTTGAATATTGTTGGGAAGACAAACATTATCCATATCTATCGGCCGTCCGAGATGCGGAGGAAGAAGAAAACCGACCTCTACCCGACCTTACCAACGAGAAGGAAGCGGAACATTGGATTCGAAAAGCACCTATTTCTTTTTGTGATACCCATGACAAGAAAGTGCTTTCTCAGATATTAAACAATTACGACCAAGAAACAACCGACTTCTATCGGTGGAAAGTACGCTATACACAAGAAGAATTAGCCACTCTTATCCAAGAAAACACCAAGACCGATTACGGAGACATCCTTGACTTAATTCCTATACAACGAGGAACTTCCGGACGTATCTGTAAATTAAAGATTGTCGGCAGTCTGAAAACGCTGACGATTGGTAAAGAATTGGAAATCAGAAGAACGTTATCCCGCACTCACCTATTCAGTTCGGCCTTTGTAGTAGACAAAGGGGAACTAAAGGACGGGGTTCCTCAATGGTTTCTCCTTTCCGGTGCCGGTTGGGGGCATGGGGTAGGTCTCTGCCAAATCGGTGCAGCCGTTATGGGCGAAAAAGGATATGCTTACGACGAAATTTTATTGCATTATTACAAAGGTGCAGAAATCAAACGATTTTATTGAGTTATAAGTTATGAATTATGAGTTTGAAACCTATAACTTATAATTCATAACTAAAAACACACATTTATGAAAAAGAACTCCCCCTGGGCCTGGATTCCCACGCTATATTTCGCACAAGGTTTGCCTTACGTGGCGGTCATGACCATTTCGGTTATGATGTACAAACGGTTGGATATCAGTAATACCGAACTGGCCTTTTATACCGGATGGCTCAACTTACCCTGGGTAATCAAACCTCTTTGGAGTCCATTTATCGACTTGATTAAAACCAAACGTTGGTGGACTACGACTATGCAACTGCTCATTGGGGCAGGATTGGCCGGGATTGCCTTTACCATCCCTACCGAACACTTTTTCCAATGGACACTATCCATCTTCTGGTTGATGGCATTCAGTTCGGCCACCCACGACATTGCCGCCGACGGATTCTATATGTTGGGGCTGAACACCCATCAGCAAGCCTTGTTTGTGGGTATCCGAAGTACTTTCTATCGTATCGCCACCATTGCAGGACAAGGTTTGCTCATCATGTTGGCCGGACATCTGGAAACCTCGACCGGTAACATTCCTTTTGCCTGGAGTATCACATTCATGGTACTGGCCGGACTTTTCATTGCTTTATGGCTATATCATCAGTTCATCCTCCCCCGCCCCAATAGCGACCGAGCCGCTTGCGAAGTCTCTCCCAACACGATAATGAAAGAATTCTTTGCGACCTTTACCTCTTTTTTCAAGAAGAAGCAGGCAGGTATTGCTATTCTATTCATGCTGTTCTACCGCTTTCCGGAAGCTCAGCTCGCCAAAATGGGCATTCCTTTCTTGGTCGATCCCGTCAGTGAGGGTGGATTGGGATTGACGACCGAACAAATTGGCTTTGTACAAGGAACCGTAGGCATCATCGGTCTGACATTAGGAGGTATCTTGGGTGGTATCGCCGTTTCTCGTGGTGGCTTGAAGCGTTGGTTATGGCCGATGGTATGGGCTATTTCTCTCCCCGACATTGTTTATGTGTACCTGAGTTATGCACAGCCCGATTCACTTTTCCTTATCAACACTTGTATCTTCATCGAACAGTTCGGATACGGATTCGGCTTTACGGCCTACATGCTTTACTTGATTTACTTTGCCGATGGCGAACACAAAACGGCTCACTATGCCATTTGTACCGCTTTCATGGCATTGGGTATGATGATTCCAGGCATGGCGGCCGGTTGGCTACAAGAACTCATGGGCTACCGCATGTTCTTCATTTGGATTATGATTTGCACGCTTGCCACTTTCGGAGCTGCTGCTTTACTGAAGATTGATCCGGAGTTTGGAAAGAAGAAATAAATGAAGCAAGTCTCACATACCAACGCTTGCAGTCTCACAAGCCATCGAGACAGCAAGCATGGCCACACGAGACTTGCTCCGTTGTACATCGAGACTGCAAGCATATCATTTTTCTTCCTTTTTCATAAGTAGCGATTCACCTATCGGCACTTCTTCACTTATTTCACTTTCTACTGATATACAACAAGTTGGAGTGCAGTTCCACAAAAAAGACAAGTGAAGAAAAGAATACGAGACCTCTTTCTGAAACAAGCAAAATTCTCTTTGGCGAACGAAGCCTCGTTTCAAAGAATATTTTTATTTTCCTTTGAAGCGAGGCTTCGTTTTCTTTGAGACATTCATCTTCACTCCAAAAGAACAAGCATCGGCACTCCAAACAATTGAATATCAACAGAAAGTGAAAGTAGTGAAAGAAAAAAGTCCAAGTATTTTTTATTTAGATTTATTTACCTATCTTTGTAACTATGATACTAATAGCAGATAGTGGAGCCACCAAAACAGATTGGGGTTTCAGACAAGACATAAAAGACAGACGCATTGTACAGACGCAAGGCATTAATCCTTTTCACCAGTCGAAAGAACATATTAATAAGGTAGTGAGAGAAGAATTATTACCGCAAATGGAAGATGCTACACGTATTTCGCACATCTATTTCTACGGTGCCGGATGCACCCCCGAGAAATCCCTCGTCGTAAAGGAAGTGCTTCATACAATATTTCCACAAGCCGAGGTAGAAGTGCAAAGCGATTTATTGGGAGCTGCCCGTTCGCTTTGTGGTCGGTATCATGGCATTGCTTGTATCTTGGGAACAGGTTCCAACTCGTGCGAATATGATGGAGAAAAAATAACTGCTAATGTCTCTCCATTGGGATATATTCTCGGCGATGAAGGTAGTGGAGCCGCATTGGGCAAACGATTAGTAGGCGATTGTTTGAAACATCAACTTCCCGAACCTATCTGCCAGGCTTTCTTAGAAGAAACAAAACTCACTCCTATCGAAATCATCGACAAGGTATATCGCCAACCGCAAGCCAACCGCTTTTTAGCAAGCCTTACCCCTTTCCTCTCCCGTCATCGGGAAGAAGCCGAGATACATGATTTGTTGGTCAACTGCTTTGTCAATTTCTTCCAACGAAATGTCATGCAATATAACTGTCAGCACGCAGAGGTACATTTTACCGGTTCCATCGCATGGTATTTTCAAAAAGAAGTAAAGGAAGCCGCCGAAAAGCTGAACATTCAGACAGGGAAATTTATTAAAAGTCCTATCAACGGACTGATAAAGTTTCATTTTGAATTATGAGTTGTGAATTATGAGTTATAAATTCTTACCTTTATACTAAACAATTATGAGTAGATGGAATACAGGAGCCTTTCTAATTACTATTGGCTTGATTGCTTTGGGAAATCAAATCAAGAAAGGCATAGACAATTTTGTAGAAAAAGATCGTATTGTAACCGTTAAAGGATTGGCCGAAATGGAAGTACCAGCCAACAAAGTTACCTGGCCATTAATATACAAGGAAGTGGGTAACGACCTCACTACCTTATATAATAAAATAAACGCCACCAACACCACCATCGTAAATTTTCTGAAAGGAAAGGGAATAACCGAAAACGAAATCAGCATCAATGCACCCGAAATCATTGACATGCAAGCCGAAAGGTATAACAACAACCCTACACCCTACCGGTACAACATTACGACAGTCATTATCGTCACATCGGATAAGGTAGACTTAGTGCGTAGCCTCATCAGCGAACAAAGCGAGCTTTTGAAACAAGGCATTGCCATTACCGGCGGAGACTATCGTTACAATGTAGAATACGACTACACCTCCTTGAACGACATCAAACCTCAAATGATTGAGGAAGCAACCAAGAACGCCCGCGAAGCTGCCCTGAAATTTGCCAAAGATTCAGATAGTGAACTGGGGAAGATCAGACGTGCCTATCAAGGACAGTTCAGTATCAGTAACCGCGATGCCAATACGCCTTACATCAAACACATTCGGGTAGTTACGACGATTGATTATTCACTGGAAGACTAATTAAGTTATGAATTATCATAACAATAAAACAAAAAAACTCATAACTCATAATTCATAACTCAAAACTTTATTGTATCTTTGCGCCCGAATTAGATATTATCAATATAAAGTCTAACACAATTAACATTTTTATTAACTAATTTATTTTAATGGAAAACTTAAAGAACATTGCTCCTATTGAAGATTTCAACTGGGATGCGTATGAAAACGGTGAAGCTGTAACAGGCATGAGCCACGAAGAGCTTGAAAAAGCTTATGACGGTACTTTGAACAAGGTTAACGACCGTGAGGTTGTAGACGGTACTGTTATCTCTATGAACAAGCGCGAAGTTGTTGTCAACATCGGCTACAAATCAGACGGTATCATTCCTTTGAATGAATTCCGCTACAATCCTGACTTGAAGGTAGGTGATACAGTAGAAGTGTAC
>JAFTSK010000189.1 GCA_017467385.1 Bacteroidaceae bacterium
CTTACCTCATTATATTTTTCATAATAAGTCAGCACAAACATGGGTTGAGGAACGATGTTCACATTGCGATTCTGCACCCGTCCACGATAATCATTCTTGTATTTTTCCTCAAAGTCATTGTCGGCCACTACAATGCGGCGATAGTTATTCATATTCTTATCCGACTTCTTACGTGTGCCTCTTTGAGAAACTTTTTCTTCGTCCTTATCTTTATTATTGGCCGTTTGCTTATTGTTGGAAGTTCCATTCTGCATATCCAATTGTGCTTTCAAGACCTTGAGTTCATCGGCTTGGGCATTCTTGGCATTTCCCATTTTGCGATATACCGCCGATCTCATCTGATAGCCAAGCCAAAAGCTTGGATAAGCTTCCAACACCGTAGAGAAGTCCCTTACAGCTCCTTTCAAATCGCCGGTTTGCTCCAACAAAATACCTCGATTGAAAATCGCCATCATATTGTCCGGCTCCATATCAATCACAAAGTTAAAGTCTTCGATGGCACGATTGTCATCCCCAACCTGCGCACGAAGCAAACCACGATTGTAATGTCCGATGAAATTGTCTGCATCCATATCAATGGCAATGTCATAGTCGGACATTGCTCCCCGAAGATTGTTTCGATGGAATCTTGCCAAAGCACGATTGATATAAAGCCCGGCATTGCGAACAGAAAGATGAATAGCTTTATCTAAATCCTCTTCAGCTTTTTCATAATTCCTCTTCATCAAGTTCAACATTCCTCGGGCTCCCCATGTATCCGGATTATAACGATCCATCTCCAACGCATGATTAAAATCGGCTTCAGCCGCAAGGGTATCTTTCTGCATCAAGCCCACTTCCCCACGCATCAAATAAGCGCTTGTATATCGAGGCGATATGACAATCAGCTGGTCAAGCTCTTTCTTTGCCCCATCATAATCCTTTTGTCGAATACGACAAAGTGCCAGATTATGCCAAAGGTTGATGTTTTCAGGATCAAACTCCAAAGCCTTCTTATAATCTTCAATGGCACCATTCAAATTATCTTGTTGGATTCTGGCCAAGCCACGCACCTGATAGGCATTCACGACAAAAGGATTACGTTCAATCGCTTCAGAGCAATCGCTTTCCGCCCCGGCAAAGTCATCCAAATTGATTTTAGCCAACCCCCGGAAGAAATAAGGATCGGCCAAATACGGCTTTGCATTGATGACTTGATTGAAATATTGGATAGACAATACATAATCCTCGAAATACAACGCATTGCGCCCCACCGTCATCACGCGATCGGTGTTGATTTGCGCCCATCCCAGCAGGGGGAACATCGTCAACAGGAAGAATTTGAGTATTCGATAGTTCATTTATTTAATCGTCTTTGTCTTATAAGAGCAACGTACTTTGCCATTCAACATATTGTTCAGCTTGCCCTTGATCATCTGCTTGCGCAATACAGAAAGATGGTCGATAAACATCTTACCTTCCAAATGGTCAAACTCATGCTGCATGCAACGAGCTTCAAAGCCATCTACCCATTCATCATGCTCCTTGAAGTCGGCATCTAAATATTGCACACGAATACGTGTAGGGCGTTTTACGGCTTCATGAATCCCCGGCAAGCTCAAGCATCCTTCTTCTACTGTATCTGTTTCATCATTGGTTTCAATGATATGCGGATTGATGAAAGCACGACGATAACCTTTGTATTGAGGATAATCATCCGACATGATGTCAAGGTCGATAACCACCACTCGAATAGGCAAGCCAATCTGAGGAGCCGCCAAGCCACAGCCATCGGCATGATCCATCGTGTCGAACATGTTATCTATCAACTGCTTCAAGTTTGGGTAATCCTGTGTAATATCCTCTGCTTCCTTTCGCAAGACCGGTTGGCCATAAATATAAACTGGTAAAATCATTTTTATAATCTGTTAAACATTAATCTTTTTGATTCCAAATACGATTGCAGAATAATGGTCGCGCTGATTTCGTCCACCAATGCTTTATTCTGACGAGCTTTCTTTTTCAAGCCTCCCTCTATCATTGTCTGATGCGCCAAAACCGAAGTAAACCGTTCGTCTACATACTCAATCGGAATGTGAGGCAACTTCTTCTTCAACTGATTCACAAACGGAACGATGCGTTTCATGTTTTCAGATTCCTCATTGTTCATCTGCTTGGGATGCCCTACAACGATTCTTTCAACCGATTCTTTCTCTACATAGTTCAAGATAAAATCCATCAATTCAGGAGTAGCCACTGTGGTCAATCCGTTTGCTATCATCTGCAAGATGTCCGTTACAGCTATTCCTGTTCGCTTCTTTCCGTAGTCTATTGCTAATATTCTGCCCATATTGTCTGCAAAAGTACGAATTTATCCCTACCCTTTTATATAATAAGGATAAAAATTACAAAATAAAAGGAAAGCAACCGCCTTCCAGCAATCGCTTTCCCTTAGATTTGTACATTATTATATATATGTATAGACTTACTTGATATTATAAAGCAACCATGCTTTCTGGAAGTCTGCATTGCTTGGGTGCTTAGCCTTGAAATCATCTCTTGCTTGAGCTGCCTGCATACGATCATCGAATGAAGCAACTACTACACGATACATGTTTCTTTCCGCATTGTAAACCACCTTTGCGCTATATCCTTCGTTATCCAACTTAGTCTTCAAGCCTTCTGCATTTGCTTTCACACCAAAGCTACCACAAACTACGCTATAAGCTCTCAAGCCATTACCTGATACCAATTCTACCTTTTCTTCACGAACTGTTCCTACTGATACCGGAGCAGCAGCCACAGGAGCAGTAGTTACAGGAGCAGCAACAACCGGTTCTGCTGCCGGAGCTTCTTCTGCTGAAGCTTCAGCCAATTCTTGTTGTTTTGCTTTTTCATAAGCCTTTTTATAAGCACTTTCGCTTGACTTACAAGAAGTAAATGCAAGGGCAATGACCAATCCCATGCCCAATACAATCATTTTTTTCATAACGTTTCAGTCTTTATTAATTAATATTATAATTTTCTTAAAACATATTTCGGTGCAAAAATAACAATATATAGACAGCTTTCATGCTTTTCATACAGTTAAAATAGGTTAAGAATTGATTTTTATGAGCATTCTCTTACAGTTTCTTTTTAAAAGAAGAACTTTATTCAAATTATTTTGTTAGATTTGTCAAGAACACTAAAAGTTTGTATTATGAAAGGTTTAAGCGTTTTAGCTGCATTCTTGGGCGGAGCCGCTATCGGTGCAGCCTGTGGTATTTTATTTGCTCCCGAAAAAGGAGAAGACACTCGTCAAAAGATTAAAGATATCCTTCGTGAAAAAGGTATCAAGTTGAACCGTTCCGAAATGGACGAATTGGTAGACAAAATCGCTGCCGAAGTGAAGGATGCAGTGGATTAAATGAATATGTTCAAAAAGAAACGTCATGTTTGTAAACGATAAAACCATCGACAATTTACAAAGTCTCGTTACGGAAATAAAGAAATACGTTGACTTACAGAAAGACTATGTAAAATTGGACATCACACATAAGTTGACTGTCCTCTTGTCTACCCTGATACTCATTTTGGTATTGGTGGTACTTGGCATGATTGCTTTGTTTTATCTGTCTTTTACAATGGCGTATGTACTCGAACCGTATGTAGGCGGGCTTACCAACAGCTATGCAATCATTACCGGAAGTATTCTGTTGCTCAGCCTGCTTATCTACTTGTTCCGCCAACGGCTGATCATCCACCCATTGACACGTTTCCTTGCCAACTTGTTTATTAACGACAAATAAAAATATGAATCCTACCAACGAACCTCAAAAGACAGCTATCACGTTGGAAATGATAAGCCAACAAAAGGCTGAGAAGCTGGCCGAAATCAGAGCATCCAAGCAACGGATTACGGATACGGTTTCTCAAATCTTCCATCCCAATAACCAACCGGAAGAGAACAACATGCTGATAAATAGATTCGGCTCCGGAATAGCTATATTCAATGGAATTATAACGGGATTCAAAATCATCAAACGAATGCGAAACCTTTTCCGACGAAAATAACAAGAACAATTCACATAAAATAACTACTCAACATGAAAAAACAATTTCTATGCTTGGCAGCTTTTGCGCTGTCATTTCATGCTTATGCCGCTGACAACGATGTCTGGATGCGCTACCCCGCCATCTCTCCCGACGGTAGTCAGATAGCATTTTCTTTTAAAGGAGACATCTACACAGTACCCGCAAAGGGTGGTAGAGCTTTACAGATTACCACCAATTCGGCACACGACACTCGTCCTATTTGGAGTCCGGACGGAAAGCAGATTGCTTTTGCCAGCGACCGTATGGGTAGCATGGACCTTTATATTGTAAGCAAAGACGGTGGAATTCCCCAACGGTTAACTACCCATTCCGGCAATGAAACCCCATTGACGTTTAAAGACAATAAGCACATCTTATTCCAGGCAAACATTCTCCCTTCGACTGACGATATGCAATTTGCCTCCGGACAGTTTCCACAAGTGTATGAAGTAAGCACTACCGGAGGCCGTCCTGTCTTGTTCTCGTCCTTACCGATGGAAGACATCAGTTTCTCTGCCGATGGAAAATCATTGCTTTATCACGATAAAAAAGGATACGAAGATCCCTGGCGCAAACATCACACCTCGTCCATCACTCGAGATATATGGCTTTGCAACCTGAACGGCGAACGTTCGTACCAGAAGTTGTCGACCTTCAACGGAGAAGACCGCAATCCTGTATGGGCAAGTTCGGATACCTATTATTACTTGAGTGAACAAAACGGTTCGTTTAATGTATTCAAGGCTAACATTAAAGGAGGCACTCCTACCCCTATTACCAAGCACACCAAACATCCGGTTCGCTTCCTGAGTCGAGCCAACAACGGAACGTTATGCTATGGTTATGACGGTGGTATCTATACCTTGAAAGAAGGTAGCCGACCTCAGAAGGTATCCATCGACGTAGTAACCGATAAGGTTGACCGCGACCTTATCCGCCAAATCAGAAACTACGGAGCTACCCAGATTGCACTTTCAGCCGAAGGAAAAGAAATTGCTTTCATCCTTCGCGGGGATGTATATGTAACTTCTACGGAATACAAGACTACCAAGCAAATTACCGACACTCCCGAGCAAGAACGAAATGTAGACTTTGCTCCCGATGGTCGTAGTTTGGTATATGCATCCGAACGAAACGGATTGTGGCAAGTCTACCAAGCATCTATTGTCGATAAGGAAGAGAAGCTCTTCACTTACGCCACCGACATCAAGGAAGAAAGACTGACTAAATCCGACTTCGCTTCATTCCAACCGCAATATAGTCCTGACGGCAAGGAAGTGGCTTTCCTTGAAAACCGAACCACACTTCGTGTCATCAACTTGGCTTCCAAGAAAGTGCGTACAGTTATGGACGGCAAGTTTGAATACTCGTACAGCGATGGCGACCAATGGTATCAGTGGAGTCCGGATAGCCGTTGGCTTCTTACCA
Organism: Bacteroidaceae bacterium; assembly: GCA_017467385.1. GTDB lineage: Bacteria > Bacteroidota > Bacteroidia > Bacteroidales > Bacteroidaceae > Phocaeicola. Next base: position 5,485 of record JAFTSK010000189.1, read on the forward strand.
ACTATATCGGCATCGGCGGATGGAACAACAAAGATGTAGCCTTAGTCAATGCTTCCGGCAACGGAGAAATCCATAACCTTACACAAAGCGGCTACAGCGACAGTAACGCCAAATGGGTACTTGATGGGAAAGCAATGATTTGGAGAAGCGACCGAGCTGGCTATCGTAGTCATGGAAGCTGGGGCGCACATGCCGATGTTTATATCATGTTTTTTGAACAGGAAGCCTACGAACGTTTCTTGATGACCAAAGAAGAATTGGCTTTAGCAGAAGAAGCTGATAAGGCAGAGAAGGAAAAGAAGGAAAAAGAAGCTGAAAAGAAAAACAAGAAAGATAAAGACAAAGATAAAGGTAAAGACAAAGCCGACGACAAGAAGAAAGAAGAAGTAAAAGCATTGACTTTTGATTTGGATAATTGTCGGGACCGCATTGTACGCTTGACCAAACATTCTTCTCAATTAGGAGATGCCGTATTAAGTAAAAAAGGAGACAAATTATACTACCAAGCTTCTTTTGAAGGTGGCTCTGACTTGTGGTGCCAAGACTTGAAGGAAAACAGCACCAAAATCGTGTTGAAAGGTATCGGATACGGACAGATGATACCCGACAAGAAAGGGGAAAACTTCTATTTATGCAGTCATGGCGGCATTAAAAAAGTTACTGCCCAAAACGGCAGCAATAAGTCGATTCCTTTTGAAGCCACTTTCAACTACAAACCTTACGAAGAACGTCAGTACATTTTTGACCACGCTTGGCAACAAGTGAAGGACAAGTTCTATGTAGAAAACATTCATGGCATTGACTGGGAAGGTTATCGGGATGCCTACCGCCGTTTCTTGCCGAGCATCAACAACAACTATGACTTCCAGGAATTGTTGAGTGAGTTGTTAGGAGAACTGAATGGTTCGCATACCGGCGCACGTTACTACGGAGGAGGCTCGGCGCTGCCTACCGCCAACCTCGGAGTATTCTTCGATGACAGACATCGAGGAAACGGCCTTCGCATCAAGGAAATCCTGCCTAAGAGTCCGTTTGCTATCAAGAAATGCGATGTAACACCGGGATGTATCATTGAAGCCATCGACGGTACTCTCATCGAAGAAGGTATGGACTACTTCCCTTTGTTGGAAGGAAAAGTCGGCAAGAACGTGTTGCTGAGAATTTACGATCCAATCAACAGAAAGCTTTTCAACGTAACCATTAAAGCCATCAGTAGTGGCCAACAGAATGCGTTGCTGTACAAGCGCTGGGTAGACCGCAACCGCCGCATGGTTGACGAACTTTCGGGTGGACGTATCGCTTACGTTCATGTTCAAGGAATGGACAGCCCAAGTTTCCGTACTGTTTTCAGCGAATTGTTGAGTGAAAAGAACCGTCAGAAAGAAGCCGTCATTGTAGATACACGACACAACGGTGGTGGTTGGTTGCACGATGACCTTGTAACCCTGCTTAACGGCAAGGAATATCAACGTTTTGTTCCTCGCGGCCAATACATTGGTAGCGATCCTCACAACAAATGGTTAAAACCGTCTTGTGTACTCGTTTGCGAAGACAATTACAGCAATGCTCATGGATTCCCCTGGGTGTACAAAGAATTAGGTATCGGTAAGTTGATTGGCGCACCGGTTCCGGGTACTATGACAGCTGTATGGTGGGAAAGCCAGATTGATCCGAGCATTGTATTCGGTATTCCACAAGTGGGATGTAAGGATATGCGCGGCCAATATTTGGAAAACAACCTATTGACTCCGGACATTGAAGTATATAACAAGCCGGAAGATTCTTTGAGAGGAATAGATACTCAATTAGAAACAGCAGTGAAAGAAATGCTAAAAACAGTCAACAGCAAAAAATGATTCAGATTACGCTGATTTCAGGAGTTTCTTAAAAAGTGCCTACACTCCTGCAATTATCGAACTAAGTCATTGATATACAATGTAATCGGGTGGCAGGAATTCTGCCACCCGATTACATTCCTGCCATACCCGTTTACACTTGCAGTCTCACAAACCAACAAAGCAAGTTCCGATGTACAACGGAGCAAGTCTCGCAGGCCTACGAGACTGCAAGCGCAAGGAAACGAAGCCGCAAGCGTTTGAACGAATGGCAGCAATGGCAGGAGAAAAACAAAGTCCTGCCATTATAATCTCCTTTCAATCAACCCATTAAAGCCGCAATTGCACGAGTGCAAGGAGTTTTAAAGAATCATTAAAACAAGGTGTTTTTCCCCGTCTAAAATCCTCTTTGAAAACATAAAAAAAACTCTTTGACGCAAAAGTGTTAACGTCAAAGAGCTTTCCCTTTCTCTCCAAAGAGAATTTATTTTCTAAACGGAGCCTTTACAACCTTTGCTTTCAGCTTACGGCCACGCACATCAATATAGATTTCAGAATCGAGAGCCGTATAAGCCTTCGCGACATAACCCATACCGATACCTATCTTACGAGTAGGAGACATTGTACCGCTGGTTACTTCACCGATTTCTTCGCCTTCCGCATTGACCAACTTATATCCATGACGAGGAATACCTCGATCTACCATTTCAAAAGCTACCAACTTACGAGTGATTCCTTCTGCTTTCTGCTTTTCAAGGATAGCACGAGCAGTGAAATTCTTTCCCTCTACGAACTTAGTAATCCAACCAAGACCAGCTTCAAGTGGTGTAGTCGTATCACTCAAGTCATTACCATAAAGGCAAAAGCCCATTTCCAAACGCAACGTATCACGCGCACCGAGACCAATCGGCTTAATGCCTTCCGGCGCACCGGCTTCAAAAATAGCCTTCCAAATCTTAGCTCCATCTTCCGGATAGAAATAAAGTTCAAATCCACCGGCACCGGTATAACCAGTATTCGAGATTATCACTTCCTTGCAACCGGCAAATTCGCCTACCGCGAAAGCATAGTAAGGAATTTCAGAAAGGTTTACCGGAGTAAGGCGTTGCAACACTTCGGTTGCTTTCGGTCCTTGAATGGCCAACTGTGCCATACGGTCAGAAGAGTTTTCCAATTCAGCACCTACGGTATTATGGCTGGTACACCATGCCCAGTCCTTGTCAATATTAGCTGCATTTACCACCAACAAATATTTTTCGTCTTCATAATGGTAAACAATCAAATCGTCTACAATACCCCCCTGTTCATTCGGGAAGCAAGTATATTGAGCCTTGCCGATTGGAAGGATAGCCACGTTATTGGAAGTTACTTGTTGCAAGAATTCCAATGCGTTCGGTCCTTTTACCCAGAACTCTCCCATGTGAGAAACATCGAATACACCTACCGCATTACAAACGGTCATGTGTTCGTCGATGATGCCCGAGTATTCAATCGGCATGTTGTAACCTGCAAATTCATGCATTTTTGCTCCAAGAGCAATGTGTGTTTCGGTAAACGGAGTAGTTTTCATGATCTTTGATTTATGATTTTTGATTTATAATTTATCTTGCAGTCAATTCGGCAATCTTCACAACGACCATCATGGCCTTTTCCATTGACTGGATAGGCACAAACTCGTAACGGCCATGAAAGTTTAGTCCACCGGCAAAGATGTTCGGACAAGGCAATCCCTTAAAAGAAAGTTGGGCACCGTCTGTACCTCCACGAATGGCCTTTACTTTTGGAGTAACACCGGCTTCTTCCATTGCCTTGAATGCGATATCAATGATATGCATCACCGGTTCTATTTGTTGGCGCATGTTGTAATACTGGTCTTTCAGTTCTACCACTACTGTACCTTCGCCATATTTGCGGTTTATCACTTCTCCCCAAGCTTCCATACATTCCTTACGCGATTCAAACTTGGTTCGGTCATGATCGCGAATGATGTAAGTAATCGTCGCCTGTTCCACTTCACCTTCTACCCCAACAACATGGTAGAATCCTTCATAACCTTCTGTTTGTTCCGGAGTTTCTTCTGCCGGCAATAGGCTCATAAATTCATTGGCTACACGAATGGCGTTTATCATCTTATTCTTGGCATATCCCGGATGCACATTACGGCCTTTGATGGTTACCTTAGCCGAAGCTGCATTGAAGTTTTCAAATTCCAACTCGCCTACTTCGCCACCGTCCATTGTATAAGCCCACTGACAGCCAAACTTTTCGACATCAAACTTATGCGCACCCAGACCGATTTCTTCATCCGGATTGAAGCCGACACGTATCTTTCCATGCTTTATTTCGGGATGTTCCTGCAAATAAGTAATGGCCGTTACGATTTCGGCAATACCCGCCTTGTCATCTGCTCCCAATAAAGTCTTTCCGTTGGTTACGATAAGATTTTCGCCCTTATGGTCGAGCAATTCCGGAAACTGTGAAGGAGACAACACAATGTTTTCTTCTTCATTCAAAACAATATCCGAGCCATCATAATTATGTACAATACGAGGAGTAACACCGGCACCACTCATATCCGGACTGGTATCCATGTGTGCAATAAAACCAATTGTCGGCACTTCTTTATCGGTATTTGCCGGAAGCGTAGCATATAAATAGCCATGTTCATCCAATAAAATCTCTTCCAGCCCTAAGCTTTCCAACTCCCCTTTCAAGTATTGGGCAAACACCATTTGTTTCGGCGTACTGGGAGTAACCCCACTATTATCATCCGATTGAGTATCGAAACTCACATATCTCAAAAAACGTTCTACTAATGTCATATCTTTTAAATTTAATTCTACGAGTGTAAAAATAGGAAAAGAGCATTGAACTGCCAAACAATTCAATGCTCTTTTTTAAAAATATTATGTATTCTTTGTTCTTGATTTAGAAATGACTGGAACCATCAAAGCAATGAGTACATACTTTGCATTTAGGTAATCCGATAGCTTCCACTAAAATCTCCAACGTATTAAATTTCAATGAAGTCAAATTGAAGCGTCTTCTAATCTCCTCTACCATGCGTTGATACTGCGGAGAGTCTGTTGTCGCATACTTTTCCAAATCCTTGTTTTCATCTCCTTCCAAATCCTTAATGATACGGCGCGACATCAATTCCAAATCGCTTTTGGAAGAACTGAATCCCAAGAACGGGCAACTGTAAATCAAAGGCGGACAAGCGATACGCATGTGTACTTCCTTTGCTCCGTATTCGTAAAGGATGTTCACATTGTCCCGAAGCTGTGTTCCACGCACAATGGAGTCATCGCAAAAGAGTACCCGTTTTCCTTCCAGCATTGCCCGATTAGGAATAAGTTTCATCTTTGCCACCAATGACCGCATCTCCTGATTGGCCGGTGTAAAGCTACGAGGCCAAGTGGGAGTATATTTGGATATAGCCCGATGATAAGGAATACCTTTACCTTCTGCATACCCCATAGCCATACCAATACCCGAGTCCGGAATACCACAAGCGCAATCTACCTCCGAATGATCTTTCTGAGCCATCTTATAGCCACTTGCAAAACGGACTTCTTCTACATTCTTACCTTCATAGCAAGATACAGGGAAACCGTAGTACACCCATAAAAAAGAACAAATCTGCATATTCTCATTGGGTTTGCGCATTTGTTCTATTCCATCAGCCCGCATCCGAATAATTTCGCCCGGTCCTACATATCTTTCTACTTTGAAATCGAGATTTGGCAAGCTACTCGATTCGCTGGTTGCAGCGTATGCACCTTCTTTCTTACCTATCACAATCGGTGTACGTCCCCAATGGTCACGTGCTACAATAATGCCATCTTCCGTTAGAATCAGCATCGAACAAGAACCCTTTATCTTACGGAATACATTTTCGATACCATCCACAAAGTCTTTACCTTGAATAACCAACAAGGCTATCAATTCCGTCTGATTGGTTTTTGAAAGGCTCATTTCGGAAAAGTGCATATTGGAAGCCAGCAAGTCCTGTTCCAATTCCGGGATATTATTTACCTTAGCTACTGTTACAATAGCAAACTTTCCTAAATGAGAGTTAATCAAAATAGGTTGTGGATCTGTATCACTAATAATTCCGAGACCGGCGTTTCCTTTGAATTTGGACAACTCCGATTCAAACTTTGTACGAAAATAAGAACTTTCCAGATTGTGAATAGACCGCATGAAACCCATACCTTCGGCATAAGTTACCATACCGGCTCTTTTTGTTCCCATGTGTGAATTATAATCCGTTCCGTAAAACAAATCGGTCACGCATGGAGCTTTAGAAACTGTACCAAAAAAACCTCCCATACCTTAAATACTATGAATGTACCTTATGTTTTTGACGTGCAAAGATACACATAATTATGGAAAAGTAAGACATTCGTTAAACAAAAAATCGGGTACACTCCCCTGTTTCATTATTCACCAATAATTTCCGTCAAAAAAGCCAAAGATTTAGAAAAATTATATGTAGTTTTGCACTTTAATCAATCTACGTTTCATAAAATGCTTGAAAAACTCTTTGGTTTCAATCCGAAAGAAACCACCGTTAGAACAGAGATCATGGCAGGGATAACCACTTTCTTGACCATGGCTTACATTTTGGCTGTCAATCCAAACATCTTGAGTGAAACAGGAATGGATAAAGGCGCCTTGTTTACCACCACAGTTATTATGTCGGCTTTGCCCACTATCTTCATGGGACTTTATGCCAAGTTACCACTTGCCCTTGCACCGGGTATGGGATTGAACGCTTTCTTTGCCTATACCGTATGTATGGTAATGGGCTATTCTTGGCAGTTTGCATTAACTGCTGTCTTCTTGGAAGGGCTGGTATTTATCTTGTTGACAGTAACCAATCTTCGTGAAAAGATTGTAGATGTCATCCCTAACTCCTTAAAGAATGCCATTAGCGCAGGGATTGGACTGTACATCGCTTTCATCGGTCTGAAAAGTGCAGAAATCATTGTCAACAATGATGCCACTTTAGTTAGTTTGGGAAATCTGACAGCCGGTTCTGCTTTGTTAGGCGTTATCGGTATTGTCATCACTTCCGTTATGTTAGTGAAGAATATCAAAGGTGCCCTTCTGTTTGGTATCCTACTGACCACCCTTATTGGTATTCCTTTAGGAGTAACCAATATCGACGGGGTATTCAGTATTCCACCTTCCATTGAACCTATCTTCTTAAAGTTTGAATGGGACAATATCTTTACCAAAGAAATGGTAATTATCGTATTTACCTTGTTGTTCGTTGACTTGTTCGACTGCATCGGTACTGTTATCGGCGTAACCACTCGTGCCGGTATGGTAAAAGAAGACGGTAAGATTCCACGCCTTAAAGAAGTGTTCGTAGTCGATTCTGTTTCTACTGCAGCCGGTGCCGCAATGGGTACAAGTACCGTAGCCGTATATGTAGAAAGTGCAGCCGGTGTAAACGAAGGTGGCCGTAGTGGACTGACCGCATTTGTAACCGGTGCCTGCTTCTTGTTGGCTTTGTTATTTGCCCCTCTCTTTTTGGCTATCCCGGCCGCCGCAACCACCCCGGTTTTGGTATTGGTCGGTTTGATGATGATGAGTTCTGTCCTAAGAATCGAGTTCAACAATTACGCCGAAGCTATTCCGGCATTTATTTGCGTACTTTTCATGCCTTTGACTTACAGTATCTCAGACGGTATCGTTTTAGGACACCTTAGTTATATATTTATTAATCTTTTGAGTGGAAATTACAAGAAGATGACCATCGGCATGTATATTTTGGCCGCCTTCTTCCTTATTAAGTTCCTCGTTTAAACAGAGACTCATGAAAAAGTATTTATTAACAGCATTATTCGTCATTGCATCCGTTCAAATGTTTGCACAGCTGAACGTACAGATGCACTATGATTTTGGTAAGACAATTTACGGGAACGAACTTTCTAACCGTCCGCATTGGACGGCTACCATTGAAAACTTTTCTGCCGACAAATGGGGAAGCACCTATTTCTTTGTAGATGGAAACTTTGGGGGCAACACAATGGAAAGTGCCTACGCCGAATTCTCTCGTGAATTACGTTTTTGGAAAGCTCCCGTAGCTATTCACGTGGAATACAATGGTGGGTTATCCGGTAATGGAAGCTACAACGATGCTTACTTAGCAGGTGCCGCTTGGAACTGGGCTAACAAAGATTTCAGCAAGACGTTTTCACTTCAACTGCTTTACAAGTATTTGGCCCGCCAGACAATAGGCTCCAAGCATAGTTGGCAAATCACAGCTGTATGGGGCATCCATTTCGCCAAAGGACTCTGTACCTTCAGCGGATATGCCGACCTTTGGCATGACAATAGCGTAACTGGAAACTTGGTATTAAGTAGCGAACCACAGTTCTGGTTCAACTTAAACGCATTGGAAGGTGTGGATGATGCCTTTAAACTCAGTGTTGGTACAGAACTTGAACTAACCAAAAATTTGGTTTGGCCTACCGACGGCATGAACAAACGATTCTACGCCATCCCTACATTGGCAGTCAAATGGACATTTTAACCTTTGTATAATCAATATTAAAAATAATTTTTATGAACACAGTTGTACAAGTCAAAGACAAGAAGTTTGCTCTGTATATCTCTGAAGATACCATTAAAACAAGAGTAAAAGAAGTGGCAGCCCAAATTGACGCTGACTTAAGAAAGAAAAATCCGCTTTTCCTTGTCATCTTGAACGGTTCTTTTGTATTCGCAGCAGACTTGTTGCGAGACATCAATTTCCCATGCGAAATAACTTTTGTGCGTATGTCTTCGTATGAAGGAACCAGCACCACAGGTGAAGTAAAGCAACTCATTGGATTAACAGAAAGTGTAGAAGGACGTACCGTCGTTATCGTTGAAGACATTATCGAATCCGGATACACAATGAAAGAAATGCTTCACATTCTGGGAGACAAGAAACCTAAAGAAGTGTACATTACCTCCCTTTTCGTAAAACCGGAATGTTTGAAAGTCGACCTCAAAATTGACTATCGTTGCTTTGACATTGAGAACGATTTCATTGTCGGTTACGGTCTTGATTACAACCACGAAGGAAGAAACCTACCGCACATCTATCAAGTCATAGAATAATTCAATCGCCTGAGACGAACAAGTTTCAGGCGATTTTTGTTTCTTTGTATTAGAGAATAAGACACAGCATATTCCAAGAATGAATATGTAAGCTTTAATAGATAAGAACTTTAACAAAGAAACATTATGAAAATAGCTAATATCATCGCAAGAGAGATTCTGGACTCCCGAGGAACTCCCACAGTAGAAGTAGATGTAATCCTTGAAAACGGTATTACAGGGCGTGCATCTGTACCCTCCGGTGCCAGTACCGGGGAACACGAAGCATTAGAGTTAAGAGACTTTGATCGTACTCGGTATGCCGGCAAAGGTGTATTAAAGGCTATCCGCCATATCCACAACGACATTGCTCCTGCCCTGCAAGGAATGAATGTATTAGAGCAACGTGAAATCGACCGATTAATGATTGCTTTGGATAACACCAGTACCAAGAGTAATTTGGGAGCCAACGCTATTCTCGGTGTATCATTGGCAGTAGCAAAGGCGGCCGCCAACTACTTAAAGATTCCTCTCTATCGTTACATTGGAGGATGCAACACTTATGTTATGCCCGTTCCAATGATGAACATTATTAACGGTGGTTCCCATTCCGACGCACCTATTGCTTTTCAGGAATTTATGATACGCCCCGTAGGTGCCAAATCTTTCCATGAAGGGCTTCGCATGGGAGCAGAAGTATTCTACGAGCTAAAGAATGTACTGAAAGCTCGCAATCTTAGTACAGCCGTAGGCGACGAAGGCGGATTTGCTCCTTCACTAAACGGTACAGAAGATGCGTTAAACTGTATCCTTATGGCAATCAAAGCAGCTGGATACGAGCCTCAGAAAGACATTACGATTGGGCTTGACTGCGCTTCTTCTGAATTCTATAACGATGGTATGTACGACTACACTCGATTCGAAGGACTAAACGCCGCCATCCGCACTTCTTACGAACAAGTAAATTATTTGGAAGAATTGTGTAAAAAATATCCGATTGATTCCATTGAAGATGGTATGGCAGAAAACGACTGGGAAGGTTGGAAATTATTAACCGAACGCATCGGCCACCGTTGTCAGTTAGTAGGCGATGACTTATTTGTTACCAATGTAAAGTTCCTTAGCCGAGGTATTCAAGAAAAATGCGGGAACTCCATTTTGATTAAAGTGAATCAGATTGGTACACTCAGCGAAACCCTTGATGCCATAGACTTAGCACACCGTCATGGATACACAACTATCATCAGTCATCGTTCGGGAGAAACAGAAGATACCACCATTGCCGACATCGCCGTAGCAACCAATAGCGGACAAATCAAAACCGGTTCATTGAGCAGAAGCGACCGCATGGCAAAGTACAATCAACTGCTTCGCATTGAGGAGGAATTAGGACCTAAAGCGAAGTATGGGTTCAAGAAGATAGGATAGTTTTTAAGCATCGAAAACAACCTTTCTATAAAGGTAGCATCCCCTCTCAAAAACAAGATAAAAAAACTCTTTGGAGAACGAAGGAAGTCTCCAAAGAGTTTTCTTCATTTCTCCAAAGAGTTTTTTTGAGAAGTTCAAAGCCTATTTTTAAAAGGTCATTTACCGCACAGGGAACTCTGTTATACGCAGTGTTGTACAGCCATACGGTATCAGTTCAATTGTCTCCTCTTCACCAATGTCATTACCCATTTGAGTGTAATAAGGAACCTTACCGGTAGAGCCCCGATACAAAGTCCATCCATTTACTTTATGCCCTTTGGCTTTAATGGTGATTGGAGCCTCTTTAGCCGTCCAGGGGTATGCTGGGAATTGGTCTATCTTTTCTACTTTGAAACATTCATTGATTTTATCGGGAGACAGCACAGCGTGTTTAAAGGCATAATTCCAGGGAGAATCTGTAGTTACTTGGTAATACCACTTACCATACTTCTCACCCTTTTCTCCGTCGATAGTCTTTTTCTCCCACTTTTCGGCCAACTTCAAAGCATACACCAATGGTCCTCTTTCAATGACTGCACTTCCTCCATGCCAACGGCTGGCAGTAACATTCATGGGAAGTTCGATACTCAACACATCCCCCTGTTTCCATTCACGATTAATACGGGCAATCTCTCCACTATACGCATCGACCGGCACTTGTTCGCCATTTACCCGAATAACTGGTGCCTGACACCATGCAGGAATACGAACATGAAAAGGGAAGAACGCCTTTTTAACCTTCTTATCGGCAAAAGCAAATTTGAAGTTTACAGTTTCATCAAACGGATAAGACGTTTCTTCTTGAATTTGAACCGTCAATCCATTGGCCACCTTTGCTTTCACGCTGGAAGGAGCAAATACTAATGCCGCAATACCGTTGTCTGCAGTAGCATACCAAAGATTTTGTACAAACTTCGGCCAACCCTGATGCAAATTAGAAGTACAACATGGATAACCAGTTAATTCCCCAAACAATAAGTCAGTATCTTCGTGCGGAGTAGTAAACTCGCGCCAGTCACGAGTAATAGCCACCTGATTGGTTTGTTGATAATACTGGCGTGCCGAATAATCGTCCGTTACCTGAGTGGGTAAAGCATTGTATGCCACACGTTCCAAGTAGTCTGCCCATTGTACATCTCCGGTTATTTCGAGCATTTCTTCTAAAGAAAACATCATTTCGACAGCTGTACATAGTTCAGAACCTGTCGTTGGTTCACCAAAGCGCAGAAGTTCATCCCCACCCCAAAGTCCGGTGGGCAACCCTATCGTATTACGAATATCTTTTACCGCTTTCTTTACTGCATCAATTTGTTTCTGGTCTTTGCACTGTTGGTAATAAACCACCGGTTCCTTAAAGCCTTGTGCCAGATTAACACAATGCATACTCAACTGGCGGGACAAATGATCCTTATTCAAAAATACATCCGTCCAATTATAAGTCTGTTTGTGAATCAATTCTCCCAACTCAAGCAAGAATTTCTCTCCCGTAATATTATACAACCAATAAACAACCATCAAGTTGTCCCCACCTCGTTGTTCGCCCCAGAAAGTCCATTTACCTAACGGATTCTTTGGAAGTTCAGCCAACTGATACTTGAAATACTTAGTTAAGAAGTCTATTACCCGTTGATCGCCAGTAGCCGAATAATATTGTTGCATAATCTTCAGCATAACCATCTTTGGCCACCAGTCTTGCGCATTGTTACGTTGCAATCCGGCCTCAGGTTCTCTATCCGTATCCGGTCCAAAATATCCATTCGGCTTTTGAGATGCCAAAGTCCATTCTATCCAGGGCTTTACCTTTTCTTTCAAGGTTTCATCATCCAAAATATAAGCCAATGGCAACAGCCCATCAATCCAATACGGTCCACGTTCCCACACATCTCCATCGCCACCTAACCAACCATTACGAGGTCCCATTACCTTTCCATAAATATGGTCAAGATGTCCGGTCATTCCTTCTTTCATCCGAAGCAACTGTTCCCGCATCCACCCTTCGGCCTTTATGGAACCGAGAGGAAGTTCTATATACGATTTTTGGAGCAACGGATACCGATTATTGCTGTAATTCACAGACAAAGAAACATCTTCTGCGGGAGGAGTTGCCGTCGAAACAGAAACCGCCGCAAATGAAACTAACACAGCTTTTAAAACAGACTTCATATTTTCGCTTTTATTGATTATGCCAAAACTTGGTTTAAACCTAAATTACCACATCATAACATGCTATCACGCATGTACAAATATACAAACAGAAACTTTAACTTACAAACAAAAAAGTTTCCAACTGATTAGAAGTGCATAAAAAACATTGTTATCAACATTATTTTTCATACAAACAAGAAGAGAGAGGACGAAAAAGCATCTTGCTTCTCCGTTCTCTCTCTCTTCCTTCGAGCCTCTTGTCGGATTCGAACCAACGACCCCGAGATTACAAATCACGTGCTCTGGCCAACTGAGCTAAAGAGGCGGGTGGGCAAGCTTACTATATCGCGCCGCTACAACCTGCTACCTTTGCTGCGATCAAGCCCTGGAGGATTCACAGGGAGCTGGCCGTATAGGACTTACCCATTTTTGTTTTGCGAGTGCAAAGGTAGAGATTATTTTCGATTAGACAATACTCTTCCGCACATTTTTTTATTTTTCGCACAAAAAATGCATTTTTTCACATTGTTCATACCTACTATTCCTATAAAAGAAGTAATTTTGCATTTTAAATCCAAGTTAGAAATGACAACAAATAAGCCTACTCTTCAAGAATACGCTATGCGATATGGCACAGCAATGGGAATATTCTGGATGCTGAAGTTCATCCTGTTTCCATTAGGTATGCACACTCCATTCCTACTGGTACTCTTTTTCTTCCTAACTATATTAGTAGGGCCGATATGGGGATATTTATTGACCAAGAAGTACAGAGACACTCAACGCGAGGGCATAATGAGTTTCTCACACTCGTTTCTCTTTACTGCATTCATGTACATGTTTGCCGCCTTGTTTGTTTCCATCATACATTATGTCTATTTCCGCTACATTGACAACGGCCTCATCGTCAGCACTTACCAAGACATGCTGAATCAAATGACCGTTGTGGCCACCGGAGAGATGAAAGAATCAATGGAACAGTTTCACAAAGCACTGGATATTATATCCAACTTAACTCCTTTGGAGATTACGTTGCAATTACTCACTCAAAACATCTTTTATTGTTCCATGTTAGCAGTTCCTACAGCATTGCTGGTCATGCGTAACAAGAAAAAATAACAATATTTTATGGATATATCAGTAGTTATACCTTTATATAATGAAGAAGAATCCTTGCCGGAACTATATGCGTGGATTCAACGAGTAATGGAAGCTAACGGCTTCAGTTATGAAGTGATATTTGTAAACGACGGAAGTACAGACCGTTCCTGGAATGTGATTGAAGAACTCTCATCCAAGCACGAACAGGTAAAAGGTATTAAGTTCCGTCGCAATTACGGAAAATCACCGGCTCTGTTCTGTGGATTCAAAAAAGCAGAAGGAGATGTTGTCATTACAATGGATGCAGACCTTCAAGACAGTCCCGATGAAATACCGGAACTCTATCGAATGATAACTGTAGAAGGATATGATTTGGTATCCGGATACAAAAAGAAACGATACGATCCTTTATCCAAGACCATTCCGACCAAGCTTTTCAACGCCACCGCCAGAGCTGTGTCGGGTATCAAGAATCTGCATGATTTCAACTGTGGACTGAAAGCCTATCGTAAAGAGGTGGTAAAGAGTATCGAAGTTTATGGAGAAATGCACCGTTATATCCCATACTTAGCGAAAACGGCCGGTTTCTGTAAGATTGGAGAAAAAGTGGTACATCATCAAGCACGCAAATATGGTACAACCAAGTTTGGTTTGAATCGTTTTGTGAATGGTTATTTGGATTTGATTTCCTTATGGTTCCTATCCAAGTTCGGCATCAAACCTATGCATATCTTCGGACTGTTAGGCTCTGTCATGTTCATTTTTGGATTCATCGCAGTGGTTATCATCGGCGTACACAAACTTTACGCCATGTATTGCGGACTACCTTATATATTAATCACAGATTCGCCGTACTTTTATTTGGCACTCACAACGATGATACTTGGTACTCAACTGTTCCTAGCCGGGTTCTTAGGCGAAATGATAGCCCGAAATGCGCCGGAACGTAATAATTACAACATAGAGAAAGAGCTTTAATATGAAAAGAAACCTATTTACCATTCTGTTTTCATTATTCGTTATCGGCTGTTTCATTCAAAGCTGTGGGGAGAGTGATTGTTCATTGTCAACGGTGTCATACGCACGTTTTGACTTTTTAGACAGTAAGACTCACCAATCTGTAAAGTTAACGAATGGAGCAACTATCGCAGGTATAATTCATTCTGGAGACAGTTTACTCATAGATACTGTATTCAATCAAGCACAACAATACATGAGTGTACCATTGAGTTATACCAATCAGACGACTTACGTCATGCACTATTCCGAAACATTGCGTGATACGATTCGGCTGACACACAAAAACATTCCCTTTGTTAGTGACATTGAATGTGGGAGTGTAATGTTCTATCAAATAGAGAATATGAGTTATACCACCAATGTTTTAGATTCTGTTGTACTTGTAAATCCGGACATTAACAATGAAGAAAAGAAGAATTTCAACATATATTATCGGACTGCTGATGACGAGTAGTCTTTGCTGTCTGCCTATAGAGAGCGCCGCCCAGCAAAAGGACAAGAAGATTGAGACGACTATCCAAGAGCAACCACTCTATCAAGGTATATACGCCGGAGTGGACGTATTCGGAATAGCCGGTAAAATCTTTGGTAGCGACTTTACCAGTGCAGAAGCTGGAGTGGAAGTCAACCTCAAGAACAAATACTTTCCCGTCATAGAAATCGGATACGGTTCAACCGATACGACCGATGATGAAACCGATATTCATTACAAAACATCTGCACCTTACTTCCGTATAGGAGCCGGATACAATGTTTTTCACAAGAAACCACATTTACCTGGTCATTTTATTGTTGGGCTTCGTTATGGATTCAGTTCTTTTTCATACGATGTAGATGGACCAGCTATGACTGATCCTATTTGGGGAGACACCAGCATACCCCTATCTTATCAAGGAGTCAAAGGCAGTGCAAGTTGGTTGGAATTAGTAGCCAGTTTAAGAACGAATGTCTACAAGAACTTCTATATGGGATTCTCCATTCGATACAAATCTACCCTTAGTGTAAAGAAAGCAGAGAATTCCGAACCCTGGTACATTCCGGGATATGGAAAGAACAAGTCAAATACATTTGGAATCACATACAATTTGATTTATAAATTACCCTTTTAAAACAACCAATGGGAACATTAGAAATTTGGTTATTGGCTATTAGCTTAGCTATGGATTGCTTTACTGTATCCATTACCAGTGGTATCATCATGCGCCGAATATGTTGGCGTACCTTTCTTATTATGGGGTTCTTTTTCGGACTCTTTCAAGGAATCATGCCTTTGTTCGGCTGGTTATGCGCCAACCACTTCAGACACCTGATTGAAAGCTTCGATCATTGGATTGCTTTCGGACTATTAACCATATTAGGACTCCGAATGATTAAAGAAGGTTTTAGTAACGATGACAAATGTTGCTTTGATCCTACTTTAATGAAAGTCGTATTAACTTTATCAGTAGCCACCAGCATAGATGCTTTGGCCGTTGGTATTTCCTTTGCTTTTATCGGAATGAATACATTCGCTTCCATCTTGTCTCCAATTTTGATTATTGGACTTGTATCTTTTGTTATGTCAATTGCAGGAAGTTTGATTGGTGTTTATTTAGGGAAACGTGTCAACTTACGCATGGAACTTTGGGGTGGCCTCATCCTTATTGCTATTGGAATCAGAATATTAATTGAACACCTTTCTTAAAAATATTGGCTATGAACAAAAAGAAACTCGTATGGCAATCGGTTTTTCTCCTTATACTAATTATAGGAACAATTACCATTTTGCGTAAACAACCACCTTTCCGCACCAACGAAGGAATGGTGTTTGGAACAATTTATAAAATTACCTATCAAAGCCACGAAGATTTGCATCAAGAAATAAAAGCCGCACTTCAGCAAGTAGATGATGCACTTTCTCCGTATAATCCAAATTCAATCATCACCCGTATCAATCATAACGAAGATACTACGCTTAATACATTCTTTACCGACGTGTTTACTTTGGCCCAAAAAGTATCGAAAGAAACAGAAGGAGCATTCGACATTACTGTTGCCCCGATGGTCAACGCGTGGGGATTCGGTTTTAAGAACGCCATATCTGTCGATTCGATGGTAATCGACAGTTTACGTCAATTTGTGGGATACGAAAAGATAGACATTGAAAAGGGAAAAATCGTCAAACAAGACGAACGAGTGATGCTGGATTGTAGTTCGATAGCCAAAGGTTACGGTGTAGACCAAGTAGCCAAGCTATTAACCCAAAAAGGAATACAGAACTACATGGTAGACATCGGTGGAGAAGTCTTTGTAAAAGGCAAAAACCCCAAAATGAACCGTTGGAGAATCGGAATCAACAAGCCGATAGAGGATTCGCTTTCCATTAATCAAGAGCTTCAAACCATCCTCGAAATTACAGATGCAGGTATGGCCACATCAGGAAACTATCGTAAGTTCTACTACAAAGATGGAAAAAGATTTGCTCACACGATCGATCCCCGATTGGGCTACCCCATCCAACACAACATCCTATCGGCCACCGTCATTGCCAACGACTGCACTACAGCCGACGCATACGCCACAGCCTTTATGGTGATGGGATTAGAAAAAGCCCAAGCCTTCTGTCAACAACACCCCGAACTTGAGGCTTATTTTATTTGTAGCGGTGAAAAGGATACATACGAAATCCATTATACAAAAGGGATGGAGAAACTGATTGTTAAGAAATAAATACATACATTGTTGTATCATCCGTTTACGGTTGTAGTCTCATAGATTCTCAAGACTACAATCGTTTTTTCTTTAGTTACCAGCGGTTAAAAAACAATAAATAGCTATTGATTACTTATTCATGTCGGTTGTTTTCCGTATTTTTGCGTGTGTTAAACAAATACTTAACAATCATTAAACGACAATGGAAACAAGCATGTACGACACTCTCCTTCAACTCCCTCTTTTTCAAGGGTTATGTAAGGATGACTTTACTAATATCATAGAAAAGGTTAAGTTCCATTTTCGCAATTTAAAAGGAAATGATATTGTTGTAAAACAGGGAGATATTTGCAACCAACTTATTTTTCTTTTAGAAGGTAGCTTACTTTCTCAAACAATAGACGAAGAACATAACTTTTGGCTATCCGAAACGCTGAACATGCCTTTCGTTATAGAGCCGTATTCTTTG
The DNA here is from genome assembly GCA_017467385.1 of Bacteroidaceae bacterium. Taxonomy (GTDB): domain Bacteria; phylum Bacteroidota; class Bacteroidia; order Bacteroidales; family Bacteroidaceae; genus Phocaeicola. The sequence continues at coordinate 23,314 of JAFTSK010000189.1, forward strand.
TTCGGGATGTATCCATGTTATAATGCTACTTATCAGGTACAAGGAGAAGCAAAATTGTTGATTATCGACAAACCGTACATTTTAAGTGAACTAAGTAATTACGAGATTTTCCGATTGAACTATCTCAATATTTTAAGTAACCGAGTTCAAGTAGCCAATCAAAAGGTATGGAATACTCACATAGGCAGTATCAAAGAAAAATTGGCTAACTTTGTGTTGCTTCGATGTACAAGGTCTGACGGAGAGAAGAAGATACACATCGGAATGGAAGATTTGGCCAATTTGATTAATGAAACCCGAATCAATGTATCCAAACTCCTGAATGAACTACAAAATAAACAGATCATTCAATTAAAAAGAAAGGAAATCTACATTCCTAATATGGATAGTTTTATTAAGGAACTACAAAGATAGCCGCCAATTTATTGTATCTTTAAGTAAATTTACTGACAAAATTTGACTATCATGAGACTTTTTTTCGCAACTTTGCAATTTAAAGGAAAGAAACAATGACGAACAATTTAAATCCATTTTTAACAACATATCAAACTCCTTATCAAACGACTCCGTTCCATCTTATCCGAACAGAGCATTATGAGCCTGCTATTCAGGTTGGAATGGAAGAGCAAAACAAAGAGATAGATGAGATTATCCACAATCCGGCTTCTCCAACATTTGCAAATACAATCGTTGCATTAGAAAAATCGGGTACATTGCTAAATCGTATTACAACCGTTTTCGGCAACTTGCTAAGTGCTGAAACAAATGATGAAATGCAAGCAATCGCAGAACGAATCATGCCTAAGTTGACTGAGCATAGCAATAACATTAGCTTAAATGAAGAATTGTTTGCTCGCATCAAGGCTGTTTACGATGGCAAAGAGAAAGAAGGACTGAGTCAAGAGGACAAAATGCTTCTTCAGAACACCTACGATGGATTTATTCGAAATGGAGCTAACTTATCTGGTGAACAAAAGGAACGTTTCCGTCAAATCTCTTCAGAGTTAAGTGTACTGACATTGCAATTCTCTCAGAACAATTTGAAAGAAACCAATAACTATGAACTTTCCTTAACAGCCGAACAATTGGAAGGACTTCCGGAAAGTGCATTAGAAGCATACGCCCAAACAGCTAAAGAAAAAGGGAAAGATAATTATATTGTTACGTTGCAAGCACCAAGTTTCATTCCATTCATGAAGTATGGAAAGAATCGCAAACTTCGTGAACAATTATACATGGCATACAATACTCAATGTACTCACGACAATGAGCATAACAACATGGATATTGTCAAACGTTTGGTAAATCTTCGTCTTGAACGTGCCCAACTTCTGGGTTATGATACGGTAGCCGATTATGTGCTAACTCGTCGAATGGCTGAAAACAGTAACAACGTATATCATCTGCTAAACCAACTATTGGAAGCCTATAGTCCTACTGCCCAAAAAGAAGTCAAAGAAGTAGAGACTTTGGCTAAGAAAATGGAAGGAGAAGATTTTCAACTGATGCCCTGGGATTGGGCTTACTATTCAAGAATCCTGAAAGAAAGCAAATTCAACTTGAATGAGGAAGAGCTTCGCCCCTACTTTGAATTAGGAAAAGTAACAGAAGGCATCTTTGGATTGGCTACCCGATTATATGGTATTACCTTCCAAGAGAACAAGGAAATTCCAGTATATCACCCGGATGTAAAAGCATACGAAGTATTCGACAAAGACAAGACTTTCTTAGCCGTACTTTATACAGATTTTCACCCACGTGCCGGTAAACGTTCGGGAGCTTGGATGACTAATTATAAAGAACAATGGAAAGACGAGAACGGGAATAGTCGTCCTCATGTTTCGGTTACAATGAATTTCACGAAACCCTCTGCTGATAAGCCGGCATTGCTTACGTTCTCGGAAGTAAATACCTTTCTTCATGAGTTTGGACACGCACTGCATGGAATATTTGCCAATACGACCTACCAAAGCCTGAGTGGAACAAATGTCTTTTGGGATTTTGTTGAGTTACCCTCCCAATTCATGGAGAATTTTGCAACAGAGAAAGAGTTTTTGAATACGTTTGCCCAGCACTATCAAACCGGAGAGCAAATACCATCCGAACTTATCCAACGGATAGTAGATGCTTCCAACTTTAATATCGCATACGCTTGTCTTCGACAACTAAGCTTCGGCTTATTAGATATGGCCTGGTACACCCGTACCCAACCTTTTGACAGAGATATACGCCTTTATGAAAAGCAAGCATGGGCTAAGGCTCAAATCATGCCTGAATTAAAGGATACTTGTATGACTGTCCAATTCTCGCATATCATGGCAGGTGGCTATTCCGCCGGATATTACAGTTACAAATGGGCAGAAGTTCTTGATGCTGATGCATTCTCCTTATTCAAAGAAAAAGGAATCTTTAATCAAGACATAGCAAACTCTTTCCGAGTAAATGTGTTATCTCAGGGGGGAACCGAGCATCCAATGACATTGTACAAACGATTTAGAGGCCAGGAACCTACCATACAAGCCTTATTAAAAAGAAATGGTATAATAAACTGATAAACAATGAAAAGAATTAAGAATTTACTTTCAATATTAATGTTGCTCCCATTCTTGTGGAGCTGTAATGATGAAGACGATATAAATGAGATCTTCGTTAGTGGAACATGGAATGTTGTCAATTATTTCACTAAAGCCGATTGGGATAAACGAAACGGAGAACCCGTTTATAAGTTAAATACCGTAGAAGGACAAAATGCGTTGAAAAACATTTCCCAATTCACTCTGACATTCAGCGATGATGGTACTTTCAAAGCCACCATGAACAACTCGACATTTGAAGGGACTTGGCAAGCAGACGGTAAAGACAGAACTGTCCATTTCAACATTAAGGGAAGTCCCAATACGTCTTCCAAGCACAATAAAGAATTTGTAGAAACATTAAAGGAGGCAACTTTCTATCAAGGAGATAGTCAGGTACTTCTAATTGCTCCATCAGACAAAGAAAGTTACATCCAATTTAAACATGGAACTAATTAACATGGAAACACCTGAAGAAAAACAACTGACACTCGATAAGCGTTATATCCGAATGGCTTCTATTTGGGCCGAGAACTCTTATTGTCAACGCCGAAAGGTAGGAGCCTTGATAGTGAAAGACAAGATGATCATCTCGGATGGTTACAACGGAACCCCGTCCGGTTTCGAAAACATTTGCGAAGATGAGCATGGATTGACCAAGCCATACGTTTTACATGCTGAAGCCAATGCCATTACCAAGATTGCACGTTCGAACAATAGCAGCAACAATGCAACGATGTATGTTACGACTTCACCTTGTATCGAATGTGCCAAACTTATCATTCAAGCCGGTATCAAACGAGTGGTTTATTCTGAGAAGTACCGTTTAGAAGATGGATTGGATTTACTAAGAAAAGCCAACATTGAAGTTGTTTACATTAACCCTAACGATTAACTGATTAGATATGAGTTCAAACCGTTCCTTACGTTATATCCCAATCATTATAGCTGTCAGCATTATTGCAGGTATAGTTGTTGGTGCATTTTATAGCAATCATTTTTCCAATAACAAATTAGGAATCATCAGCACTTCCTCCAACAAACTTAATGCTTTATTGAGAATCATCGACGACCAATACGTTGATACCGTAGACATGGAAGCATTGGTAGAAGATGCAATGCCGCAGATTTTAGGAGAGCTGGATCCTCACTCCTCTTACATTGCCGCCAAAGACTTGGAGGACATTACCGCTGATTTAAGAGGTAGTTTCAGCGGTGTTGGTATTCAGTTTACCATCCAACAGGATACAATACATGTAAGTAATGTGATTGCAGGCGGTCCTTCCGAAAAAGTTGGTCTGATGGCTGGCGACCGCATTGTAGAAATAGACGATTCTGTATTTGTGGGTAAGATAGTTACCAATAGTGAAGCCATGAAAAGACTGAAAGGTCCTAAATATAGTGAAGTCAAATTAGGAGTGTTCCGACATGGAGAGAAAGAATTGCTTCACTTTACCATCATTCGCGGAGACATTCCAGTCAAAAGTGTTGATGCATCTTACATGCTCAACGATAAATTTGGTTACATAAAAATCAATAAGTTCGGAGAAACGACTTACCCCGAAATGCTGATTGCTTTGGCTAAGTTGCATCAAGACGATTGCCAGGGAGTAGTCATCGACTTGCGTCAGAACACCGGTGGATATATGGGTGCCGCCATTCAAATGGTCAACGAATTTCTGCCCAAAGGAAGACTGATAGTGTACACAGAAGGCCGTAAATCTCCTCGCGAAGACTATTTCTCTAATGGAACTGGAAGTAGTCAAGACATACCTATCATCGTTTTGGTGGATGAAGGCTCAGCTTCAGCCAGCGAAATTTTTGCCGGTGCCATTCAAGATAATGACCGAGGTACAATTATCGGAAGACGTTCTTTTGGGAAAGGACTTGTTCAACAACCGATTGACTTTAGTGATGGTTCTGCCATTCGTTTGACTATCGCCCGTTATTACACTCCTTCGGGACGTTGCATCCAGAAACCTTATAATAAAGGAAAAGACGAAGTGTATGAAATGGACATTATCACTCGCTATGAACATGGAGAATTTTTCTCACAAGACAGCATCAAGCAAGACGAAAGCCATATCTATCACACCTCTTTAGGTCGTCCTGTATACGGTGGTGGAGGCATCATGCCCGACATCTTTGTACCTCAAGACACAACCGGAATCACGTCCTACTTCAGTATGGCCGTAAATCGGGGCTTGATTCTGCAATTTGCTTTCCAATATACTGATCAGAATCGCCCAACCTTACAAAAATATGGTACAGCCGAAGAGCTGTTGCCTTACTTGAAACGTCAGAATCTATTGGAAAAGTTCGCACGATTTGCCGAAAGCAAGGGATTGAAGCGTCGGAACATATTGATGTATAAATCACAAAAGTTGTTTGAAAGAAGTTTGTATGGAAACATCATCTACAATATGCTTAATATGGAGGAATACCTCAAGTATCTGAATCAATCAGACGCTACCGTATTAAAGGCATTAGAGGTTTTGGAATCAGACCAATCATTTCCATCTGCCCCCCAACAACTATTAGAGACCAATCATGAAAGAGCAAAAGAAACAACTGCGAAAGCTGATAGCACAAGAAAAAAGAAATCAGGATGCCCCCCTGCTGACGAAGCATTCCATTGCTTTGCTTAATCAGATAGAGCAACATCCACGCTTCATTGCCTCAACGACCATCCTTCTTTATTATTCGTTGGGCGATGAAGTGTGTACCCATGAGTTTGTAGAGAAATGGGCTTGTTCCAAAACTATCTTGTTGCCTGTTGTTGTAGGAGACATGCTGGAACTCCGCCATTATACCGGAAAGGACTGCCTACAACCAGGTGCCTTTCATATAGAAGAGCCACAAGGGGAACCGTTCACTCAACTTTCTAACATCGAATTGGCTATCATTCCAGGAGTTTCATTCGACAAATCGGGAAATCGGTTAGGACGAGGTAAAGGGTATTACGATAAGTTACTCCCTCTATTATCCAGTTCGTACAATATCGGTATTTGCTACCAGTTTCAAGCAAGGGAAGAAATCCCAACCGAACCTTTCGACAAGCCAATGGATGAAGTTTGGACCGAGCAAGGCCAATGGCATTAACGTTATCTGAAGACAATGTTCACAATCACTTGAGCCCCTACTTGTCTATTCAGATTTTTAACTAACAGCTCACGATTCATCATCAACTCCTGTCGAAGCACAGAAGAAGTCAGATGTACATACAAAGTCTGATTCTTGATGTACAAGTTATTGGTGTATCGGGCTAAGGTAGGACCTACAACATCGTTCCATGCCTGCAACAACCGATACTCGTTCAAAGGCGATTCCAACCCCTGCTGACGAAGGAACTTCTGAATGATTTCTCCGATATGTTCTGTTTCATTACGCCTCATAGTCTATCTCCGAACTTTCATTTACCACTCCTCGTTCTACCTGAAAGACCTTGTAGTCTCCATTTATTTTCCGTAGAATCTTACTCAAATGCTCCCGATTGGTATCGGTTATGAATATCTGTCCGAACTTGTCTCCCGCAACTAATTTTACAATTTGTTCTACCCGAGACGCATCCAACTTATCAAAAATATCGTCCAATAACAACAAAGGCGTGGTATTGCTTCCGGTACGTCGTAAGAAATCAAATTGAGCCAACTTTAAGGCAATCAAGTAAGTCTTGTTCTGACCTTGCGAACCTTCACGTTTTATGGGATAATCCCCCAATTGCATGGTCAAATCATCTTTGTGAACCCCTCTTAATGAATACCCCATAATACGGTCTCGCTGGCGACTTTCTTGTATCAACTGCAACAAATCGCCACGCATAGCATGCGATTCATAGGAAAGATTCACTACCTCCTGGTTTTGCGAGATATAAGAATAGAAAGATTGGAAAATAGGAATAAACTCCGCTATAAACTCCTGTCTTTTTCGGAAGACTACTTCACCGGCGGCGGCCATCATTTCTTCCCAAACCAACATCAACTCTTCGTCCGGTTCGACTTCGGCCTTCAGCAAAGTATTACGCTGTACCAATGCCTTATTATATCGTATCAAAGCCTCTAAATACTCTTTGTCATATTGTGAAATCACCACATCCATAAAACGACGGCGTTCTTCACTACCTCCGGAAATCAGTTCTGCATCGGCAGGAGAAACCAGCACCAACGGAATGAAGCCAATATGATCAGACAACCGAGAATACTCCTTCTTGTTCCGCTTGAACTGCTTCTTCTGTTTACGCTTCAACCCACAATACACCTCTTCCATATCCCCAAAATCCGTCCGATATGAACCTTGAATCACAAAGAATTCCTGGTCATGCATAATATTTTGTGAATCAATGGCATTGGTAGCACTTTTGCAAAAGGAAAGATAATACACAGCATCCAACAAGTTGGTCTTTCCCATTCCGTTCTGCCCAATGAAACAATTCATTTTAGGAGAGAAATCCAGTTCCACCTGTTCCAGATTCTTATAGTTCAATATGGAAATACGCTTTAAAATCATAGGTCATCGTTCGTTTTGAAGCACAAAAATAAAGATAAAAAAGGGAATAGCTAAAAAAATATGCCCGCAAATTTCATAAATACACATAAATAGACTACTTTTGCTGTCCGAAAAGTATCAAGATAAAAATAATAAAAAGTAAATATAAAAATGGCAGAAAAGAAACACACTCAAGATCCTTTGGATTTGGATGAAGCAGTAAGCGCTTCGGAAGCGTTTATCATTAAGTACAAGAACAAGTTTTTGACCGGTATCGCCGCTGTGGTAATCATCGTTGCAGGTGTAATGGGATACCAACACTTCATCTCAGAACCAAATGAAAAGAAAGCAGCAGAAGCATTGTTCCAGGGCGAACAATATTTCAATGTAGACAATTATGAAGTTGCATTGAATGGCGATAGCTTAGGTTACGCAGGCTTCTTGAAAGTTGCAGACGAATTCAGCGGAACCGATGCAGGTAATTTGGCTAACGCATACGCAGGTATCTGCTACGCACAGTTGGGACAATACGAAAACGCTGTTAAGTTCTTGGATAAGTTCAGTGCAGACGACCAGTTGGTAAGTCCGGCATTGTTAGGTACAATGGGTAACTGCTATGCTCAGCTCGGACAGCTTGACAAGGCAGCCGCTACTTTAATCAAGGCCGCAAGCAAAGCAGACAGCCACGCATTAAGCCCAATCTACTTGGTACAAGCCGGTCAGATTTACGAAAAGTTGGGTAAGAACAGCGAAGCTATCAATGCTTACAAGACGGTGAAGGAAAAATACTTCAACTCTTACCAATCAATGGAAATCGACAAGTACATTGAACGCGCTTCTGTAAAATAAAGAATATTATTAAACAACTTATCAAAGTGTCATCCTGAGCTTTGCATCAGAATGACACTTTTTTAATAGCAATACCTTATTATTATGGCAACAGCTTATCACAACCTCAGCGATTACGATTTCAACTCTGTACCCGATGCATCCACCATGCGTTTTGGTATTGTCGTATCCGAATGGAATAGTAACATAACCGGTCCACTATTGGAAGGTGCAGTAAAAACCTTAAAGAAGCATGGAACAAAGGATGAGAACATCCTTGTACAAACCGTTCCCGGAAGTTTTGAATTGACATTCGGTTCTGCTCAAATGATTCAAAGCGGCAAAGTAGATGCTGTGATTGCCATCGGCTGTGTCGTTCGTGGCGATACTCCCCACTTCGACTACGTATGTGCCGGAACCACTCAAGGCATTGCCCATTTGAACGCTACTTGCGATATTCCGGTAATCTATGGCTTGATTACGACCAACAACATGCAACAAGCCGAAGACCGCGCCGGCGGAAAGTTAGGAAACAAAGGCGATGAATGTGCTATCACAGCTATCAAGATGATTGATTTCAAACAACGTCTAAGAAAGTAACTTCATTCATCAAAGAGAATTAAGGAAAGCTCTTTGGCGTAAACATTAATACGTCAAAGAGTTTTTTTGTTATTTATAAACCATTGGTAAACAAGCATATAGTTTTTCACACAAAATTAATTAGAAAAAAAACTCTTTTTGTGCTTGCAGATTCAAAAATAAGTCGTATCTTTGCATCGCAATTGAGAAACAAACCTACTCAATCAGCGGTTGAGACGGTTCTCGAAAGCAAAAGGGCAAATACCAGAGTGGCCAAATGGGGCAGACTGTAAATCTGCTGGCTTACGCCTTCGGTGGTTCGAATCCATCTTTGCCCACTAAAATTGCGGAAGTAGCTCAGTTGATAGAGCATTAGCCTTCCAAGCTGAGGGTC
>JAFTSK010000023.1 GCA_017467385.1 Bacteroidaceae bacterium
TGGTTGAGAAAAACAAAAAAGAAAGTAAACGATTTAAAGAATTAAAGAAATGTCAAGAACAAATTTTGATACTTTATTGGAAGCCGGTTGCCACTTCGGACACCTTAAGAGAAAGTGGAACCCTGCAATGGCTCCTTATATCTTCATGGAACGTAATGGTATTCATATCATTGACCTCCATAAAACAGTTGCTAAAGTAGATGAAGCTGCTGAAGCTTTGAAGCAAATCGCAAAATCAGGAAAGAAAGTCCTGTTTGTTGCTACTAAGAAACAAGCTAAGCAGGTAGTAGCTGAAAAGGCTGCTTCTGTAAACATGCCATACGTAATCGAACGCTGGCCGGGCGGTATGTTGACTAACTTCCCAACTATCCGTAAGGCTGTAAAGAAAATGGCTACTATCGATAAGTTGACTAACGATGGTACATATTCTAACCTTTCAAAGAGAGAAGTTCTTCAGATTTCTCGTCAACGTGCTAAGTTGGAAAAGAACCTCGGTTCTATCGCTGATTTGACTCGTCTTCCGTCTGCATTGTTCGTAGTTGACGTGTTGAAGGAAAACATCGCTATCCGCGAAGCAAACCGTTTGGGTATTCCTGTATTTGCTATCGTTGATACTAACTCTGATCCTTCAAACGTAGATTTCGTTATCCCAGCTAACGATGATGCAACTAAGTCAATCGAAGTAATCTTGGATGCTTGTTGTGCTGCTATGACAGAAGGCTTGGAAGAAAGAAAGGCTGAAAAGGTAGATATGGAAGCTGCCGGTGAAAATGCACCGAAGGCTGGTAAGAAGAGAACTTCTAAGGCTCGCATGGACAAGGCAGAAGAAGATGCAATCAATGCATCAAAAGCTGCTGCTTTCATGAAGGACGAAGAAGAAGCTTAATATTTCAATAAATTGAGAATTGAAAATTAAAAATTGAGAATGGAGCCTATACTCTTAATTCTTAGTTTTTAATTCTCAATTCTCAATTTTGTTTAAAGCATATTATTAACTTATTAAAATAAAGAAATTCTATGGCTGTAACTATGGCTGAAATTACCAAGCTTCGTAAAATGACTGGAGCTGGTATGATGGACTGTAAGAATGCTTTGAATGAAGCTAACGGTGATATCGACAAGGCAATGGAAATTATCCGCAAGAAGGGACAAGCTGTTGCTGCTAAGCGTTCAGACCGTGATGCATCTGAAGGTTGCGTGTTGGCAAAGACAACAGGTGATTTCGCTGCTATCATCGCTTTGAAGTGCGAAACTGACTTTGTGGCTAACAACGCTGATTTCGTGAAGTTGACTCAAGATATCTTGGACGCTGCTGTTGCTAACAAGTGCCAGAACTTGGAAGAAGTGAAGGCTTTGCCAATGGGTAATGGTACTGTACAGGATGCAGTAACTGACCGCAGTGGTATCACTGGTGAAAAGATGGAATTGGATGGCTATTGCTTCGTAGAAGGTGCTGTAACTTCTGTTTACAATCACCAGAACAAGAATGGTCTTTGTACAATCGTTGCATTCAACAAGGATGTAGATGCTCAGTTGGCTAAGCAAGTAGCTATGCAGATTGCTGCAATGAATCCGATTGCTGTGGATGAAGACGGTGTACCTGAATCAGTAAAGGAAACTGAAATCAATGTTGCAATTGAAAAGACTAAGGCTGAACAAGTACAGAAGGCTGTTGAAGCTGCTTTGAAGAAGGCAGGTATCAATCCGGCTCACGTAGATAGCGAAGATCACATGGAAAGTAACAAGGCTAAGGGCTGGATTACTGACGAAGACATCGCAAAGGCTAAGGAAATCATCGCTACTGTTTCTGAACAGAAGGCTGCAAACTTGCCGGAAGCTATGATTCAGAACATCGCTAAGGGACGTTTGGCTAAGTTCTTGAAGGAAGTTTGCTTGTTGAACCAAGAAGACATCTTGGATGGCAAGAAGACTGTAAGAGAAGTATTGAAAGAAGCTGATCCAGAATTGAAGATTGTTGCTTTCAAGCGCTTCACTTTGCGTGCTGAATAATTAAAGTAAGCATATAATAAAAAAAAGCAGGGGAAACCCTGCTTTTTTTTATTTGGTCTGGGTATATCCTTCCGCTTTCAGTAAGTCGATGATGCGTTGCTTGAAGTCGCCTTGAATGATGATTTCTTCGTCTTTGACCGAACCGCCTACACCGCACTTGGTCTTTAACAATTTACCCAACTCCTTTAAATCGTCTTCAGAACCGATGAAGCCTTTGATTAGGGTAACAGTCTTTCCGCCTCGTCCTTTTTTCTCCATGCTTACCCTTAGTTTTTGTTGGTTCTTGGGTAAAGTTTCTGCTTCTTCCTCCTCGGCTGTTTCGTAAGTAAAATCCGGATTCGTGGAATATACTACATTCAATCGTTCTTTCCAATCGTTGTTTTTCATGTGAATTTATTTTAATGATTGGTCAAAGATACGACATTTTTTATTTTCCCTTGATGTTCGTTGCAAATAAAAGTGTAATTTTGTACAATCACAAAAGAACGTTTTAAGAATGGGGGTATGTTTGAATAAGTTTGCTGACAAGGTGCCTGAACCCACGTTGCGAAGGTTGCCCTGGTATCTGTCTAATCTGAAACTGATGAGAGAGAGGGGAGAAATGTATGTGTCCTCTACTCAAATCTCGAAACAGATTAATATTGACGCATCTCAGGTTGCGAAAGACTTGTCGTATGTCAGGATAACCGGTCGGACGCGTGTGGGGTATGAAGTGGATGCCTTGATTGAAGCATTGGAGGACTACTTGGGTTTTACCCGTTTACACAAAGCTTTTTTGTTTGGAGTAGGTAGTTTGGGAGGAGCTTTGTTGCGTGATTCAGGCTTGCATCATTTTGGGCTGGAGATTGTTGGAGCTTTTGATGTGAATCCGGAACTTGTTGGAACGGAAATCAATGGGATTCCGATATTCCATTCGGATGAGTTCGAGAAAAAGATGAGTAAAGCACAAGTGAACATCGGTGTGTTGACTGTACCTATTAATATCGCCCAAGAAATCACAGATAAAATGGTGGCAGGAGGTATTAAGGCGGTATGGAATTTTACTCCGTTCCGTATTCGTGTGCCAGAACAAATTGTGGTACAAAATACTTCGTTGTATGCTCATCTTGCTGTTATGTTTAACCGTTTGAATTTTAATCAAGAATAAATATGAAGATTATTGCGGTAGGAATGAACTATGTGGCTCATTGCCACGAATTACATGCATCTGAAAAATTACCCGAAGAACCGGTCATCTTTATGAAACCGGATTCAGCTTTGTTGAAGGATGGCAAACCTTTTTTTATTCCTGATTTCTCTCAACAGATAGATTATGAAACGGAGTTGGTGGTTCGTATCTGTCGCTTGGGAAAGAATATAGCTCCTCGGTTTGCTCATCGTTACTACGATGCGGTTACGGTGGGTATTGACTTTACTGCTCGGGATTTACAGCGTAAGTTCCGGGAAGAAGGAAAGCCCTGGGAGTTGTGCAAGGGATTTGATAATTCGGCTGTTATCGGCGATTTCGTTCCTGTGAACCGTTTTAAGGATGTACAAAACTTGGATTTCCATTTAGAGATTGACGGGAAAAAAGTGCAAGAAGGAAATACGCGGGATATGCTCTTCAAGGTTGATGATTTGATAGCGTATGTCAGTCGTTTCTATACGTTGAAAATTGGCGATCTGCTTTATACGGGTACGCCTGTCGGTGTAGGACCTGTTAGCATCGGACAACGGTTGGAAGGTTACTTGGAAGGAGAAAAACTGTTAGATTTCTATGTAAGATGAAGATAAGGGTAGGATTTGGTTTCGATGTGCATCAGTTGGTGCCGGAACGTGAACTTTGGTTGGGTGGTATCAAGTTTGAACATGAATTGGGTTTGTTAGGACATTCGGATGCGGATGTGTTGATTCATGCCATTTGCGATGCCTTGTTGGGAGCAGCCAACATGCGTGATATTGGCTATCATTTCCCGGACAATGCGGGAGAGTTCAAGAACATAGACAGTAAGATTTTGTTGGCCAAGACAGTCGATTTGATTGCAACAAAAGGCTATCGGGTAGGTAATGTGGATGCGACGGTATGTGCCGAACGGCCTAAACTGAAAGCACGTATTCCAGAAATGCAGGCAGTACTTGCTCATTTGATGCAAGTAGATGTAGAGGATGTTTCCATCAAGGCAACCACCACCGAAAAATTAGGTTTTACCGGTCGTGAAGAAGGTATTTCGGCCTATGCTACTGTCTTGATAGAGAAATAACGTGTGATTATAAAATCAGCCCTAAACTAAGCAACAGCCCGAACAGCACGATGTTTCGGGCTGTTTTTCCTAATACAATGTTCAGTTCCTTACCTTTGAAGATTCGTACCATTTGCTTCCAAGTGGAGAAGTGGAAGACGAGGAAGAGGAGAGGAAGCAAAGCGGCAGTCGTATGTCCGCTGAATAAGTAGAGACCACATAACCCTACTGCAAGAATACCCAACAGTAGATACATCCAACGGCCGGCTGGTTCTCCAAAACGAACAACTAATGTTCTCTTGCCGCTGATTTTATCTTGTTCTCGGTCGCGATAGTTGTTGAGCATCAGTAGCAAATCGGAAACCAAACCACAGGCGGCGCAAGCTATCGTTACGTTCCAAGTCCAGTCGTGGCTCATGGTGTAATAGGTGCATCCTATCGGTACAAAGCCGAAAAAGACAATGACTAACAAATCGCCCCAGCCATGATAGGCGAGGGGATACGGGCCGGCGGTATAAAGGAAGGCAAAGAGAACGCACAGCAATCCCACAGGAATCATCTCCCAACCGCAATATTGCAGGAGCAACAGTCCCCAAACGCAAGATAGTAAGGTGGTAAAGAGCATGCCTTTTTTCATGGCCGATAAAGTAATCCAACCTTGTGCGCAGGCGCGTTCCGGGCCGAGACGGTCTTCTCGGTCGCTTCCTTTCAGATAGTCATAATAGTCGTTGATGAAATTTGCGTCTATCTGCATACTGAAAGCAAACAAGAAACAAAGAATGGCCGGCATCCACAGGAAATGTCCGTCAGCAGAGGCTAAGGAACAGCCGATTAATACAGGGGTGGCGGCAGCCGCTAACGTCTTGGGGCGGGCGGCCAATATCCAGGCTTTTATCGAATTGGTTTGAATGGTTTCCATAATTGAAGGATTTGCTTGCAAAGATAGCAACTTCCTTCAGATTACAGAAACGTGCCGGCACCTAAAATGTTGTACATGTTCGTAACGTTGCGGGCATTGATGAGTTCTCCGTTGGGCAGATAGAAAAGTTGGTATTGTGTCAGACTGTTGTCGATTCCTATCCGAACGACTATTTGTGCCTGTTGGTTGGGAAACTCCACGTAAGTTACATCCAATACGTTGTCCGAAGAATAGTTGCCGAAAGTAAAGGCATGATACACCGCCATCGGTACTTCGTCCAACGTTTGCCAGTCGGTTTGTTTCATCTGCCAGTTGCCTTTGATGTCAAACCACACTTTCATGTTGAAACCGTTGTATTGGAATCCGGCCACATAGTAAGTCTGGTCAGTCGACCAGCCCACCACGCTGACAGTAGGGTACAGTTTCTTGAAAGCATTCTGTACGACGGCCGGTGCCCAGCCGGCGAATGAAGGGGAAGCACTCATCAATGTCAAAACGAGAAGTACGATTCTGATTCGGCTCATAAGCATGGGTTTTATCTTAAATGAGCTTTCTAACAAATGGTAGAGAAAGATGTTTGTTCGTTTTTCTCTTTTTAAGCTAATTTTGAAACGTTTGCAGTCTGATGGGTTAACGAGACAGCAAATGCAAGCCAACGAGACCTGCTCCGTTGGACGATGAGACTGCAAGCGTATTTCCCTGCTCCAAGTATCGTTTGATGATGGTACTTTATGAGGAAAACCCCTTGTTCCCCTATTTTGCAAAAACTCCTTGCATTCCTGCAATTGAGTCTCTAAGTGGTTGAAACATAAAGAGAAAGACTTGCAGGAACTCTTGTCATTCCTGCCATTCCTTACATGAATTCTTGTTTGGACAGGAGTCGGAAAATGGCAGGAATGTAAGGACAAAACGAACTTCCTGCAAGTGAAACGTTTTGTAATTCAATGATTTAAAAGGGAAATTGCAGGAATGCAAGGAGTTTTTTATAAACCGGTTTTATACTGTTTTTTCTTTGAAAACTCCCCCTCTTGAGAGGGGGAAGGGGTTGTGTTAAATACATCAAGTGTAAAAATGCAACCGTCTATATGTGTCTCACACACCCCTTAATCCCCTCTCAAGAGGGAAAACAACCCCCCCAAAGTTGTTCAAAGAAAACGAAACAACGCACCAAAGAGAAATAAAAATCCTCTTTGGTGCGTTGCCTTGTTCTCCAAAGCGTTTTTGGACGACGATTAGTAAGTGATAATCGGTTCCAATTCTTTTGCTTGAGCAATCATCTTTTCCAATTCCGGAAGAGAAGGAACGCGGTTGCAAAGGTTCTTTTCAGCATTCACTTCAGTAACTTTGGCGTGGAGATTAGCCGGTACACGATGACGGAGTTCCTTTACGGTGTCTACTCCGGCAGCTTCCAACAATTCAGCAAACTGGCCTGCAATGCCGTTGATACGGAACAAGTCTGCATGGTTAGTCCACTTCAAGATAAGCTTTTCGCTGATGCCTGTTTCTTCTGCCAAAGCAGTACGACCTGCCTTTGCTGCACACTTTTCCAACAAATCTTCTGTTGTCTTTACTCCGGCTGCCTGCAACTTTTCAGCGTATGCTGCACCGATTCCTTCAATTTGTTCAATCTTGTATCCCATGATGTTTTTCTCTTTAAAGTTAATAATTTTCGCTAAAGTAATTATTTCTCTTTGAATATGCAAGAAATTTTACTCCAAACCTTCGGATGGAGGAAATAACGCACGTCTTTTCCCTGTTTCAGACTCTCGCGGATAAAAGTGGAACTGACTTCCAATAGAGGAGTATCTATCAGTTGGACGTTGGGCGGAAGGGTGGTTGTGTCTATCTCATACCCCGGGCGAGGGTAGACCATGAGCCGATGATGAGCCATAATCGTATCTGCATCCTTCCATCGGGGGAACGACTTCCAGTTGTCTGCGCCAATGATGAGGACAAACTCCCGTTCGGGATAAGCTTCGCGAAGCTTCTGCAACGTGTGAACCATGTACGAAGGGCGTGGAAGGTGGAACTCAAAGTCCGAAGCCTGGAACTTGGGATAATCTTCTACGGCCAAGCGTACCAATTCCAAACGCAAGTCGTCCTCCCACAAATCCGAAGCATTCGCCTTAAATGGGTTCTGTGGAGATACCATAAACCATAGTTCGTCCAAGTCGCCAAACTCGCAAAGATAGTTGGCGAGGGCGAGATGCCCGATGTGGATAGGGTTGTACGAGCCGCCGAAGATTCCAGTCTTTATCATAGTTGTTGGAATTTATCATTTCCCCTCTCAAGAGGGGGAGATACATTTCACAGATTTTTATTGTCCCAAGAACTTTTGGAGAGTTTCCAAAGTTTCGGCTTTCGCCTTATCCAAGTCGTCGTTCACAATGACCACGTCAAATTTATCGGCATAGCCCAACTCAAACTCGGCTTTGGCAATACGGCTTTCGATTACTTCGGGAGCATCCGTTGCCCGACCTACCAATCGTTTGCGAAGTTCTTCCACGCTGGGTGGCTGAATGAACACCGACAAAGCCCGGTCGCCATAATACTTCTTGATGTTGCAACCGCCCACAACGTCTACATCAAACACCACGTTGAAGCCCTCTTCCAACTGCTTTTCGATGGGAGCCTTCAATGTGCCGTAGAAACGGTTTTCGTACACCTCCTCGTATTCCAAAAATTCATTGTTGGCGATCCGTTGCTTGAACTCCTCGGCCGAGAGAAAATAATACTCCACACCATGCTGTTCGGTGCCACGTGGCGGCCGACTGGTGGCCGAGATGGAAAAAGCCAAATTTAATCCCTGCGTCATCAGGTAGTTGATGATGGTCGATTTTCCTGAACCCGACGGTGCGGAAAAGATGATGAGTTTACCTTTCATAGTAAGATAGATGAGGTTTTACATTACATTCAATACTTGTTCCTTGATTTGCTCCAATTCGTCTTTCATCCGCACCACGATGTTTTGCATTTCGGCATGGTTCGACTTGCTTCCGGTGGTGTTGATTTCGCGCCCCATTTCCTGGGCGATGAAGCCGAGCTTTTTCCCCTGTCCATGTCCGTTGGCCATCGTTTCACGGAAATAGTTCAGGTGGTTGCTGAGACGCTGTTTTTCTTCGTTGATGTCAAGCTTTTCAATGTAATAGATAAGCTCCTGTTCCAAACGATTCTTGTCGTAATCCACACTGACAGTCTTTTCGAGAGCCGCCGTAATCTTTTCGCGAATCTTGGTTACACGTTCGGTTTCGTAAGGTTCGATAGCCTTCAGCAAAGCTTCGATGTTGTCAATCTTTTCAGTAAATTTCTTGGCCAAAGCGACACCTTCCTGTTTACGGAAGTCCACCAAATGCTGGATAGCTTCTTCTACAGCTCCTTGTACTACGTTCCATTCTTCATCTTCCAACTCCTGAACATCCACTTTGGTCAGCACGTCGGGCATGCGGAGAAGCGTAGCAAACAAGTCGGTCGGCATGGGAATGTCGGTGGTTTGTGCAATGTTCTTGAACTGTTCGTAATAATTGTTCATCAGGGCGGCGTTGATAGGTGTGGCCGATTCGCTTGCTTCCTTTTCTATCCAAAGCGAAAAGTCCACCTTCCCACGTTCGAGAACTTTAGTTATCTGGTTGCGGATTTCCATCTCCTTTTCTCTGTAAAGAGGGGCGATTCGGACGGACAAATCCATCGCTTTACTATTCAGTGATTTAATCTCTACATGAATTTTCTTTCCTCCGAATGTTACGGTTGCCTTACCGTATCCGGTCATTGATTGTATCATATCTTTTAATGTTTTTTGCAAAAATAATGTTTTTTCTTCATTCAAAGACTGTCTTGTTTAATAATTCTGATATGGTCAGGATTTTCGTCAGGGAAATAACAAACATTTTCTTGCCTAAGTTCTTGATAGAGTGTTCGACAAAATATTGACATTTTACCATAAAAAAAGGTGGAGCTATCTCAACTCCACCTTATTATATCACTTCCATAACGGTTCAGATTGCCAATTTTCGGGAAATCCCATAGCTTTTGTATCAACATTGGGGTGGGTTTTCAGTAAGCCGAAAAGTTCTTGCTTAAATGTATTGTCGGGATGTATGCGGTCTTGCATATAGGCAAGGTAACATAACTGTGCATAAAACTTAACTTGCTCTGTATGAGAGACATTTGTCCAAGAGCCTGAAAGTCTATGTGGTAATTGCGGTTTTAAAGGAAAATGTCTATTCCATATACGTATCGAAGTAATATAGGCTCAAAGCATTTTCAAAATAGCTGTTAGGTTTAAACAAATGAATGGTCTTGTCCTCTTCCATAGGACGCCAATAATTAGCCAAACGAAAATAACTGATAATTTGTAATTGATTCAGGGCTTTTTCTTCATCTTGTATAAGTAGCCCACGTTCTTTCAGTATCTCAATCTGTTGTATATGGTCAATCGGTTGTTTTGAATAATCCATAGGTATAAAAGCAAAAGTTCCGCCCTGGTACGCTGTTCAATGGGAAGCGTGGCGGAATTGGTTGATGCAAATGTAGACATTATTTTTATAACGACAAAAATTGAAACACATTTTTTGAATAATACCATTAGGGTAGTCGTTCAAGGATTTGAAAAGAAATTATCAGTAAACCATATTCTCCCCAATTTTGACTTTGTTATGAAGAAAGTAACGTTTTTATGGAAATGAAGTATAAATAAAAGTGTATATTTGCACTTTATATTTAAGAAGAATCGCATTATGTCGTGTATTTTACATATAGAAACCTCTACTGAAGCCTGTTCGGTCGCTGTCAGCGAAGACGGTTGGAATGAGTTTAAGGTGTCCGATGTGCAAGGCCCTCAACATGCTGTACAGTTAGGCGTGTTTGTGGATGAAGCCTTATCTTTTGTTGATAGTCATGGAATGGTGCTTGATGCGGTGGCGGTAAGTTGCGGGCCGGGTTCTTATACCGGTTTGCGTATTGGCGTATCAATGGCGAAGGGAATCTGTTACGGACGTAATCTCCCGTTGATTGCCATCCCTACGTTGGAGATTATGTGTGTGCCGGTTTTGCTACAACAAGAATTGCCGGAGGATGCTTTGCTTTGTCCGATGATTGATGCACGCCGCATGGAAGTATATGCCGCATTGTACGATCGGGCTTTGAATGTGAAGCGCGAAATCTCGGCCGACATTGTGGATGAAAATTCCTATTTGGAGTTCCTCGAAAAGCATCCGGTCTATTTCTTTGGCAATGGCGCAGGCAAGTGTCGGGAGAAAATTACGCATCCGAATGCTCACTTTATCGAAAACATTTATCCATTGGCCAAGTGGATGTTCCCATTGGCAGAGAAGGCCAAAGCAAAGGAAGACTTTAAAGATGTAGCTTACTTTGAACCTTTCTATTTGAAAGAGTTCGTAGCTTCTAAACCTAAGAAACTTATTTGATATTTATGGAATATAATACCCAGCGAAAGAAAATGGCACTTCCAGAATATGGAAGAAGCGTACAGAATATGGTAGACCATGCTCTTACGATTGAAGATAGAGCAGAACGTCAACGGTGTGCCAACACCATTATTAATATTATGGGAAGCATGTTCCCACATTTGAGAGACATTCCGGACTTCAAACATAAACTTTGGGATCATTTGGCCATAATGTCTGATTTTAAGTTGGATATTGACTATCCGTTTGAAATCGTAAAGAAAGAGGATATGGAAATCAAGCCGGAAAAAATCGCTTATCCGGATGGCTCTATCCGCTATCGTCATTACGGTCGTTTGTTGGAAGGCATGGTAAAGAAAGCGGTTGATTGGGAAGACGAAGCAGAGAAAAAGCAGTTGGTGAATATGCTGGCCAATCAAATGAAGAAGAGTTTTTGTAATTGGAATAAGGATGGTGTAGAAGACCAGAAGATTGTAGATGATTTGAACGAATATTCCAATGGTGCCATTAATTTGCAGGTGGAAGACTTGCAACTGAATAGCAATCAGCGATATTTTAATAATCAGCGTAGACAACAAAACAACCAGCGTAGACAACAGAACAACAATCAACGTAGAAAACAACATTAATCTAAAAACAGGAAAGATACATGGCTTCATTTGTGATAGAAGGTGGGCATAAACTGCATGGAGAGATTACTCCGCAAGGCGCAAAGAACGAGGTGCTGCAGATTCTTTGTGCTACATTGTTGACTTCGGAAGAAGTGGTCGTAAATAATATTCCGGACATTCTGGATGTAAACAATCTGATACAGTTGCTGCGCGAAATGGGAGTCAAAGTATCTAAGCTTGGATTGTCTTCTTATTCTTTCAAGGCGGATGCGGTGGATTTGGATTATCTGGAAAGCGATGAGTTCTTGAAAAAATGCTCCAGCCTTCGTGGCTCTGTGATGTTGGTAGGCCCATTGGTGGCTCGCTTTGGAAAAGCCATGATTTCAAAGCCGGGCGGAGACAAGATTGGTCGCCGTCGTTTGGATACGCATTTCGTTGGGATTCAGAAGTTAGGAGCCAGCTTTAACTATGACGAAGCGCGAGGCGTTTATCAGATTACATCTGATGAATTGCGAGGAACTTATATGTTGTTGGATGAGGCTTCGGTTACAGGTACGGCCAACATTGTGATGACGGCTGTATTGGCCAAAGGAAAGACAACCATCTATAACGCGGCTTGTGAGCCTTATCTACAACAGTTGTGCGAGATGCTCAACTCGATGGGGGCTCGTATCTCAGGCATTGCATCCAATTTGTTGACCATTGAAGGCGTAGAGTCTTTAGGGGGATGTACACACACAGTCTTGCCGGATATGATTGAAGTCGGAAGTTTCATCGGCATGGCGGCCATGACAGGAAGTGAAATCACCATCAAGAATGTCTCTTATGAGAATCTGGGAATTATTCCGGATGCTTTCCGTCGTTTGGGCATCAGAGTCGAACAACGGGGAGACGACTTGTTTATCCCTGAACAACAACATTATCAGATAGAATCCTTTATGGATGGCTCTATCATGACGATTGCCGATGCTCCCTGGCCAGGCTTGACACCCGACTTACTGAGTGTGATTCTGGTGGTGGCCACCCAAGCAAAGGGAAGTGTGCTTATTCATCAGAAAATGTTTGAAAGTCGTCTGTTCTTTGTGGATAAGTTGATAGATATGGGCGCACAAATTATTTTGTGTGATCCTCATCGGGCGGTGGTGATAGGGCATGACCATAACTTCCAATTACGTGGAGGTAACATGATTTCTCCGGATATTCGTGCGGGCATTGCTTTGTTGATTGCGGCCATGAGTGCAGAAGGAAGCAGCCGTATTCACAACATCGAGCAGATAGACCGAGGTTATCAGAACATTGAACAACGCTTGAATGCATTAGGAGCAAGAATAACCAGAATTTGAGTATGATAAGAAAGGATGAAGTTTTCAAAATAGGGGTGTTCAACAAGCCACATGGGGTAAAAGGAGAACTGTCTTTCACTTTTACGGATGATATTTTCGACCGAGTGGATTGTGAATACTTTGTTTGTCTGTTGGATGGCATCTTTGTTCCATTCTTTATAGAGGAATATCGCTTCCGTTCGGATACAACCGCTTTGGTAAAGTTGGAACGAGTGGATACGGCAGAGGCGGCTCGTAAGTTTACGAATGTCGAGGTCTATTTCCCTGTAAAGTTTGCCGAGGAAGATGACTCAGAGGACATTCCTACCTGGAATTATTTTGTTGGCTTTAAAGTGAAGGACATTCATCATGGAGACTTGGGAGAGATTGTAGCCGTCGATGATTCTACGATGAATGTATTCTTTTCCATAGAACAGAAGGATGGAGAAGAGTTGCTGTTGCCGGCTCACGAAGAATTTATGGTAAAGATAGAAAAAAAGAAAAGATTGCTGACGGTAGAAATACCTGAAGGGCTTTTATAAAAAGATGAAGAGCTATGAAAAAAAGGCGAAGAGCATTTTGGCATAACTTCAAGTTTAAATACAAACTGACCATCACCAATGAGAATACATTGGAAGAGGTGGTGGGGATTCATGTGTCCAAGTTGAATGGAGTGTCCGTTCTTCTTTCTGCGATAACCGTCATCTTCCTGATTGCGGCCATCATCATAGCTTTTACACCGTTGAGAAACTATCTGCCCGGATATATGAATAGTGAGGTTCGTGAGCTTGTGGTAAACAATGCTTTGCGTGCTGATTCCTTGCAACAGGTGTTGACTCGTCAGAATCAGTATATCATGAATATACAAGACATCTTTAGTGGAAAGGTAAGCGTCGACACCGTCAACTCCATAGACTCTTTGACCATGCTTCGGTCGGAAGAGTTGATGGAACGGACAGAGGCAGAAGAACAATTCCGCAAGCAATACGAGGAGACCGAACGCTATAACTTGACCACAATGGTCAACACACCATTGGCCAACGGATTGATATTCTACCGTCCTACTCGGGGGATGATTTCTTCCGGATTTGATGTAAATAAGAAACATTTTGGCATAGATATAGCCGCCAATCCGAATGAAAGTGTGTTGGCTACGCTGGATGGAACGGTCATTCTATCGGCTTATACGGCAGAAACAGGTTATGTCATTCAAGTGCAACATGCGCAGAATATCGTTTCGGTGTATAAGCATTGTGGCTCTTTGCTGAAAAAGGAAGGAGATACAGTAAAAGCAGGAGAGGCCATTGCCTTAGTGGGAAACACCGGCGAAAAGACCACCGGACCTCATTTGCATTTTGAATTATGGAATAAAGGTAGGGCATTAGACCCTTCAAAATATATAGTGTTTTAAGCGATGAAGAAAAAACAGATTGCTATATTAGGCTCAACAGGTTCTATCGGAACACAGGCGTTGCAGGTGATTGAAGAACATCCTGAACTGTATGAAGCGTATGTATTGACCGCCAATAATCAGGTGGAGTTGTTGGCAGAGCAGGCAAGGAAATTTCAACCGGCCGCAGTAGTGATAGCCAATGAAAGTAAATATCTCCAGCTGAAGGAATTATTGGCTGATTTGCCGATTCAGGTATATGCCGGCGCTGATGCCCTTTGCGAAGTGGTTGAGGCTGCTCCCATAGACATTGTGTTGGCTTCGATGGTAGGCTATGCCGGTTTGCGCCCCACCATCAATGCGATCAAGGCGGGCAAAGCAATCGCATTGGCCAACAAAGAAACATTGGTGGTTGCTGGGGAGTTGATCAATGAACTGGCCAACCAATATCACACGCCGATTCTTCCGGTGGATTCGGAACATTCGGCTATCTTCCAATGTTTGGAAGCCAATAACCCGTTGGAAAAAGTCATATTGACGGCTTCAGGAGGCCCTTTTCGTACTTTTACAATGGAACAATTACAACATGTAACAAAGGCGCAGGCTTTGAAACATCCTAATTGGGATATGGGAGCTAAAATTACGATCGACTCAGCCACCATGATGAACAAAGGATTTGAAGTGATTGAGGCCAAGTGGTTGTTTGGCGTTCGTCCGGATCAGATTGAGGTCGTGGTTCATCCGCAATCCATCATTCACTCAATGGTGCAATATGAGGATGGAGCTGTGAAAGCTCAATTAGGAATGCCGGACATGAGATTGCCTATTCAATATGCTTTCTCATATCCTCAACGTATCAAGTCTTCTTTTGATCGGTTGGACTTCTCTTTGATGAAAGAATTGACTTTTGAGCAACCGGACACTCAACGCTTCCGTTGTTTGGCTTTGGCCTACGAAGCCTTGAAACGGGGTGGCAATATGGCATGTATTGTCAATGCGGCCAATGAAGTGGTGGTCTCTGCCTTCTTACAAGAACGCATTTCTTTCTTACGGATGAGTGAAGTGATTGAAAAGACAATGGATAAAGTTCACTTTATCGAGGTTCCGACCTATGAGGATTATGTGTTGACGGACGCAGAAGCTCGTCGTGTAGCCGAAAGTTTGTTATAGTGAATAATAACTAAATTAAAATTAACTATATTTGATGGAAACATTTTTGATTCGTGCCCTTCAACTGATGATGAGCCTGTCGTTATTGGTCATTATTCATGAGGGGGGACATTTCTTTTTTGCTCGTTTATTTAAGGTTAGGGTTGAGAAGTTTTGTTTGTTCTTTGATCCCTGGTTCTCCTTATTCAAGTTTAAACCCAAGAATAGCGATACGGAATATGGTTTAGGTTGGTTGCCTTTGGGGGGCTATGTGAAAATCGCCGGTATGATTGATGAGTCAATGGATACAGAACAGATGAAGCAGCCCGAACAACCCTGGGAATTCCGTTCTAAACCGGCTTGGCAACGCTTGCTGATTATGGTTGGCGGGGTATTGATGAATTTCTTGTTGGCGTTGTTTATCTATTCCATGATTTTGTTTACCTGGGGAGACTCTTATGTTTCCTTGCAGGATATGAAACATGGTATGGAATTCAATGAACATGCAGAAGAAATTGGCTTCCGGGATGGGGATATTCTTTTGTCGGCCGATGACCAACAGTTAGAAAGGTTTGGGGGCGATATGTATCGTTCCATTGCCGAGAGCCGCATTGTGAAAGTGCTTCGCCAAGGCAAAGAGGTTGAAATCTTTATGCCGGAAGTTAGTTTGCTGGAAGTCTTACAGGAAGAACCGGCTTTTGTGGCTCCTTTGATTCCGAACGTGGTTGATTCCGTCATAGCCGGTTATCCCTTTGCTAAGGCAGGAATCCAACAAGGAGATACGTTGTTGGCGGTGAATGGCACTTCATTAAAATCATGGAATAACTTCATTCATGAATTAGGACGATTGCAAACTGAGGCAGAAGCAAATGGAAAGCAAACGGCCGATTTGACGGTAGTGTATTCTCGTGCAGGGGTACATGATACCCTTTCTTTGCAAACCGATTCCTTGTTTAAAGTAGGAGTGTTCTCTACGATGTTGGATTATAAAGTAACCAATCTGAAGTATGGTTTCTTTGAATCTTTCCCTGCGGGCATTGCTTTAGGTGTAAATACCTTGAAGGGATATGTGAATGACATGAAATATGTGTTTACAAAGGAAGGTGCAAAGAGTGTGGGAGGTTTTGGAACTATCGGAAGCATCTTCCCCGAAGTATGGGACTGGCATCGTTTCTGGGAAATGACAGCTTTCTTGTCTATCATTCTTGCTTTCATGAACATTCTGCCAATTCCTGCATTGGACGGTGGTCATGTGTTGTTCCTTTTGTATGAAATCATAGCTCGCCGTAAACCAAGTGATAAGTTCATGGAACACGCACAAGTTGTGGGAATGGTTCTATTGTTTGCTTTGCTGATTTGGGCGAATTTCAATGATGTGTTGAGATTCTTGTTTTAAATAACTTCTTTCATAAATTCGTGCCATTCTGAATAAAAGGGTGGCACGAATTTTTATATAGCTCTCCCACCAAGCCATAAAAAAAGAGCAGAAAGCCTTTGGCTCTGCCCGCATCCTAAAGAACCCCCGCCTTGTTTGGGGGCCTTAACATCTCATTGTTATCCTTTGTCTCTTGTACCTAAAACGACTAATACCTTATTCTTTAATACCTTTTGTTTAACCTTAAAATAAGTGATTTCTCAATCACGATGCAAAGATACTACTTTTCTTTTATTTGTCAATAAGATAGGTAGTTAAAAACTTCAAATAGTTGCTTTAATGCCTTTATTAATAAAAATGACCGTTAAAGATTCTTTGGAGTCAATCCCATTTCCTTTGCCTTTTCTAACATGAACTGGTAAGCGGCTTCGTGTTCATTGGGAATGTCTCCATCTAAAATGGCATCTTTGATGTAGTTTTTCAGTCTGCCTACATCATGGCATGGTTCCAAACCGAATACGCGCATGATTTCTTCGCCGTTGACAGGAGGCTGGAAATTGCGGATAAGGTCTTTGTCTTCCAAATCTCTTAATTTCCGTCTGACCACCTGGAAGTTATCCAAGAAACGTTGCTTGCGAGCTTCATTCTTGGAAGTGATGTCGGCCTCGCACAATAGCATGAGGTCGTCGATGTCGTCTCCGGCTTCAAAGAGCAAACGGCGGATGGCCGAATCGGTTACAACTTCATCGGCAATGACAATGGGGCGCATGTGTAGCCCGACTAATTTTTCCACGTACTTCATCTTTTCGTTCATAGGAAGTTTCATCTTCCGGAAGATGTCGGGAATCATTTTCTCCCCAATGAAGTTATGGTTATGGAATGTCCAACCGGCTTTCGGTTCCCAACGTTTGGTGCGAGGCTTGCCAATGTCGTGCAATAAAGCAGCCCAACGAAGCCACAGATTGTCGGTATGTTTGGAAATGTTGTCTACCACCTCTAAAGTGTGATAGAAATTATCCTTGTGCGCCCGCCCGTTCCGTGTTTCTATGCCTTGCATGGCGGCCAATTCGGGGAATATCAATGGGAGAAGACCACATCTGTCTAATTCCACGAAGCCTTTCGAGGGAACAGGAGAGAGCAGAATCTTGTTCAGCTCGTCGGCAATTCGTTCTTTGGAAATGATGTTGATTCTCTCCTTGTTTCGACTTAAAGCGTCAAAAGTCTCGTCGTCGATATAAAAGTTCAGTTGGGTAGCAAAACGGATACAGCGCATCATACGAAGCGGATCGTCGCTGAACGTAATATCCGGATCAAGTGGAGTGCGGATGGTACGTTCTTTCAAGTCGTTCAACCCATCAAATGGATCTACCAATTCGCCGAATCTGCTTTTGTTCAGGCATACAGCCATTGCGTTGATGGTAAAGTCGCGGCGGTTTTGGTCATCTTCCAATGTGCCGTTTTCTACGATAGGCTTACGACTGTCGTGACTGTACGATTCCTTTCGAGCGCCGACAAATTCTACCTCCGTATCCCGATATTTCACTTGTGCTGTACCAAAGTTACGGAAGACAGAAACGTGGGCCCCTTTTCCTAATTTCTTGCCAAAAGCTTGTGCTATTTCTATGCCGCTTCCTACCACCACCACATCAATGTCTTTTGATGGACGGTTCAAAAAAATGTCGCGTACATATCCTCCTACCACATAACACTCTAAGCCGAGTTCATCGGCTGTTTCGGAGATTAGTTGAAATGTTTTTCCTGTAAAATGCTCTTTCAAATCCATTTTTAGTTGTCTTGGATTGCAAAAGTACAATTTTTTGCCAAAGAAAACGGCTTATCATCCAATTAAATTGTATTTTTGCCTTTACAACCAATGATTAATGTATGAAGAAGATAGGATTATCAGCATTTTTGGCCTTGAATCTCTTGGCCGGATGCGGAGATGGTGGAGAAAAGCAGGCTCAACTGCATCTTCAAAAGGCAGAGGCGGCTTTGGCGCAAGAACATTTCAATGGAGCGAAATTGCAGATAGATAGTATCAAAACGCTTTACCCGAAGGCGTTTGAAGCTCGTAAGCAGGGTATCCGACTGATGCAGCAAGTGGATTTGAAAGAGCAACAGAAAACTTTACTCTATTTAGACAGTGCGTTGCAAGTCAAGCAGGCTCAGTTGGATTCCATCAAAGGAAATTTTGTTCTTGAGAAAGATACGGCCTATCAGGAAATAGGAAACTACTTTTATCCTACTCAGGTCGTGGAAAAGAATTTAGGTCGTTCGTTCTTGCGTGCGCAAGTTAGTGAGTTAGGAGAGATGTCGTTGACTTCCATTTATTGTGCCGGCGGTAAGTTGCATCACACAGCCGTAAAGGTCAGTGTAGGGGATACGTTTGCCGAAACACCTTCTTCTAAAGACAGTTATGAAACCACCGACTTAGGCCGCACGATTGAAAAGGCCGATTATAAGTTGGGTGAAGACGGTGGGGTAGTGGATTTCATCGTACTCAACCAGGATAAGAACATTCAGCTACAGTTCATTGGCGAAAAGACGTATCGTACAGCCATGCAGAAAACCGATAGAAAGGCTGTTGCCGAGTTGTTGGATTTGGCTCGCATCCTTTCCGGCATGGAAGAAATTCGCAAACAACAGAAAGAAGCTAACCTGAAGATTCAGTTTGTTACTCGTAAGATGGAAGAGAATAAATAGTAATGTATCGTCCTATCTTTGTAGGCAAAACCAATAAAATGAATATACAAACAAGAAAAGCGACGAAGGAAGATGCCACACTCATCGCCCAAGTGGTGGCGATGGCCATCGGCGATGAATCCGCCACCGACTATTGCGGCAAGGATTATCTGAATGTATTGGAAGAAATTGTCCGCATGGAAGATACGCAGTACAGCTATCGGAATACTATCATCGCGGAATGCGATGGAAGCCCTGCCGGGGCATTGGTGGGCTATGACGGGGGAATGTTACATCCGCTTCGCAAGCAGACTTTAGCGGTGATACACCGATACAACCCCGGTCTTGTCATGGCAGAAGACGAGACACAGGCAGGCGAGTTCTACATGGATTCATTAGGTGTATTGCCGAAATTCAGAGGAGCCGGAGTCGGAAAAGCATTGTTGTTGGCCATGAGAGAGAAAGCCTTTGCCGAGGGACACGAACGTGTGGGCTTATTAGTGGATTTCGAGAATCCGAAGGCCGAACGGCTCTACCTTTCCATCGGTTTTGAACGGGTGGATACGAAGGTTTTTCTCGGGCATCGGATGTGGCATTTGCAATGCAGTAAATAATGTTGTAACTGATGGTAGATTGACTTCCTCGGTGAAGTGTGTCCATTTTGGACATAGATCGTTTATCTTATTTTTGTATTGCTTTAACTGACTACCTGATTTCCCCCTATGTTTTGAAAGCAATGTTCGCCCCCTCTTGAGAGGGGGAAGGGGGTGTGTTAGAGTACATCACACTTATCATAATGCTGTCATCCTTTGTGCCTCACACACCCCTTAGTCCCCTCTCCAGAGGGGAAAATAAAAAGCTTTTGAAAAAAGCTCTTCATCTTTTGCTTGACGCATCAAGAGAAAATAAAAATTCTCTTTGACGAAAAAGTGTTAACGACAAAGCTTTTTGATTAATCCGTCAAAGAGAATTTCAGAAGAAGTGAAACTGTTTGGATTTATTATATCTGAACACAGAGACA
>JAFTSK010000190.1 GCA_017467385.1 Bacteroidaceae bacterium
AATGATTTAATGGAATAAGGGAAAACTTTCGATGAAATGGGGAGTTTTTTCAAAAAGTCCCCATTTCATCGAGGATAAAATAAAATAGAATACGTGGGAGTATGGGAAACTTTTCTTGGTTGAAGAATAGGTAAATTGGGGAGCTGAAGAAAAAGAAACCGTATTCAGATAACGGAGTGAACCTATCGGAATACGGTTGTAAAGTTGTTTAATTTGATTACTTTAGCAAATCTGGCCTTAATCGCTGTGTCCTTTCCAAAGATTGTTGTAGCTCCCATTCTTTGATTTTGGCTTCGTGTCCGGAAAGCAAGATGTCGGGAACTTTCCAACCGTTGTATTCGGCCGGGCGGGTGTAAACGGGTGCGGCCAATAAGTTATCCTGGAAGGAATCCGACAAAGCAGACTGCTCGTCGCTGATGACTCCCGGAATGATGCGGACTACTGCATCAGCTATGACAGCGGCTGCCAGCTCTCCCCCTGTCAATACATAGTCGCCGATGCTGATTTCTTTCGTGATAAGGTGTTCGCGAATGCGGTAGTCGATTCCCTTGAAATGTCCGCAAAGAATAATCAGGTTCTGTGCTAAAGAAAGAGTATTGGCCATTGGCTGGTTGAACTGTTCGCCATCGGGAGAAGTAAAGATGACCTCATCATAGTTGCGTTCTGCTTTCAAGGCAGAAATACATCGGTCGATGGGTTCAATCTTCATGACCATACCTGCAAAGCCACCAAATGGATAATCGTCCACTTTGCGGTAGCGGTCGTAGGCGTAGTCGCGTAGGTTATGGAGATGAATTTCGGCCAGTCCTTTCTTCTGTGCGCGGCTCATGATGGAACAGTTGAAGAACCCTTCCAGCATTTCCGGCAATACGGTTATGATGTCTATTCTCATTTCTATTTGTTTTCTAATTTTTGCAAAAGTACAAAAAACGGAATGATTTCCGGCTAAAAATGTCTATTTTTGTCCAACTTATACCTTTTTATATATGAATGAAGTAGAAAGAATTTATCAGTTGCGTGAAGAGCTTCACCGACATAACCATAATTATTATGTGCTGAATGCTCCCGAAATAGGCGATCAGGAGTTCGATTTCTTGATGCGTGAATTGCAGGATTTGGAAGCAAAGCACCCGGAGTGTTATGATGAGAATTCGCCCACAATGCGTGTAGGAAGCGATTTGAATAAGAATTTCATCCAAGTGCCACACAAGTATCCCATGCTTTCGTTGGCCAATACTTACTCGGAAGCGGAGGTAGCAGAGTTTTATGATCGCGTAAAGAAGGCGTTAAACGAAGAGTTTGAAATCTGTTGCGAGATGAAATTTGATGGAACCTCTATCTCTTTGATTTACGAGAACGGGAAGTTGGTACAGGCTATCACTCGCGGAGACGGGGTGCAGGGCGATGATGTAACCGACAATGTAAAGACTATCCGAAGCATTCCGTTGGTGCTTCAAGGGGAAGGTTATCCTCGGGAATTTGAAATTAGAGGAGAAATCTTGATGCCCTGGGAAGTCTTCGAGCAGTTGAATAGGGAACGTGAAGCCCGAGAAGAACCTCTTTTTGCCAATCCGCGTAATGCGGCTTCGGGAACTTTGAAGTTACAGAATTCATCGGTGGTGGCTTCTCGTAAGTTGGACGCTTATCTATACTATCTGTTGGGAACAGAACTTCCAGGTGATGGACACTACGAAAACATGCAACAGGCAGCTAAGTGGGGCTTTAAGGTCAGCAATATTATGCGGAAATGTACCTCTTTGGAAGAAGTGTTTGCGTTTATCCGTTATTGGGATGTGGAACGGAATAACCTTCCGGTAGCTACCGATGGGGTGGTTCTGAAGGTCAACTCTTTGCGTCAGCAACGTAACTTGGGTTATACGGCTAAGTCGCCCCGTTGGGCAATCGCCTATAAATTTCAGGCTGAACGTGCCTGCACTCGCCTGAATATGGTTACGTATCAGGTGGGGCGTACTGGAGCCATTACGCCGGTAGCCAATTTGGAGCCGGTCCAGTTGGCCGGAACGGTGGTCAAACGTGCTTCGTTGCATAATGCCGACATTATCGAGGGCTTGGATTTGCATTTGGGCGACATGGTATATGTAGAAAAGGGGGGCGAAATCATTCCGAAGATTGTAGGGGTAGACAAGGAAGCTCGTTTCATGATAGGCGACAAAATTCGTTTCATCACTCGTTGCCCGGAATGTGGTAGTCCGTTGATGCGTTATGAAGGCGAAGCAGCCCATTATTGTACGAATGATGTTTCCTGTCCACCGCAAATCAAGGGGAAAATCGAGCATTTTGTCAGCCGGAAAGCAATGAACATTGATGGGTTAGGAGCTGAAACTATCGACCAATTTTATCAGGAAGGATTGATTCACAATATAGCCGACCTCTACACGCTGAAAGCACCAGACATTGCTTGCCTCGAAAGAATGGGGAAGAAGTCGGCCGTAAATATCATCGAGGGTATCCGGGCTTCAAAGGATGTGCCGTTTGAACGAGTCTTATTTGCTTTGGGTATCCGTTTTGTGGGAGAAACAACGGCAAAAACCTTGGCTAAAGCCTTCCGAAGCATTGACGCATTGGCGGCGGCTACATTGGACGACTTGCTGCAGGTAGATGAAATTGGTGCTCGTATTGCCCAGAGCATTATCCAGTATTTTGCTGAGGAGAAGAATCGTGAAATCATTGAACGGTTGCGTGAGGCAGGGGTTCAAATGCAACTTCCTGAAACTGATGCTACGGAATATACGGACAAGCTGGCCGGTCAGTCGATTGTCATTAGCGGAGTGTTTAGCCATCATTCTCGTGATGAATACAAGGAAATGATTGAGAAGAACGGCGGCAAGAATGTGGGAAGCATTTCCAAGAAAACCAGTTTTGTCTTGGCGGGTGAGAATATGGGGCCTTCCAAGTTGGAAAAAGCCAATAAATTGGGCGTTCCTATCGTCAATGAAGATGATTTCCTGAAAATGTTGGAGTGATTTTTAGAGATTGTTTGGATTTTCCAAATTCCCCTCTTGAGAGGGGATTAAGGGGTGTGTGAGACACATGCAAGTGGGGTACATTCATTGTTGATAATTTCACACACCCCCTTCCCCCTCTCAAGAGGGGAGATAACTATTTCAAAATAGATTTTGGAACACAGGTAAATAAATTCAAACGACTTATAGCTGACAAAAAACATTGTTTTTTTATCGCAGGAATGGAAAAATGTCGTACATTTGCGAAAATTTTGAAAAAGAATACATAAAAATATGATAAGAACAAGACTGAAAGGCATGGGGGTAGCCTTGATTACCCCTTTTAAGGAAGACGGTAGCGTAGATTACGACGCACTGCTTCGTCTGGTAGATTATCAGGTGCAGAACGGTACAGATTTCTTGTGTGTGTTAGGCACAACAGCAGAAACTCCAACACTTTCCAAAGAGGAAAAGGACAAGATAAAGCGGTTGGTTATCGAACGTGTAAACGGACGTATTCCTATTTTGCTGGGTGTAGGTAGCAACAGCACTCAGGCGGTTATAGATACGTTGAAAAACGACGACATGACGGGAGTAGATGCTTTGTTGGTGGTTGTACCTTATTATAATAAGCCTTCTCAGGAAGGTATTTATCAGCACTATAAGGCGGTGGCCGAATCAACCAGCTTGCCTATTGTGCTTTACAATGTGCCTGGTCGTACCGGGGTAAACATGACTGCTGAAACCACACTTCGTTTGGCTCGTGATTTCAAGAATATTGTGGCCATTAAGGAGGCTTCTGGTAACATTACCCAGATGGACGACATCATCAGGAATAAGCCGGCTGATTTTGACGTGATTTCAGGTGACGATGGTATTACTTTCCCATTGATTACATTGGGGGCAGTCGGTGTTATTTCGGTGATTGGCAATGCTTTCCCACGTGAGTTCAGCCGCATGACACGTTTGGCCTTGCAGGGAGACTATAACAATGCTTTGACCATTCACCATAAGTTTACAGAGCTGTTCAGCTTGTTGTTTGTGGATGGAAATCCGGCAGGGGTAAAGGCCATGTTGAATATGATGGGTATGATTGAAAACAAACTCCGTTTGCCGTTGGTTCCGACACGTATTACCACATACGAAAAGATGCGGTCTGTACTTGACTCTTTGAATATCAAATGTTGATATTGTTTTGATATAAGTAAGGATAAGTGAATGCACCTCAATGTATTCACTTATTTTTTTCTAAACATTTGTTGTATTTTCTTAGGTCGTTTGATAAAAAAAGCGTATCTTCGTGCAAAATGAAAAACATTAAACAATCATATCGTATGAAAAAACTTATTCTTTGCTTTTTTGTAGGGATGCTAAGCGTTTTAGGCGTTGTGGCACAAACTAAAAATGGCGGTATTAGTGAAGAGTTGCTTGGTCGTCTTCGTGATGCATATCAGGGAACTCCGGAGCAGAAAGCCGTTAAGAATGCACTTGCATCCAATTCTATCGCTGAATTGGCAATCAACGGCGAAAACTTGTCGATGATTGATACCCATTTTTCTCATCGTGTAACTACGAAAGGAATCACCAATCAGAAGTCGTCCGGACGTTGTTGGCTGTTTACCGGCTTGAACGTGTTGCGTGCCAAGATGATTGCAAAGCACGACCTTCCGGGCTTTGAATTTTCACAGAATTACAACTCTTTCTACGACTTGCTGGAAAAGTCCAACTTGTTTTTGCAAGCTATCATCGACACCCGCGACCTTCCGTTGGAAGACCGTAAGGTGGATTGGTTGCTGAAGAATCCTATCGGTGACGGTGGTCAGTTTACAGGTGTTTCAAACCTCATCATGAAGTATGGGGCAGTACCAAAGGAAGTGATGCCTGAAACTTATCAAAGTGAAAACACCGGTCAGATGGGTATGATTCTGAAGTGGAAGTTGCGTGAGTTTGCTCTCGAACTTCGTGGTTTGAAGCTGGCAAAGGCGGCTGAACGCAAGGAAGTCATGCTGTCTGAAATCTATCGTATCCTTGTGGAATGTTTAGGCGTACCTCCAACTGATTTTGAATGGACTCGTTACGACAAGGCAGGCAAGGCTGTAAGCACCAAGAAATACACTCCGAAGAGCTTCTACGATGAATTTATTGGCGAAGATTTGGAAAACAACTATATCATGGTGATGAATGATCCGAGCCGCGAATATGGCAAGGTGTACGAAATTGAATACGACCGCCACGTGTACGACGGCGAAAACTGGCTTTACATCAATCTCCCGATTGAACGTGTGAAGGAACTCGCCATCGCTTCCATCAAGGATAATACAGCCATGTATTTCTCTTGCGACGTGGGTAAGTTCATGGATCGTAAGAAAGGTACGTTGGATATCAACAACATGGACTATGCGTCTTTGTTCCGTACCGAATTCCCGATGGATAAGAAACAGCGTATCCAGACTTTCTCCAGTGGTTCTTCTCACGCCATGACTTTGATTGCCGTCGACCTTGACGAAGCCGGCCAACCGAAAAAGTGGATGGTAGAAAACAGCTGGGGTGCTTCTTCAGGCTATCAAGGAAACTTGATTATGACCGATGAATGGTTTGACAATTACATGTTCCGCGTAGTGGTAGAAAAGAAATATGTGCCGGCCGACATCATGAAGATGCTCGAACAGAAGCCTATCATGCTTCCTTCTTGGGATCCGATGTTTGCTCCGGAAGAGTAAGAAAAAACTCTTTGACGAAACGATAAAAGCTCTTTGACGTTAACACTCTTGCGTCAAAGAGTTTTTTTATGCTTGTTTAACCGTTTAAAATGGTATTTCTGAAATAATCTGCCATTCGTGCAATTCCTTTTCTAAATCGTTGAAATATAATAAAATACAATGGCAGGAATACGAAAAATTCTTGTCATTCCTGCCATACCTCGTCTCGTCGTGAAATGCAGCAAGTCTCGTACCCCAACGCTTGCAGTCTCACACCTCAACGGAGCAAGTCTTGATGCTCTACGCTTGCAGCTTCATAGCACAACACTTGCTGTCTCGTATTGCGACGTATGAATGTTTTCGGGCAGACATGTGGATGCCACCGAGCCTCTTCGCTTCACTTCCTTCCGTTTCCTTAGACAATTTCGTGTTAACATGTGTATATCATCACCTGAATAAATGCGATTTTTTGATCTTTCGTTCATTAGTACAAATATTAATCGTATTTTTGTATCATTCACGTAAATAAAATATTACTATGACTACCATTTCCACACAAATAGCACAAGTGCTTGCTAAATTGAACATAACTTCTTTGAACCCCATGCAAGAGGCGGCCATTGATTCCTGGAAGGAAGGGAACGACTTGGTGTTGCTTTCGCCTACTGGTTCGGGAAAGACATTAGCCTATTTATTACCAATTCTTGAATCGTTGAAACCCGATGTGAAAGGGGTACAGGCGGTTGTATTAGTGCCTTCTCGCGAGTTGGCTTTGCAGATAGACCAGGTGTTCAAGAGTATGGATACGCCTTATAAGGCTATGAGTTGTTACGGAGGACGGCCGGCAATGGACGAACATCGCACCATGAAAGGGATTCAACCGTCTGTAATCATTGGTACTCCCGGCCGTATGAATGACCATTTGAGCAAACAAAACTTCGATGCTTCTACCGTTCGTACACTCGTCATCGACGAATTCGACAAATGTCTGGAATTTGGTTTTCAAGAAGAGATGGCAACCGTTATCGGACAACTACCCAAACTTCAGCGACGTTTTTTGCTTTCGGCTACCGATTCAGAGGAAATTCCTCAATTTACAGGGTTGAATCATACTACCAAGCTCAACTTTTTAGATGAACAAGAAACCCTTTCGGAACGTATCCATATATATAAGGTATTATCGCCCATAAAAGACAAACTCGAAACCCTATATAAATTGCTTTGTACCTTCGGAAGTCGGTCGACATTGGTTTTCTGCAACCATCGGGAAAGTGTAGAACGGGTAGGGAAGTACCTACAATCGCAAAAACTTCCTTGTGGTGTTTTTCATGGAGGTATGGAGCAAGAAGATCGGGAACGGTCGCTTTATAAGTTTCGCAATGGAAGTTGTCATGTGTTGATTTCTACGGATTTGGCGGCAAGAGGACTGGATATTCCCGACATTGACAACATCGTGCATTATCATTTGCCCATTCAAGAAGATGGTTACATCCATCGTAACGGACGTACTGCCCGCTGGGAAGCCGAAGGAAATTCGTACATCATCATGCACAGCGAGGAGACTCTGCCTTCTTACATTACGGAAGAACCCGAAACATTTGTTTTACCCGACAATCCCCCTAAACCTTCGCAACCGAAGTTTGTTACCTTATATATAGGAAAAGGGAAAAAGGATAAAATCAATAAGATTGATATTGTGGGCTTTTTATTTAAAAAAGGTAATCTAAACAAGGAAGATGTCGGTCGGATTGACGTGAAAGACCATTATTCTTTTGCCGCGATTTCTCGCAAAAAGGTAAAGCAAACCCTGAGCATGGTGCGAAACGAGAAGATTAAAGGCGTAAAAACCATTATTGAAGAAGCAAAATGGTAACAGATTGTCAGTAAAAGTCAAAAATAGGCTTTCTAACACATTGAAAAAGATAGGACTTTATTTGGGGATAAGGAAAATTATACCTATATTCGCCAATATTAAGAGAAATAAACCATGATTGTATCACAATTATAAACTGTTTTGATATGAAAAAGCACAATTTCAGCGCGGGACCATCTATCCTGCCACGTGAAGTAATCGAAAGTACAGCTCAAGCCGTATTGGATTTTAATGGTATTGGTCTTTCCATCTTGGAAATCAGTCATCGTTCAAAAGACTTTCAGGCTGTGATTGACGAAGCAGTGGCTTTATTCAAGGAATTGTTGAATATTCCGGAAGGCTACTCTGTATTGTTCGTGGGTGGTGGTGCCAGCACACAGTTCTGCATGGTTCCCTATAATTTCTTGGAAAAGAAAGCAGCTTATCTGAATACCGGTGTATGGTCGAAGAAGGCTATCAAGGAAGCGAAAGCATTCGGTGAAGTAGTGGAAGTGGCTTCTTCTGCTGAAACTACTTATAATTACATACCAAAGGGCTATACCATTCCTGAGGATGCAGACTATTTCCACATTACCAGCAACAATACTATTTATGGAACAGAGATTCGTGAGGATTTGGATTCTCCGGTTCCTATGATTGCAGACATGTCTTCTGACATCTTCTCCCGTCCGGTAGATGTATCGAAATATATTTGTATTTATGGTGGTGCCCAAAAGAATTTGGCTCCGGCCGGCGTAACCTTTGTGATTGTGAAAGATGAAGCGTTGAACAAGGTTTCTCGCCATATCCCGACCATGTTGAAGTATCAGACACACGTGGACGGCGGTTCTATGTTCAATACTCCTCCTGTATTGCCTATCTATTCAGCCCTTCAGACACTCCGTTGGATAAAGAAAGAAGGTGGTGTAGTAGAAATGCAACGTCGTGCAAAGGAACGTGCAGATTTGCTTTATAGCGAAATCGATCGTAACAAGTTGTTCCGGGCAACGATTGCGGCTCAGGAAGACCGTTCTTACATGAATATCTGCTTTGTGATGGCCGATGAATATAAAGAATTGGAAGCCGACTTCATGAAGTTTGCGACAGAAAGAGGTATGGTAGGCATCAAAGGACACCGTTCAGTAGGTGGTTTCCGAGCATCTTGTTATAACGCCATGCCGTTGGAAAGCGTACAGGCTTTGGTAGATTGTATGCAGGAATTTGAAAAGCTTCATTAATCCAACAAAACAGACTCATCATGAAAAAAATATTATTATTGACCGATAAACCGTTTGCCCAAGTAGCTATTGACGGTATTCAGAAAGTAGTAGAAGAAGCCGGTTATGAACTCAAATTATGCGAAAAATACGGAACAGACCTTGCTCGCGTAAAAAGAGTGGCCGCCGATGTAGATGCCATGATTATCCGAAGTGATAAAATAAACGGCGATATCATGGATGCGGCTCCTAATTTGAAGATTATCGTTCGTGCAGGTGCAGGCTACGACAATGTAGATTTGGAAGAGGCGACTGCTCGTAACATTTGTGTCATGAATACACCGGGGCAGAACTCTAACGCTGTAGCCGAGTTGGCGTTTGGTATGATGGTCATGGCGGTCCGTAACTTCTACAACGGTACATCTGGTTCGGAACTGAAAGGAAAGAAGTTGGGTATTCATGCGTATGGTAATGTAGGTCGTAACGTAGCTCGTATTGCTAAAGGTTTCGGTATGGATATTTATGCTTATGATGCTTATTGTCCGAAGGAAGCCATTGTTGCAGATGGTGTTACTCCGGTAGATACTCCGGAAGCATTGTATGAAACATGTAATGTGGTTTCCATTCATATTCCGGCTACTCCAGGTACTCGTATGTCTATCAACTACAATCTGTTGAATCGTTTGCCGAAGAACGGTTTGATTGTCAACACCGCCCGTAAGGAGGTAATCAATGAAATCGAATTGGTGAAGGTCATGGAAGACCGTCCGGACTTGAAGTATGTTACAGACATTATGCCTGACGACCATGCAGAATTGAGTGAAAAGTTTGCCGGACGATACTTTACTACTCCAAAGAAGATGGGTGCTCAGACTGCTGAAGCAAACATCAACGCGGGTATTGCGGCCGCCAACCAGATTGTTGGTTTCTTGAAAGAAGGTTGCGAAAAGTATCGTGTAAACAAATAAACATTAATGATTTATGGTTTCTGATTTATGATCATTTCAAACAATCGGAAATCATAAATCAAAAACCATAAATCTTAATACTATGGCTGTAATCAAACCCTTTAAAGGCATTCGTCCACCGAAAGCGTTGGTGGAACAAGTGGCATCACGTCCTTACGACGTATTGAACTCAGCGGAAGCACGTGCAGAAGCAGGCGATAATGAAAAATCGCTTTATCACATCATCAAACCGGAAATCAACTTCCCGGAAGGTACAGACGAACATGATCCTTGTGTGTACAAAAGTGCGGCCGAACATTTCCAGATGTTCCAGGACAAGGGTTGGTTGGTGCAGGACGAAAAAGAAAACTATTATGTCTATGCACAGACCATGAACGGAAAGACTCAATATGGCTTGGTAGTGGGAGCATACGTGCCTGACTATATGAATGGCGTTATCAAGAAACATGAACTGACGCGTCGGGATAAGGAAGAAGACCGCATGAAGCATGTTCGTGTGAACAATGCCAACATAGAGCCTGTGTTCTTTGCTTATCCGGACAACGCGGAATTGGATGCGATTGTAGCGAAATATACTGCCGGAGAACCGGAATATGATTTCATTGCTCCGGGAGACGGATTCGGACATAC
This sequence comes from Bacteroidaceae bacterium, assembly GCA_017467385.1. Classification (GTDB taxonomy): domain Bacteria; phylum Bacteroidota; class Bacteroidia; order Bacteroidales; family Bacteroidaceae; genus Phocaeicola. The sequence continues at coordinate 10,330 of JAFTSK010000190.1, forward strand.
GTTGTGGATTATCGACCAACAAGAAGACATTGATGCGATTACAAAAGCATTTGCGGCCATGCCTGCACTTTACATTGCCGACGGACATCATCGTTCAGCCGCCGCCGCTTTGGTAGGGGCGGAGAAAGCTCAGCAGAACCCCAATCATCGAGGAGATGAAGAGTACAACTATTTCATGGCGGTTTGTTTCCCGGCCAACCAGTTGACTATCATCGACTATAATCGTGTCGTAAAGGACTTGAACGGTCTTACTCCGGCAGAGTTCTTGGCGGCTGTTGAAAAGAACTTCCTCGTTGAAGAAAAAGGTGCTGACATTTATAAGCCAAATGCTTTGCATAATTTCTCCTTGTATTTAGATGGTAAATGGTATAGCCTGACTGCAAAGGAAGGAACTTACGATGACAATGATCCGATAGGTGTACTTGATGTTACCATTTCGTCTAACCTTATATTAGATGAAATTCTCGGAATCAAAGACCTTCGTTCGGACAAACGTATCGACTTTGTAGGAGGTATTCGCGGATTAGGAGAACTGAAGAAGCGGGTAGACAGCGGTGAAATGAAAGTGGCATTGGCGCTTTATCCGGTAAGCATGAAGCAATTAATGGACATTGCCGATACGGGTAATATCATGCCGCCCAAGACTACGTGGTTTGAACCCAAACTCCGTTCCGGTTTGATTATTCATAAATTGGTATAAGTATAAAGGCTCAAGATTACTTGAGCCTTTTTTATGAAACTAACAATTCCCAACAAATCTTGATAAAGAATATCGTCAAGACAATTACAATTACCGGTTTCACAAAACCCGTTCCTTTGCTCGTGAAATAAGTGGCTCCGATGTAGTTGCCGGCAATACCGAATACGGCCGCTACCAATGCCAATGGAAACCAAATCACTCCATTCAACAGAAATACTACTAATGCTGATACATTGGTGGCAAGATTAATGACTTTTGTAGTACCGGCCGCTTCATTCAGGCTGACATGAGCCACAGCTGTAAGCAATAGAATCAGGAAAGTTCCGGTTCCCGGTCCATAAAATCCGTCGTATATGCCAATCAGAAAACCTAAGATGAGGGTAATAAGGATGGTCTTCTTATCAGAAAAAGGAGATTTGTTTGCTTGAAAAGGCTTTTTGAAAAGTACATAAAATCCCGTAAGAGGCAAAACGATCAGCATGACCAACTTGAAAGCATTTGCATCGACCAACAATGCTAATTGGGCACCCAACCAGGAACCGGACAAGGCGGTAGCTACTGCTGGTAAAGCCCGTTTCCAATGAATGAATCCGCTTTTGGCAAATTTCCAGGTGGCAACAATGGTTCCCATGCAAGCACTGAACTTATTTGTTCCAATCGCTGCATGGGGAGGAAGTCCGGCAATCAAGTAAGCCGGAAGTGAAATCAACCCACCACCGCCGGCAATGGCATCAATAAAGCCGGCCAAAAACACCAGCGGACAGACTATCAAATATTCAATCATAGGTTTTTATGGTCTTTAGTTTCAAGAATTTCACAAAAGTAGTCATTTTATTTGTACCTTTGCAATTCATTCAAAGAAATTCCCGATGACACAAGAAGATACTTATAAAACCATTACCTCTTTAGCCGAAGGCATCTACACCGAGAAGCGCAGTAAGTTCATTGCGATTGCCATTCCGGTACGCACGTTGGAAGAGGTAAAGCAACATTTGGAAACCTATCAGAAGAAATATTACGATGCCCGGCATGTGTGCTATGCTTATATGTTGGGGCATGAACGTCTCAACTTCCGAGCCAACGATAATGGAGAGCCGTCGGGAACAGCTGGAAAGCCGATTCTTGGTCAAATCAACTCCAACGAACTGACCGATATTCTCATTATTGTGGTACGTTATTTCGGTGGAATCAAGCTGGGAACCAGCGGTTTGATTGTAGCTTACAAGGCCGCCGCCGCTGAAGCCATTTCCTCGGCTACTATCATAGAGAAGACGGTGGACGATGACATTACTGTTGCTTTTGAGTATCCGTTTATGAACGATGTAATGCGTATCGTTAAGGAGGAAGAGCCGGAAATTCTGGAGCAAGCCTATGACATGGATTGTATCATGAAGCTTCGTATTCGCCGTTCCATGATGCCGAAAATGCGAGCAAGGTTAGAAAAGGTCGAGACTCTGAGAATCATTGAACCAGAGTGTTAGTCATGGTTAAATAAGGTGTTTTACTACCTTCAAAAAACTCTTTGACGTTAACACTTTTTCTCCAAAGCGCGTTAATCAATTCTCCAAAGAGAATTTTTTGTTTCGATTAACTTAATTACAACTGATGTTTTGAGCAAATAAAAAAGGGCGATTGTTGTCGCCCTCTTTTATTATATGCTTTCCAATTAACGTAATGGAACTGTAATGCTCTTGTTCTTGGCATTCTTAGCGGCATTTCTTAAAGAGCCACGAATCAATTCCGGTTTACGATGACGGTCGAGGACTTCTTGAAGTTCTTTAGCACTTTGAACCTTCATGGCACTACGTGAAGTAGAAGCGGTAGTGGTCAGGTTCTTTTCATCGTATGAAACAAAGTCTTCATAGCTGTACGTCCAACTGTCTCCTTCCGAAAGTGTCATGATTGCTTTGTAGATGGCTTCACGACTTGGAGCATTGAACCAAGAAATGTTACCAAGCATCATACTGTTCTCACTTGGACGGTAAACACCCTTTCCGTAGGTAAAGGCACCTTCGTAAATACCCAAACCATCGTTCTTGTAGCGACTGTCTGACAACATACGCGACCAACGAATGGTTGAGGCTGTACTGTTGTAGTCCACATTCGCATACCATCCCCAATCATAACCAAAGTAAGTGTCCAAATTTTGCTTTTCACTCGCAGGGAGAGTCGTATTTTCATAGCCACCTTCTACGTATTCGTCGGCTAATTTGGCAATGCCATGTCCACCTACTTCGTGAATCAATGTATTATTGGCTGCAGTCATGTTGAAGGCAACGAAATCGCCGTTGCTGTACATGCCGCAATAGCTTCGGTCAACGTAACTTTCGGTATTGTAGATAACAACAATCATCATGCGTGCATCTTCCGGTAAGTTTGCATCATACTTTTCTGCATATTCAAAAGCGGTTGCATAATCGTTCTTGATACGCTTTTCGGCTCCTTCCGTAAATTCAGCGGTAGGAGAGACCACTTTCACTCCATAAAGATTGAAACGGTTACGGAAAGACTTGTATGGTTCCAACTCAAAGAGTTTATCGGCTGCTTCTTTCATCTTGGTCTCATACTTACCTCCCGTAGCCATATCGGTGTCTACGAAGCCTTCTCCGAGGAAGATGAGGTCGATACCATTACCAACGGTCGCGTTTTGGATAGTGAATACTTCTCCATCCTTTGAATAATCGCTTGAAGTATAGAATTCAAAACTGAACTCCGGATGTTCGGCCGGTACGCCCAATACAGAACGTAAGTAGTTGTTGTATTGAGTGTGTACTTCTTCATTGTCCTTTGACGAACTGTATGGAGCAACATATACCAACTGACCGTTGCTATCAAAGAGGTATGTCATGGAATAGTAAACAGTTGTATAAGGGCTTTCATGTACCCATTCAATGCCTTCTACACTTCCATATTTTTCAGTGATTCCGTTAATGAGAGTGGTGTTGTCTGCTGCCGGATCGGTGGCTGTAAAGATAACTGTTCCTAATCCTAAACTGTGATAATCCAAATGTTGGTTCACGCGGCTCTTGTCGAACTGATTCATGATTCCGTTTACATCACTTGCCGAATACAAAACAACTTGTGTAAGTTTGTGCTTACTGAAAATGTCCTTTAAGCTACTTTGTGTATTATCAATTAAATTCGTTGTTGGAGTAGTTGGCATGAACAGGTTACTGTTTGACAAATCGAATCCACCACCGATACGAGTATCTTGAGGAACGATAAGCCAACCTAAATTGCTCCAACGATAATGGTTCTTTACTGCATCAGGGATGGCTCCGCTAAGTGCATTCCAACTGAGGTTAATGTTGTTGGCTTGGTTCATGATGGCTACAAAGGATTCGGGTAAGGTACCTTTCAAATTGTTGGCTGCCAATTCCATTGTGTACACATAGTCAAGTCCTGCATGTTCAGCGTTCAGACCATACCATTCTTCGTATGCTTTTGAACTTAACCAGTTGGTGTTGGTCGTCCACGAAGAACCATTGGTAGTATTATAAAAGTCGGTTAAAGCATCTGCCAATGGAATATTGGCCGCTTCGCCACCGGTCATATCAAGTTCATACACATTTCCGGCAAGGAATCCTTCAGCCGGCGTTTTTCCTGCTACCGGAAGTAGACTTACATAACCTGTATCACCTTCTTGCGGATAAAACAAGTAAACATTCACGTTGCTATTATTCGATTGAGGGAGAATAGGAATCAAATAAGTGTATGTTTGAGTACCATTATAATTCATGTCTGGAGTATAATAGAAAAGTCGGGCATTGTCCGATTCTTTGTGTGTGATGGCTTGCGTATTTAAGTTAAAGGTTGCATCATACACAGAGATAGGTTCATCGGATTTAATGTAAATACCTCCACCGGATAACACACAACCATCAGGTAGATTGTCTTTATACATCTTGGCATTGAGTGTAACTCGTAAATACGAATAGACATGCTTGAACGTAAAATTCAACGAGTTACCGTTGATAGTTGCTTCACTATATAAGAAAGCAGCTGCCGGATTTTCAGAACTTTGTCCGATGGTGTAGGGTAGTGGTACTTCATTGCCAGAAGCCTTGCTATTATACGGATAGTAGGCTCGCACCTTTTTCCCTTCCTCTGAAGCTATGGAAGTAGAACCACTGGCAGAGAATTCGCTATAGCTTCCATTGGATATAGCTTTGTAAGGCACGTTATATTCGTCTTCACTTTGTAAGCCGATGGCATCATTAGCTACCCAATGGGTATGTGTCCATTCCCCGTCATTAATAAATGTAACTCGGGATTCAGTCTTCATTCCACCTGATACGCGTAGACCTTCTTGTTGATTGATAATTGATTCATCTGTACAAGCAGAGGCCAATAAGAGAAAGAAGCTTACTAATATATACGGAGTCGTTTTCATAATTATTCTATTTACCATTGTTTATTTCCCATATCTTCAATGTTGCTACCTTTGTTTTCTTCTTCACCGCCTTGTGAAGTTTCCTTCTTAGCTTGCTTTACGGTTATGGTAGCTGATGCAGTTCCTGCTTTGATTGTAACGGTTGCAGTTCTTTCTTGTTCATCCGGATTAGCAGTAACAGTTATGGTGAGGGTAGCTGTTCCTGCATTTCCCGAAGCCGGAGAGACTGTACACCAACTTTGATTGGATGAAGCAGTCCATGCTTTGTTTGTTGTGATAGTAACGTTGGTGGTTGCGCCTTCTGCTGATACATCTTCAGAAGTCTTATCTGTTGTAACTTCGTCTGCTTCAGCTTCCTTCTTGGCTTGTTTTACGGTTATGGTCGCTGATGCAGTTCCTGCCTTGATTGTAACGGTTGCAGTTCTTTCTTGTTCATCCGGATTAGCAGTAACAGTTATGGTAAGGGTAGCTGTTCCTGCGTTTCCCGAAGCTGGAGAGACAGTACACCAACTTTGATCAGATGAAGCAGTCCATGCTTTGTTTGCTGTGATGGTAACGTTGGTGGTTATACCTTCTACGGTTACATTTTCAGAACTTTTGTTTGTTGTAACTTTGTCTGATTCTGGTTTTGGCTCTGGATCGGGAATATCATCTCCGCCCGATGAACATGCCCCCACAATAAAGAGAAAGAGCATGCTTACCAAATAAAAATAAAGGTCTTTTTTCATACTTGTATTCATTTATGGTTCATAATACGCAAATAAATGAATATTTTTCTGAAATTCCTAATTTTTATAACGGAATTAAGAAAGAGGTTTGTTCTTAAAGAGCTTCCACGTATCCGGCTGGCATATCTACGCCAGCACATCCTAACATATCCAAGCGAACAACCACTTTGGATTTTCCTTCTATTTCGACCAATTCACCTTTTAATCCATTCAAAGGGCCTTTAATAACCTTTACTATTTGTCCTATTTCAAGGGTGGAAGTAAACATCTCAATGGTTTCATCAGAATAGTCTACCATGAACATAAATCGTTCCATTTGGTCATTAGGAATGACGGCAGGAGTATGTTCTCCTCGAAGTACCATATAATGGCTGATCGCCGATAACGTTAGTGCTTCCAATCTTTCCGTTGGGGTAGCATAAATAAAAATCATTTGAGGAATGAGTACTTTCATGACTTTCTTCTTACGCTGGCTCCATTGGTGGATTTCTTCACGTATAGGTACAAAACTTCTTATCCCCATCTTTTGTAGGTTTTCAGCTGTTTTGCGTTCGTGAAAAAGCTTGGTGTAGGCTACATACCAATGGCGTTCGGATGTGGAAAGCGGGTTAGTAGGCATTCTTCTCTCCTTGAATAACGTTGGCAAAAGTTTTGTAAATAATATGCAAATCAAGTAGGAAAGACCAATGCTCCATGTACCAAATGTCGGCAGCTACACGTCCTTCCATCTGGTGAAGCTCCTTTGTTTCACCACGATAGCCGGTTATTTGCGCCCAACCGGTAATGCCTGGTTTTACAAAATGGCGTACCATGTAGTTGTCAATCAGCTTGGAATATTCTTCTGTATGTTTAAGCATGTGTGGACGAGGACCAACCAAAGACATATCCCCAATAAATACATTGATAAGTTGGGGAAGTTCATCTATATTAGTCTTGCGCATGAAATCGCCGAACTTTGTTTTTCTTGGATCGTTCTTGGTGGCTTGAACACTATCGGCATCCTTGTTTACTTTCATGCTACGGAATTTATAACACCAAAATTCTTTTCCGTTGATTCCATTGCGCTTTTGTTTGAAAAAGATAGGTCCCGGGGAAGTAATCTTGATGATTGTACCTACTATAATATAAAAGAACGGGAATACAGTACATAAGAAAATTCCCGACATGATGAGATCGAAAGCACGCTTGATGATACGATTGTCGATTTCATTGAGGGGTTCCCGATGCAAACTGAGTACAGGTACATCGCCTACCGTATCAAACCACATACGGCGATGCAGATAATTACGCACATGGGGTACATGGTAAAAATGGGCGAAGTTCTTTTCAGTCCAATGAATCACTTGTAGAATTAACTCACTTTGGTTAGAAGGGAGACTGCAATAGATGTTGTCTACGTTATGATTCTCAAGGTATTTGAATACATCTTCCGGCTTTCCCAAATAGGGAAGTGCTTGAGGTAATTCTTCATTTATTGTATGGCTGAAGTATCCTAAAACACGATAACCTGTGCTTTTGTACGATTGTTCTTGGTACAATTCTTGGATATTACTTCCGCTTCCTAAATAAATACAATAGGAAACATTACGTCCACTACTACGGAATTTGCAAACGAGGAAATGGCAAAATATACGCCATACTATCAACATTAAATAGTTGATGAGATGGAAGAGAAAAAGAAAACGAGTGGATATTCCGTCATATCCGGCTAATGCAATAAAAGCTACAGAAATAACAATGAATTTGGCACAGTTTTCAGTTACTTTACCTATGATGTGCATGTTACGAACCTTGCGCAAATGCAAAACAACGCCATTGTAATAAGTGCTTGCAATATAACAAAGAGTGTTGAATGCGGCCATTTCCCAATACCCTCCGCTAAATATAGGGCCGAGTTTGCTATAAGGCCAAAAATGATACATAACTACGAACAAGATATTCATTAATATCAAATCGCCTAAAATAACGCTACATACCATTAGTTTGGATGTTTTACTATTATATTGTTTCATCTTTTTCGTCTTTAGGTTTAAGTGATAAAAAGCTTCAAAGATTTATAATCGTGCAAAATTATGAACAAATTACATAGAAAGCAAAATATTTAACATCTTTATTAAAAAGGACAAGGAGAAAATAATCTTATATGCTTTCCGGTGGCCGGATGCTTAAACTCTATCTTTTCGGCGTGGAGATAAAGACGATCGGCGGATTGGCCATAGAGGGAGTCGCCCACAATGGGACAATTCAAGCCATCGGCGTGGGAAGCATGCACTCTCAACTGGTGAGTGCGTCCGGTTTGGGGATAGAAAGCAATGCGAGTATGAGTTCCTCTTTCAATGATTTCATAACGGGTTACGGCCGCCTTACCAATTTCATAATCAACTATTTGTCGTGGACGATTCTCGTAGTCAGGGCGTAAGGGGAGGCGGATAAAACCAGATTTATCGGCTTGTGGACCCCCCTCTAACAATGCAATGTATCGCTTCTTTACTTCTTGCTTTTCAAATTGTTTTTGTAATTGAGCATGAATTTCTTTTGTCTTGGCTACAACCAATAAGCCGGAAGTATCCATATCCAACCGATGAACAATCAGAGGACCTGTTGCTTCGGGATATTTCTTTGCCAAAATGCTGTAAACAGAAGCTTGGTTGGTGTTTCCAGGTACGGAAAGCATTCCCGAAGGCTTGTTTACCACCAACAGATAGTCGTCTTCGTAGACGATTTCGAGGAGTTCATCTTCTACTTTGGAGGTTAATAGAGGGTTAGGCTCTACCTGCAATCCTTGTAACATAAAATTAAGAATCGGTTCGCATTTATGTTTACATGCCGGATAAAAATGGCCATGATGACGAACTTCGTTTTTAGAAGAATCTCCCCACCAAAACTCTGCCATAGCCAACGGCTTTAGTTGATGCAAATAAGCATATTGCAAGAGTTTGGGGGCGGCACATTCACCCGCACCGGCCGGTGGAATCCGTTGAGGCGTTTGTTGGAAAATCTCACAAAGATTCTGCTCCTCATTGCGAGCATTGAGAATATGAAATTGTTGGAATAACCATTGCTGAAGCTTGGCAGAACGGCTTTTCCGTTCGGCTTTCCAAGCTTCCATCTGCTGTTGAAACTCATTCAAACGGGCTTGTTGTTCGTCGATAAGTGATTGCCAGAATTGTTCTCGACGTTTCTCTTCTGCATTCAGATATTGGCTTTCTCGCTTCATCGCATCAAGAGCTTTTTCGGAAAGCTCTTCATCTTTTCGTTGAAAGCTCCTCAGCTCTTTGAAATTGCTCTTGAGCTTTCGGAAGTCTTCAATGTTCTGTTGGGATATTTCCTTTAAATAAGCCAAGTAGTTTTTGCATCGGATGTATTCTTCCGATTGTTCAATGGCTTGAATGTTCCGGTTGATGGACGAGATGTTTTCTTCTTCCTTTTTGAAATATCCATCGGGTTGCAATAGGTCGTAAATGGGCGGAACAAAGAACTCGTGAACGTTTTTACCGGCAAGAATCCCCGAAAAGGCGGCCAGATAACCTATCTCTCCCAACGATGTTTCTACAATTAATACGCCAAACATCTTACCTTTTTGTAATTCTTCGTGCCAGTCTTCTCGGGTTTGTAAATAGTTTTGCACTTCTTGAGAGGCTTGCACACACAAAGGATGTGGGGTATAATGGAAAGGGTAGGTAAACATTTCGGGCAATGTTCTCTGTGTTGAATCGGTTGGAAGAATATGTATCATAGCGAATTTTCTTTGCTCATTTATTTAAATTTTGTGCAAAAATAGTAAATATTTTCGGTTGTTTTACTACTTTTGCATTGTAAAAACATAGAAAAACATTATTCTAATAGATAAAGATTTATGGCACAATTAGTTATCAATTCTTACGAAGATTTTGAAAAATATGTAGGACAGGAGTTAGGCGTTTCGGATTATGTGGAATTGCCTCAAGAACGCATCAACCTTTTTGCGGATGCAACTTTGGATCATCAATGGATTCATGTGAACGAAGAAAAGGCAAAGGCAGAAAGTCCTTTTAAGAGCACTATTGCTCATGGTTATTTGACTCTTTCCATGCTTCCGTTCATGTGGAATCAGATTATTGAGGTGAACAACTTGAAGATGATGATTAACTATGGTATGGATAAAATGAAGTTTGGTCAGGCGGTTTTGTCAGGCCAGAGCATTCGTTTGCGTACTACTCTTCAAAGTTTGCAAAACCTTCGTGGAACGGCAAAGGCTGAAATCAAGTTCAAGATTGAAATCAAAGACCAGAAGAAGCCGGCTTTGGAAGGGGTAGCTATCTTTTTGTATTATTTCGAGAATTAAAAAGTAACCACAGAGAGGGTTATTTTCTCTAAAATTTCCTATTTTTGCAAACAAAATGTAAAATCTTAAAGGAACTATGAGTAACAAAAAAGTTGGTTTTTGGAAATACATTCCTGATGGCATTCCTTGTTTGGTGATTGTCTTTGCTTTATTCGCCTACATTGGTTCCATTATGGGTGTTCCCCAGATGTTGAACACCATCATGAAGACAGCACACGATTTGTTGTTGAATACTTGTTTTTATTTGATGGCGATTTGTGTAATTACCGGTGCAATCGGTAAGTTGTTTGTAGAATTCGGCGTAGTTAAGTTGTTGGAACGCTTGCTACGTCCGTTGATGCGTCCTTTGTTCAATTTGCCGGGGGTGGCTTCTTTAGGAGCCGTTATGACTTTTCTTTCGGACAATCCGGCTATCATTTCTTTGGCTCAAGACAAGCGTTTTAGTAGCTATTTCAAGAAATATCAATACATTTCGTTGACCAACTTCGGAACAGCTTTTGGGATGGGGCTGTTGGTTATTGTCTTCATGGTCGGTCAAGGATTTTACGCTGAACCGTTTATTGGCTTGATTGGTGCTTTCTGTGGATGTATCGTTTCCACTCGTTTGATGCAACGTTTTGTGATAAAAGCTTTCCCGAAATTTGCTGAAGAAAATGCCACAGAGGGTAAGTTTATAGCAAAAGAAGAGGAAGTGATAGAAGAGAAATCCTTATTTATCCGGACATTGAATTCGCTTCTTGACGGTGGACGCACCGGAGTAGAAGTAGGTTTGGCCATCATCCCAGGGGTGTTGATTATCTCTACCCTTGTCATGATTATGACATTTGGCCCTGCCGGAGACGGTGTTTATAATGGGGCGGCATACGAAGGTGTAGAGCTTTTGCCATTCTTAGCCGGCAAGATAAACATCGTATTTGAATGGTTGTTTGGTTTTAACGATCCGCATTTGGTAGCTTTCCCAATCACAGCTTTAGGAGCTGTAGGAGCCGCATTGGGATTGGTTCCAAGTTTTGTGGCCGAAGGTTGGGCAGATGGTAATGCGATTGCTGTATTTACTGCTATCGGTATGTGCTGGAGTGGTTATTTGAGTACGCATACAGCGATGCTCGACTCTTTGGGTTATCGTGAGTTGACTTCAAAAGCTATCTTGGCTCACACCATAGGAGGATTGGTGGCTGCATTCATAGCTCACTGGATTTACGTAGTGTATTCTCTGATTTGACCAATCAAAAGAAAGAATAGAGTAAGAATTAAGGTGCGGGAATTCCTCGCACCTTAATTCTTTATAATGACATGGCTTCGTGAATTGTCAATCCGATTAACTTGAATCTGAGTGCGGATTCGTTCGCGCAATCCATCCACATGGCTGATGATGCCCACCTTTTTCCCACCTAATTGATGAAGTTTCTCCAACGTTTCCATGACCGTATTGAGATAATCACTACTTAATGTGCCGAATCCTTCATCAATAAATAATGTATCGACTGAAAGATTTTGGCGATTCAAAGAAGACAAGCCTAAAGCCAGTGCTAAAGAAACCAAGAAACTTTCTCCGCCGGAGAGGGTGCTCACCGGACGGGTTACGCCGCCTTCGTAGTAATCGCGTAGGAGAATGGTTAACGAAATGCCTTGACCTGTAAGTTGATAGCGGTCTGTAAAGTGCTTCAAATAGAAGTTGGCATTTTGCAATAAGTCCTTTAAAATGAAGCTCTGGGCAATGGCTCGGAACGTCTTTCCGTCGGCACTTCCAAACAGTTCTTTCAACCGCGTCCATTTTTGATAGGAGAGGTATAGGGCTTCTTGCTCTTTCAATGCGGCTTCCTTTTGTTGACCGGCCTTTTCTTCTTGAGCAATTCTCAATTTGTTTTGACCGATTTCTTGGTTTCGGGTGTTTCGATTGGTTTCCAATTCTTTTTTCATCGAAGTCAACGAAGCCAGGGATTCTCCTTCCGAAAATGCAGGTCGAGTGAGAAGATGAGCTTCCTGTTTCTGCTTGAGAAGTTGGAAGGCTGTTTCCTTTTTCACCACATCTTCTCGCGTTTGCTGCATTCGTTTGCGCATGGCTTCAACCTCTTTTTCGGGGTAAGAAGCAAGTTGGCGAAGTTGCTCCAAAGACACGTCTGGATGTGCCAGAAAAAACTCTTTGACGAGTTCCTCAATTCTCTTTGAAGAACCGATCAATTCTCTTTGGAGAGTTTTTTGCTTCTCCAAATGCTCATTTAGCGTGTGATAAGTCTTGATTTTTATATCGCACAAATGTTGCATATCGGTCTGTTTCCTCAAGCTGTTTTGTAGTTCGTTCCGTTCTTTTTGGAGCAAAGTTAGGGTGGTGGCTATTTCTTTACCCGTTTTTAGAATTTGGTTGATATTTTCCTCTAAAACCTTGTTTTGTCGGATACTCGCTTCAAGGGTAAGGTTATTGATCTCCTCGATTTTTAGGCTTTTCCCGGCCTCTTTCATACTGTCTTGTAATTCCTGACAAGCCTTTGTGAGAGTGGCTTGTTTTTTCTGGAATACAACAAGTTGGAGACTAACCTGTTTCCGTTCAGCTGTTTTCTGGTTATGTTCTGTTCGGATGCTTTCCTCTACTTGCTTCATCGTTTCCCATTCCTTTTCCGGGCCTTCCAGAATGGATTGAAAACTCTCGTCGTTGAGCAAAGCCTCAATACGGGTACCACACACCGGACATTGGTCGCCTGCTTTAAGTTTGCGACGAGCTTCCTTAGCCCAGTCCTGTGTAGCATTTCTCAAGTTTTCCACCCGATTTTCCTGTGCCTTACGGTTTGCTTCCGCTTCTTTCAAGCGGTTGATTAGTTCTTGAATTTGCGTAGAAAGGGTTTGTTCCGAGGTTTTCAGACGATTGTATTCTTCGTTGGTTTCCTTTAATTGCGCTTTCTTTTCGTCGGCAAGCCCCAACATTCCTTGCAAAGCTTGGAGTTTTTCATTTGCTTGTTGCAAATGCTCTTTCTCTTTTTCTTTGTCTTCGATGCACAACGCCTTCAATTCCGCTTCTTTCCGAGTGGCTTCTTGTACCTTTTCCTCGATCTTTTGGCCGATTTTTAGGAACGTTTGTTGTAGGTTGGCTTCTTCTTTTTGTAGTATTGCCAGCACATCAGAACTATTGGATGGACAAGAAGAATGTAAGTTCTTGATTTTCTGTTCGATTTCCATTATTTCCTTCTTCTGTTCCTCTTGTTGTTGCAAGATTCGCTGCCCTTCCCGATAGTGATTTCTGGCTTCCGTCGAGACGTTCCATCGTTGCAAAAGCTTTTCGGCTTCCTTGAAACCAGCCGAATTTAGCTTGGCCTTTGTGGTTTCGTAGTCCTTCTCTGCTTCGGCTATGTTTTGTTTCATGACGTTTTCTTCATGGAGCCATTGTATCTTTTGTTCGATTTGTTTTTCCTTCGTCATGAGTGTCTGCACCTCTTGCTCCATCGTTTCTATGCTCTCGTATAATCCTTTCTTTTCTTCCTCAGAGAGTAATTGGATGCTTTCCGTCTTTATTTTCTGATTGTCGTAAATCGTCTTTTGAGTTTTCCAAGACTCAAAGATGCGCGTTCCAATCTGGGAATAGATGTCTGTATTGGTCAATCGTTCCAAAATGTCCGCTTTTTCGTTGGCATTGCTTTGAAGAAAACGGGTAAATTCCCCCTGAGCCAACAACGTAGTACGGCAAAATTGTTCAAAATCCAAACCGACAATGCGGTGAATCTCATTCTCGATCTCTGTATCTTTGTGGAAGGATTCTTCGTTTTGGTGGTTGTATAATTCCCATTCTGCTTTTTTCAAATTGCCGGTGCGTGCTCGGGATACACTCCAACGGGCGGTATAAATCGCCTGGTCATTGTCTTCAAACTCCAATTCCACACAAGCCTCTTTAGCATTTCTTCTCACTAATTGTCGACAATCGTTTGTTTGTATATTGTCAAGAGAAGTGATGGCATTGTCTTGATAAGCTTCCCGATTGGTTCGTCTCATACGAGGGGTGTCCTTGTAGAGAGCCAGACAAATGGCATCGAGTAAAGTTGATTTTCCGGCTCCGGTTTCTCCACAGATCAGGAAGATGGCTTCCTCTGCCAACGGACCTTGTTGAAAATCAATCGTAGCGTCTTCGATAGAGGCTATATTCTTTATAATGAGTTTCCGAAGTTTCATAATTTATCCATTTGTGTGAGTGCAAGTGCTTCGTTGAAAAGCGTGCATAATTCGTCGTCCATTTCCTTGCCAAATTTTTCCTGATAGTACAACTTAGCTATTTCGGTAGGGGAGATTTCTTTCATTTCTTGTAGACTGAGCCGGGGAAGTTGCTCACAAATGGTCGCTTGCTCCCAAGTCATTTTAATGTGGCAAAAGCGACATCGTTTGTCTTTCAATACTTGCGAGATACGTTCGTTGCAATCCGGTGCCAGAAAATCCTTGACCAATACATTGATTTGCAAATAGGCAGGCAAATCCGAATCAAATCCTTCCAATTCTTTTAATACTTCCTCAAAAGGAGTAGGTTTGGAAGGAAAGATAATCAGAGGCTTAGGATTATGAATCGGTACAGTACGGATGACAGGGGTTGCCCCTTGTTTGTCTATCTCTACAAGGGTAATCGAATGTGGATATTGTTCGTCAAAAGATACAGGTAAAGGTGTTCCACTATATCGAGCATGACGCGTATTGTCCTTTATGTCTTGCGGACAATGGATATGTCCTAACGCCAAATAATCGTATCCTTCGCCTAAGGCGGTAATAGGAGTAAAGTCCATGCCGCCAATTGGTTCGTCGTGTCCAGTCGAATCACTTCCTGTGATGGCTAAGTGTGCCATAAGCACAACCGGAAGTCCGGCCGCATTTTCTTCCTTTACCTTGTTTAATAGATGTTGGAAGAAAACACAGCATCGTTCTTCACGAGGAGTATTTTCTTCGATCAACGGAAAGTTTTGAGGATAAACGTGGGGAACTGCGACTACAAAACCTTTGTCTTTAATCGGAATGATGTGTTTGCCTAAGTCGGCTCCTTCTACCTTTCCCACAACATGCACCGAGAAATGCTTCCATAACTTACGGTCGACTTCCAATTTTGAGCTACTATCATGATTTCCAGCTGTTAAAACAATCTCCATTTCCGGACATGCCTGATGAATGTCCAGGATGGCTTCAGTGTACATCCGTTGGGCGGTAGCCGAAGGAGAGGAATAATGAAATACATCTCCGCTGACTACCATTACATCGGGTTGTTCTTGAGCTACGATACGAGCCAGTTGGCAAAGAAAATCCTGCTGTTCTTCCGAACGGTCATAATTGTAGAGCAAATGTCCCAGGTGCCAATCACTTGTGTGTAATATCTTCATTACTTCTTTGGTTCGGCTATTTGTATTGCTTCTTCCGGAGTGTCGGTCGTGATGAAATCTACTCCGTTATCTACACACCATTGTAAGTCTTCAGTTTGGTTGACAGTCCATACGTTGACGGTTAGGCCTAACAAATGGCTGTCTTGAATCCATTGAGGATTCTTTTTCATGACTTTGATGCTGTAATCAATGCCTGTATATCCCAATCCTTTGCAATATTCGGGAGATAATGTTCCGTTCAAGTAAGCCACTTTTATGCCTTTAGGACCTAATGCCACTAATTCATCGCATACGTGTTGACGAAAAGCGATGTATTCTACATGTTCCTGCAACTTATGTTGCTTTACGGCCTTCAATACTTTCTTTACGACTTCGGTTTCCCGTTGTGGAGTTGAATGATCTTTGATTTCAATGATTAGTTTGGTGCTTGTTTTTCGTTTGGCCATATCCAAGTATTCATCCAACGTTGGGAGAACTTCTCCGTTCTGGAGAAGTTGTTGTCTTAATGTCCTGAAATCAGTTTGTTGGATGTGATAAGTACCATGCAAAGGTCCATGTGCAACGACCAATACTCCGTCCGATGTTTCATTAATATCACATTCGGAGCCATATACATTCAAATCTTGGGCATTCTTTAATGCCGATAAAGAATTTCGTACCGAGTTTTGAGTGGCGTGAAAGCCTCTATGTGCGATGATTCTTGTTTGTGCAAAGGTAAAATTTGCCAATGTTAATGCCAATAGTAAGAAAATGTTTTTTTTCATATCAAAAGTCTTTAATCTTAAAGCAAAGATACGATAATTCATTGTTTTCATGGAACTTTCGTGGAAAAACATTAACTTTGCACCGAATTTTGATAAAAAGGCTATGCGTAGCCTTACTAATTGTTACAAAAAGATGAAGAAAACCTTAGTAGATTTATTTGAAGAGTCGGTAAAGTTATATCCCAACAATACGTTTTTGTTGGAAAAGACCGGCAAAGTGTTTGAACCTACTACTTACACACAAGTAAAGGAAAAAGTTTATCAATTGGGTGCCGGCCTTCAAGCATTGGAAGTGAAGAAAGGCGATAATATGGCCTTGTTGAGTGAAGGACGTAACTTATGGATTATTGGCGAATTGGCCATGTTTTACGCAGGTGCGGTAAACGTTCCTTTATCAATAAAACTGGAAGAAAGTAATGACCTCTTGTTCCGACTTATTCATGGGGATGTTAAGTTCGTCATGGTTTCTGGAACTCAATTGAAGAAGCTTCGTCTCATTAAAGACCAGTTGCCGGAAGTGAGAAAGGTTATTGTATTTGATGAGCAAGACCATTATGAAGACAAGGAAATTTTCATTGGTGAACTTCTAAAGATGGGAGATGAGTTCTTGGCTTCGCATACTCAAGAAGAATTTTTGAAGGTAGCTAATAGCATCCAAAACGATGATTATGCTACGATTACTTATACCAGTGGTACAACGGCCGATCCGAAAGGGGTTGTGTTGACTCACCGCAATTATACTTCTAATGTAGAACAATCGTTGACTTTGGTTCATATTGATCAAACTTGGCGTACACTTATTATCTTGCCTCTTGACCATTGTTTTGCCCATGTGGTGGGATTCTATATTATGATGTCAAGAGGAGCAACGGTTGCTACGGTACAAGTAGGACGTACTCCACTTGAAACGCTGAAAAACATTCCTTTGAATATTAAAGAAGTGAAACCACACTTTATTTTGTCTGTTCCGGCTTTAGCCAAGACATTCAAAAAGAATATTGAGCAAGGTATTCGGGCAAAGGGTGAAACTACAGTAAAATTGTTTAATTTCGGAATGAAGGTTCGTCAGCTTTATTTTGGAGACAGCAACCTTGACTTTAAGGGATGGCGTTATCTGTTAAAGCCATTGGTGGCTTTGTTTGATAAGCTTATTTTCTCAAAAATACGTGAAAACTTTGGAGGTGAACTTCGCTTCTTCATCGGGGGAGGTGCATTACTTGACAAGAACTTACAGAAATTCTATATTGGCATTGGCATACCAATGTTCCAGGGATATGGATTGTCGGAAGCTACTCCGGTATTATCTTCTAATGGGCCGGATAGATATCGTTTTGGTTCCAGTGGTAAGTTGGTACAGCCTATTGAACTGAAGATTTGTGATAGTGAAGGCAAACAGTTACCAGTAGGAGAGATGGGTGAAATCGTGGTTAAGGGTGAGAATGTGATGGCCGGTTATTGGAAAAATCCGGAGTCAACGGCCGAAACTGTAAAAGATGGTTGGTTGTACACCGGCGACTTGGGATATATGTCGCATGAAGGTCTTCTTTATGTGAAAGGTCGCTTTAAGAGTTTGTTGATTTCATCAGACGGAGAGAAATACAGTCCGGAAGGTATTGAAGAAGCATTTGTTGGTCAGTCAAAGTATATTGATCAAGTGATGCTCTATAACAATCAGTCTCCTTATACTATTGCTTTGATTGTGCCTAATAAAGAAGCGTTAAAACGCAAACTTTCATTCAAGAATTTAACTTTGGATTCGGAAGAAGGTCGAAAAGAAGCTATTGCAAAGTTAGAAAAAGAGTTGAATAAGTATAAGAAGGGTGGTGAGTTTGAGGGCATGTTTCCTGAACGTTGGTTGCCAAGTACTTTTGCTGTTTTAGCTGAGCCTTTTACGGAACAGAACCAAATGATCAATAGTACAATGAAAATGGTGCGAGGAAAAATAGAAAAATTCTATGCGCAACGTATTGATTATCTGTATACTTCAGAAGGAAAACAAATTTTTAATCAAAAAAATTTGGAGGCTATCAAATAAATATATATATTTGCAGTGTAAATAAGATGTTTCTCACATAAAGAAATAAAGATATATCTCGTTTAGTTGTATTTGTATTTTGTATTGTAGCTTGAAGATGGGTGCTTGGGAAAGTACCCATCTTCGTTTTTATGTACTATTTTGATCAATAAGCCTCAATAAGCCCAATAAGCCTATTAAACAACAAAAAGAGTTCATCAAAATTGATGAACTCTTTTTGTTAGTGACTCCGACAGGATTCAAACCTGTAACCTTCTGATCCGTAGTCAGATGCTCTATTCAGTTGAGCTACGGAGCCATTCTCCATTTGTTTTGTCAAATTAAGTAGTGACTCCGACAGGATTCAAACCTGTAACCTTCTGATCCGTAGTCAGATGCTCTATTCAGTTGAGCTACGGAGCCATTCTCCATTTGTTTTGTCAAATTAAGTAGTGACTCCGACA
>JAFTSK010000191.1 GCA_017467385.1 Bacteroidaceae bacterium
AAATCAGAATTTCGTTTGGCTTCACTTGATACGAACTGTCATTGATATCCAATTGCATTCTTCCTTTAAAGCACACACTGATGGTCACCATCGTTGTCTTCAATACATCTTCCTTGAATGGCAAATCCTTGACATCCGAATAGATGATTAGATCGTTGTCTATATAGTTAACATCGACCCATTCGGGTATATGCTCAAAGCCTATTTCGGTAAAGTTGGTCTGTTTCATCTGAAGTTCTTTTTGGATTATAACGATGCAAAGGTAGCTATTTTGGTACAATTCAAATGTCCGAATGTACTTAGTTTATATTCCGATAAGCTCCACGAAGAATAATGGATAATTCTGCCGCCTTATCAGGACACGAACAATCGGAAATCGCTTTCTAATTTTGCACATCCAAAAGCGAATCACATTTTACAGTAAAATAAAAATCGAATGAAAAAAAATGCACTTTTAACATTGATTGCCGTAGCCATGATGCTACTATCAACAGGATGTAGCAATCAAGAAGAAAAAACGAAGAATGCAGCTCCGATGAGTGTGCGAAGTGAAGTTGTCCATCCGTCTTCGGATATAGACACAAAAAGCTATATCGGTATTGTGGAAGAAGAACTGGCCATATCGGTGGGATTTGCCGCCAGCGGAACCATCAGTAAGGTTTGTGTCAGCGAAGGACAAACGGTCAAAAAAGGACAGTTGATTGCCGAATTGGACAAGACACAAGCTGAAAACATGCTCGCAATGGCAAAAGCACAAATGGAACAGGCCAACGATGCCTACAAGCGCCTGAAACTACTGCATGATAACAATTCTCTACCTGAGATGGAATGGGTGGAAGTGCAAAGCAAGGTGCAACAAGCAGAAGCATCACTCGAAATGGCCAAGAAATCGTTGGCCGATTGCTGCATCTATGCACCCGAAAGCGGGATTATAGGTAAAGGAGTAATGAATGTAGGCGAAGTGGTATTGCCAGCTCTTCCTGTTGCGAAGATTCTCGTCATTGATAATGTAAAGGTACGGACAAGCATTCCTGAAAAGGAAGTTGCTTCCATAACCTCGTCCACCCCCTCGCAAATCACCTTGGGTGCATTGCCCGGACAAGTTTTCGACGGCGGAAAAATTGAAAAATGCATTGATGCCAACAACTCCACACATACTTACGACATCAAAGTCAATGTGAAGAACAGCGAACGCCAACTCTTGCCGGGTATGGTGGCACATATACAGATAAGCCCAGCAAACCAACAGGAAGTCATCACCGTACCCATCACATCCGTCCGCAAGAATGCAAACGGAGAATATTTCGTATGGACCAACAAGGGAGGTAAAGCACATCGGACTACTGTAACTACAGGTGATGCCACAGGCAACAGAATCGTTGTCTTGACTGGCTTGCAACAAGGTGACGTGGTTATTACAGAAGGCTATCAGAAACTTAGTGAAGGAATGGAGGTTATCTAATGAGTAAGAAACAGAATTGGGTCGCGTGGTTGAGGCACAACTACCGACTGACCTGTTTGCTGGTAGGAGTCGTGTTCCTATTGGGGGTATTC
>JAFTSK010000192.1 GCA_017467385.1 Bacteroidaceae bacterium
GACTCCGGCTTTATAATGCATGATGCCTGCTTCCTCGGCCACTTCACGAGCCGCTTCCGGTTGGTCGCCCGTCAACATCCAAAGCTCTATGCCTTGTGCATGAAGTTGTTCAACCGCCTTTGCGGAAGTGGGTTTCAACTTATCTGTGATGGCCAATACGCCCAATGCCTGTTGGTCATCGGCCAGAACTATGACAGTCTTGGCCTCTTTCGTCCAGGTTTCGGCTTGGGCTTTCAAACGTTCATTTATCCTTACTTGTTTCTCTTGAAGCAAAGCCATATTACCGGCATAATACATCTGCCCGCCGATACGACCTTCCACCCCTCGCCCTGAAAGACTTTTGAACGCATCTATTTTCAAAAGCTCTTCATCTTTTGAGAAAAGCTTTTCATCTTTCAGAAAAAGCACAAGAGCTTCTGCCAACGGATGCTCGGACATTTTCTCCAAACTATAAAGAATCTTCTTGGGTTCTTGGGTGTCTGAAAGCCAAGCCGCATTGGTTACTCTCGGATGGCCTTCGGTCAGCGTGCCGGTCTTGTCAAGGACGACTACATTTATCTGCTTGGCTATCTCCAGACTTTCTGCATTCTTGATGAGGATGCCTCTTTCCGCCCCCTTGCCGATGCCTACCATAATGGCGGTCGGCGTGGCCAATCCCAACGCACAAGGACAGGCGATAATCAGCACTGTAACCAATGCCAACAGGCCATGCGTAAAGCCGTTTTCGGGTGCGAGCCAAAGCCAGGCCGCAAATGCAAGCAAGGCTATCAGAATAATCACAGGCACAAAGATGGAAGCGACCTTATCGACCAACTTCTGCACAGGGGCTTTGCTTCCTTGTGCGTCTTGCACCATGTGGATGATTTGGGCAAGCAAGGTGTCTTGTCCTATTTTGTCGGCCACAAATCGGAAGCTTCCTTTTTGGTTCATCGTGCCGGCAAAGACCTTGTCGCCTTTCTGTTTCCGCACCGGAAGAGGTTCGCCGCTTAGCATACTTTCGTCTACATACGACCGCCCTTCGCTTACTACCCCGTCTACGGCAATGCGTTCGCCCGGCTTCACGATAACCGTATCTCCTGGTTGGATGTGCTCAATCGGGAGGATACGTTCGCCCTCGGGAGTGATGACCGTAACCGTCTTGGGTTGCAGGCCAACCAACTTTCGGATAGCGTCGGAGGTGTTTCGCTTGGCTCTTTCTTCCAACAGACGACCTAACAGGATAAAGGCGATGATGACACTCGACGACTCGAAATAGACATGCGGTTCGATGCCTCTTTCCAACCAGAAAGCAGGAAAGAATAGATTGAAAAAACTAAACAGATAGGCAATGCCTGTGCTGAGGGCAACCAACGTATCCATGTTGCATGTGCCATGCTTGAGTTGTTTCCAGGCACTCACAAAGAAGTTTCTGCCCAGCACAAAAACCACCGGCGTAGAGAGCAACCAAACCACATAGTTTGTCCAACGGATTTCCATGAAGCCCATGCTGAGAATCATAATAGGAACCGCCAAAAGAATGGCTCCGATGGTGCGGCGTTTCAAACTCTTATATCGGGTGAGGTGTGCTTCCTCTGCCGCATTCCGGTCTTCCGTCAGCAAGTCATATCCGGCTTGTTGTACTGCAGCTTTCAACAAGAGAGGCGAACAAACCTCTGCATCGTATGTAACCTGCGCCGTTGCCGCCGCATAATTGACGGACGCTTCCTGCACTCCGGGCTGGCTGTTCAAGGTCTTGTCTACCCGAGCCGCACAAGAAGCACAACTCATTCCCAACACAGGAAATGTCTCTTTCTTCCAATTACTCATGCCTTATTTGATTTTGCCCGGTTGATAACGAAGAATCAAATATTGCTCGCCCGGTTTGATGTACGCCTCTTCCATAAGTTCCCGTCGTATGGTATAAGCTTCCACCCGCTTATAAATATAATTCTTTATTCTTGCACTTTGCGGTTTGCAGAACGAAAGCACCTTGAAAGTGCCGTCGGCCGACACGTCCGCATAGACTTTCAAAGCATTGATTTGAGTATTGTCTTCCAAATCCACTCCCCGCTTATTGTCGATAAAGAATACGGCAGTAGCCTTGTGTCCTTCACAGCCCAACCCTTGTTTAGTCTGTTCTTTCGGCTGGTTTCCACAAGAGAAGCAAGACAACAATCCCAACAATAATCCGATTTTCTTCATGTTTCATCCTTTTTATTTTTGAATCTCGTTCGGCAATTCTTCAATCGGTGTTACATCTTCTATGATGACCTCGCCAGACATAGTTTTGCCTTCCTTCTTACGGAAACGAATCAGGTTGATGATGTCCGTAATTCCATAAACAATGCTACTTACCCCAAGAATGATAAAAGGTATGGTAGCCGCCGCAAAGGGATTGAGAAGCACCACCAATCCGGCTATCAAAATAAGGACAGGCATGACATAAAAGCCGAAAGAGACTTGCGCCCAACCGCGTGCGTTCGACAGCTGAACAAGTTGGCTGATTCCTGCAAACACCAATACGGCTCCCAACACATACATCAGAATGCCTACAAAGAAAGCGGGAGAAATCATCAGCCAAAGACCAAACAACAAACTACCCACTCCGGCAATGGGAAACATTGCTCCTAACGCACGTCCTTTCAGGATATAGCCCAAGATGGATACAGCCCCAGGCACCAAAAACATTGCACCAATGGCAATGACCAAATACACAATAGCCGCCTCCGGCCAAGCCACCAACAGCAGCCCCATAACGATGGCACAAATGCCTCTTATAACAGAATAACTCATTGTTTTCATTTTACTCAAATTTTTTAATGTTTATGCGAAAATACGGATTATTTCAGAATCTTTCCAACCAAAGAACAAAAGCTTTTCCCTTTTCGCCGAACGGTTAGGAAAGATTAACAAATAAATGCCAAAAGCCCCGCCTTTCACAAGGAGGGGCAATGAGTTAACCTTAAAAATCACATACTATGGTTTCAATTCTTGCTGATTATTATCGCAATAATGGCAATTCATCTGTATAACACATCAAACAGAAAAATGGTTCATTCATTCGACAATTTCCATTTCCTGTACATTCATTTCTTGTGCATCTTCGTCGGCCAAGACCGCCCAGAAGAGCCACCAAAGCAACAAGGCCGCCAATGTGATGGCCGCCACCTTTGTCCAAGTCTTTTGTTTCATACGCTTTTTGTTTTAATTGATTTGTTTACAAGAACTCCTTTTCCCGTCGATTTGTTCATCTGCTACCACAAGAAAAAGACAAAGCACTATTCGCTTATTCCGTTCACAATACCTTGAAGCACTATTCGCAATCTTTGAATGGTGCTTCAAGGTATTGTGAATACTCATTCTCTGTATTATGAATGGAATATTATCTGAGCAACAACAAATTTTCTATAAAAAAGTTTCCTTTTTCTTTGTTTTTCCAAACAAAACATATACTTTTGCCGTTGTAATAAGAAAAAAGTCAATGAAAACAATGATCGTAAATACATTTTGGTGGCGTTCCTACAACTTCAATAGTCGTAAGGGAAGCAAGCCGTATGTATCTATCCGATGAAATAGGAAACTTCATAGATTTAATAAATAACAGTTTTACAGAGGGCCTGTCGTACTTACGACAGGCCTTTTTTCGTATGACAGATTGGAGAACTTAAAAACATAAACGAAATGAAAACATATCAAGTGAACAACGAAGGCTATTACGGAGAGTTTGGCGGAGCCTACATTCCCGAAATCCTTCACCGATGTGTGGAAGAGCTGAAGAATGCCTATCTGCAAGTGCTGGAAGACGAGGACTTCAAGCAAGAGTTTCATCAGTTGCTTCGCGACTATGTGGGACGACCTTCTCCCCTCTATTTGGCTCATCGTCTGAGTGAGAAGTACGGTTGCCGTATCTATCTGAAGCGGGAAGACCTCAACCACACCGGCGCACATAAAATCAACAATGCCATCGGTCAGGTATTGCTTGCGAAACGCATGGGCAAGACACGTATCATTGCCGAGACAGGAGCCGGTCAGCATGGTGTAGCCACCGCAACGGTCTGTGCGTTGATGAACATGCCTTGCTTTGTCTACATGGGCAAAACCGATGTGGAACGCCAGCATGTGAATGTAGAGAAGATCAAAATGCTTGGAGCTACCGTTGTACCTGTTACCAGTGGAAACATGACTTTGAAGGATGCCACCAATGAAGCCATCCGCGACTGGTGTTGCCATCCGGCAGATACGTATTACGTCATTGGTTCTACCGTAGGGCCTCATCCCTACCCCGACATGGTGGCACGTCTCCAGTCGGTCATCAGCGAAGAAATCAAGAAGCAGTTGAAAGAACAGGAAGGCCGGGATTATCCCGACTATCTCATGGCTTGTGTGGGCGGTGGAAGCAATGCCGCCGGAACCATCTACCATTACATCGACGACGAACGGGTACAGATTGTCTTGGCCGAGGTA
>JAFTSK010000024.1 GCA_017467385.1 Bacteroidaceae bacterium
ACCATAGAAGCGGGCAATGCTGTCGGTCAATGTAAACCATTGGAAGGGGACGTTCTCGTCGTTGGCTCCTTTTCCTGTCCATTCTCTGGCAGAACCATGTGAAGTTCCCCAACCCTGGGGAAATAACGGATCGTCCATCGGTAGGGCTTCGTCAATACATGGTAGTTGTTTCAACAGATGGATGGCTCTGTCTTGATTCACTCTGGAGCTGAACCAGCCGATGTTCGTGCGGCGAATGTTGATGTCGGAAGTAGTTAGATAATGGATTTGCTTCATCATGACAACGGAGCAGAAGATAAACAGCAGGCTGAATACGAGCTGTATGCAGACACTCGCCAAACGGAAGTGGTTCTTTCCACCCCGAACCGAAGGGGTGATTTGGACGGCCAACGTCTTCCGCTTGAAGAAGAGGATGGGCAGCCAGGAGAGCAGAGCCGAAAGGAGAATGATGAACGCAATCAGCCAACCGCAGGCTTGGTAGATGTAGAAGCGGCTGATGGTTATTTGAGCCAAATCCATGAATGACGACATACTGATTTCGACGAACAGCATACCGACCAACCAGGCTCCGACAAGCAGGAGCATGTATTCGGTCATCAGTAACAAACCTGTCTGTGTTCCGGATGAACCATATACTGTGCGAAGGGCGAGGATACGGCCTTTTCCACGCAACCGACTGATAAATAAGGTCAGGTAGTTGAGTAAGGCACAGACCACAATCAGTATGGCGGCCATTGTAAAGAGACGCACGTCTTCCAGTTTGATATTCCGGTCTCCTTCCGGATGAATGTAGCGAACCTTCTGTAAAGGTATCCATACATCATACAGGTGTGGAGCATATCCCTTACCGCTTTGGATAGTGTCGGTTGTAGCTTTAGCCAAGAAGCTCTTGGCATCGGTATCCGGTCGGAGCATGGCATAGGTACTGTAAGAGGAAGCCCCCCATTGATTGTCCGGTTGCAACCGTCCGATGATGTCGAAGTGGAAATTGGAATGTATCGGCCAGTCCTTGAAAACTCCTACTATCTCGTATTCAACGTCGTCGCATACTATCTTCTGGCCGATGGGCGAGGTGTCGCCGCACATCTGCTTGGCAAAGTGTTCGGTTATGGCAACCTGCTTTTCGTTCCAACTCTCCATGTTCTTGTCTCCTGCTATCCATTCAAAGTCGAACATCTTTAGTGCTTCGGGAGTAATGGAAAAAGACGGTATTGTAGAAGGTATTGGAATACCGTTTATTTTGGGATTCCACAAGTATAAGTATTTCATGGTACAAGCCGCTTTCACTTCGGGATAAGTCTCCATCAGGTAGCCGGCCAACGGGCCGGGAGTAACGGTACTGACTTTCCCTGTAAAAGGACTGGTTTCCCGCACTGCATAGATACGGTCTACATTCGACTGGTCGGCATCATACGTCATTTCGTAATGATTCCAATATACGGAAAGAGCCATGCAAGCAAAGCCGGCGGCCAATCCCAAAAGACTCACGATGGTCTGTGTTTTATACTTCAACAGGTTGCGTACAGCAACTTTCAAATAGTGTGTAATCATGTCTTCAAAGTTAGTGATAATTCTTTTTGCTCTATATTCTACATACAGCAAAAATCGTGCCAAACTATTAATTTGTTGAAAGCCATGATTTTAACTGATTTTGCCCTTGTCGGGAAGTGTGCGAATCCGCACAAAAAGCGTGCGGATTCGCACAGTTAGCACAAGCTGAAGTGTTAAAAAAGCTTCCTTTTGGGGAAGCTTTGAGGAAAATTATTTACTTAAATCGGTTTTGATTGCGATGAACTATTCAAACACCCAATATAATGTTAGCATCAATATTCAGTTGGCGACTGATTTCTTTAGCAACTTTTAAAGTGGGTTCACTTTTTCCTGACAAGTACTCGCTAATTCGCGATGGGCTAACGCTTAATAACTTGGCTAAATTAGCTTGTGTCAATCCCATTTCATGCATCCGGAGTTTGATAATTTCTGCTAAAGTGGGTGTACCTAAAGCAAAATGTTCTTCTGAATAATCTGCTACTAAATTAGATAGAAGTTCCAACTCAATGCTGTTGGGATCATCCAGAGGAGTCGTATCATTTACGAGAGGAAGTAATTGTTCTACACGTTTCACTGCCCATTCTTGTAATGCGACTTTTGAATCCGGATGCTTCTCGGTATATTCTTTTAGCGCTTGTTCTGTAAATATTCTCATAGTTGCTTTGAATTTGTGGCAAATATAAGGATAATATTCCAAAAAGCAAAACATCCTTTTGTAATTTGGAATAGATGGGCTAAGAATAAGAACTAATCTTTGTTGATTTAGAGATTGTTTGGATTTTCCAAATTCCCCTCTTGAGAGGGGATTAAGGGGTGTGTGAGACACATACAGGTGGGGGTACATTCATTGTTGATGTATTTCACACACCCCCTTCCCCCTCTCAAGAGGGGGAGATAACTATTTAAAATACCTTCTTATCTCTATGTCTCTACATTGCAAGATATAAATTCCACGAAACTTGTAAAATTCTCCATTCAAAGTCTTTGAATCATCATTCACAATACATCGTACCACCATTCGCAATCTTTGAATGGTGGTACGAAATACTTTGAATGAAAAAAATTTGCAGTCCTAACACATTTTTGAGTTTTTTAGAGAAAGATATACGTGTCAACATGTATACTATTTCCTTTTTTATTACTCACTCTTCATAATCTTTGCCGGATTGATGTTTGCGGCCTTGCGAATCTGCCAGAAGAGGACACCTGCCGAGATGACGGCGATGATAAGCAGAGCAACTACAAATATCCACCACGAAAGCGGGGTACGGTAAGCATAGTCCTCCATGTACTTTTGAATAAAGAAGATGGAGATAGGGAAGGCGATGACGGCCGAAACACCCAAAAGCAACAAATAACGCTTCAGAAGCAGACGAGTAATGTCGCTGACTCCCGCACCATGCACTTTCCGCAAGGCGATTTCCCGATAACGCAAGCGTATCTCGAACAAGGAAAGTCCGAACAGACCTAAGCATGAAACGGCGATGGCAAGACCGGCAAAGACTAAGTAGATACGGACAATGCGGCGGTCGTTTTCGTATCGTTTGGCGATTTCGTCTTCCAGGAACGAGTATTCCAATTCTCCCTCACCCGAAACCTCGTTGCGTAAGTCGGACAACAGTTTCAGCACTTCCTGCTGTTTGCCTGGCTGATAACGGATAATAAAAGGAGTGCCGGGATGAATGTATTCTCCGGACGATTCATGGTAGATGTAAATGGTTGGAACACTTGCTTGGGACAGGTGGCTGTTTCGGAAATCCTTTACTACTCCTACGATTTGGAAAGGCGGATTACCGCTACAGTCTTCATCTGCCGACCACCACAATCGACTTTGGGTTTGTATTTGGTCGGTGCGAATATCCGTTATGCCCAATGCTTTCTTGGCACTCTCATTGATGAGAAGCTTGTAGTTTGTAAACTTGTCGATGCTGTCATCCCAGCCTCTTCCTTCCACTATCGGTAACTGGAACAGACGGATGTCTGCACTCGACAGATCGCTTATTACACCGCTTGTAAACTCGCCTTCTGTGTCTGCTTTCTTGGCTATCGGATAAGGAGTAGACTCCATATTCCATACCTCATCGCCACCACTCCAGGCAATGATGGAAGGACAAGAATTCAGCGTATGGGTAATATGTGCTGCATTCTGTTTGTCTCTTTCCTTTTCTCTTTCCCAAGCGTTCATGTCTTTAATGACAACGTCTCTGTTCTTGGCCGGAATCAGTGTACATCGGATGATGTCTTGGGTATGGAATCCCAAGTCGGCATTCAGCATGGCGTTCAACTGTTTGGCAAAGTAGATGGATACCACAATCAGACAGAAAGAGATGACATACTGGACGGACAAGAAGATACTCCGGGTAATCGGGGAACCACCACCTTGTTTGATTCCCTGCATGGAAGAAACCGGACGGCTGTACACATGGCGGAAATACGGATAAAGCATGGTCAGCAACGGGAAGCCGAACAGCATGATGAGGCCTAAAGCCGTATCGAAGCTTGAATTGCGAAAAAGCGGAATCCCCAGTCCGCTGACCAATATCTTGTCTGTAACCTCGATAATCATTCCCACAAACAGGAACGTGATGGCGGAAAGCAGAAAGTTCTCCATGTACAGTTGTTTGAAAAAAGCCCAACGGCCTGCACCGAACACTTTCTTTACTCCGAATTCCAACCCACGCTTCTGCATGATGACGGTGTAGAGATTCAGGTAATTCAGTACACCGATGAAGAATAGCAGTCCGGCAACGAAAATAAGGATGCGGATACCGTTTCGGTCGCCTTTCGGACACATCTCTTCTCCCTGATACAACTTCAGGTCGGCATTCATGTAAAAATCCTTGTAAGGAACCAGGCGGAATTGGGTTTCCTGTTTGTTATATGCAGTCAATTTCTGAATGGGTTGCCATTCGTTCAAAGCCGCCAGGTCATCTGCATGGTGCAGGCGTGCCAAACAGAATTGTGCGGCATTACCCAATCCTACCCATTCCCGTTGGAGATTGGCCGACAAGACAATGTCGTAGTTCAAGGACGATTTGGTTTTCGGGGCTTTCACTACACCGCAGACGGTAACATCATTCCTTCCAAAAGTCAAGGTTTGCCCTATCGGATCGGCCTTTCCGTACAAGCGGTTGGCCAGTTCTTCCGTCAGGATAGCACCGGTTGGAGGAAGGTCTTTCGTGGTACCAATGACCGTTTCTCGTGGAAGAAGTTGGAAGAACAGGGTATCGGCGGCAATGGCTCGTACCGGGAAATGGTAATTGTCCTTGATTACTTCCCCTCTAAGCAAAGCCGTAATCATTGTATAAGATTCAACGGAAGGGTGGTCGAGGGGATCGACAAAATAAGATTCCCTGTTCATGTTCCGGTTGCTGGCGAGGTAGGTAGAATTGTGTGAAGGCATGTGACTTGTCAGCAGATGCAGTTTGTCCAAGTCCTTCAAGTAATGGTCTACCGTCAGTTCCTGATGAATGTATCGTACCAAAGTCAGCGTTCCGGCCATGCTGATGACCAATCCTAAAATACAGATGATGCTGTAAGCTTTCATCCTTGTAATAATGCGTATGGCGTATGTGATTGTTTTCATGTTTGTATTATTTAATGATCAACTCTTCTGCTTCTCCAAAGGTATCATATCCGGTAACAATCACCAAATCTCCCGGCTGTAAACCTTCGGTAATTTCGTATTGTTGCGGGTTCTGTCGGCCGATAGTCAACGGAACGCGAACCGCCTTGTCCTTCGATGCGTTTACCTTGTAAATCCATTGTCCGCCGGTTGTCTGGTAGAAGTTGCCACGAGGCATGACAAGAGCATCTTCCGGTTGTCCCAATTCAATCTGTACGCGGAAGCTCTTTCCCACACGAACATTCTCCGGCATCTCGCCCGTAAATACCAAATCCACATCGAACATTCGGTCTTTCACTTCGGGTACTACCTTTGTAATCTTCAACGGATACTTCTTTCCTTGATAGTTTACGGTAGCCGGAAGTCCGGTCGTGATTCGGTCGATGTAGTATTCACTCAGTTGGGTGTGAATCTTGTATTGGTCGAGTACCTTGATTTCGGCGATGTTTGTATTGGAACCCACTTGTTGGCCGGGGGTAGCACTCACATAACTCAATTGGCCGTTGATAGGGGCGCGAACCACCAAGCCTTCCAAACGGTCCAAGCTGCGCAGGAACTTTTTTTGTCCTCGTTCCATCTCATTACGAAGCAAGTCCTTGCGTACCACCGTCATGGCCGAATCATGTTTGAGACTTTCCATCTGAAGAGCCGTTTTCTTCAGGTTGTAGTTGTACTCGTCCTCGCTGACTTCCAATTGTGCTTTACTTTTGATACCCATCTTGTACTCTTCCTTTTCCAAGCCGAAACTCTTTTGCAAGCGAGACATCTCGTATTGGGTTTGCAAAGCCTGTTGTTTCAACGTCAGACTTTTTTGCTCCATCTCGATTTCCCTTTCTTTATAGGTGTAACGCTGGTTCTCCCATTCATCTCGCTGGTCTTCAATTTCCCGAAGCAAGTCCGGATTGCTTAGCACTAAGATGGTGTCTCCTTTCTGAAGAGACGTACCTTCTTCGGCTACGATACGTTCCACACTACCTGCTTCACGCGTGTTTACTTTGATGGTCAGAATGGGTTGCACCAATCCTTCCACATCTACATATTCCATGAACTTGCCGTTTTTTACTTCGGCTATCTGGATGTTCTCTGTCTCTACACGTAGCTTGCGTGGCCCCAACGAAAGCGAGATGACATAAATCAGGAAAATGACAAATGCACCTCCTGCCAACAAATAATAACGGTAACGGATGTACCAGGGCTTCTTTTCTAATTTAATATCCATATTGTTTGAGTTATGAGTTTAAAACTATTTGTCATTCAGACGACCGAAGGGAGGAAGAATCTCGGTAACATCCGCTTTGTTACGTTCTGAATGACAGGATGTGTTAACATGTATATTATTTTCTTTTTATTATAGTTCAGGATAATTCTCTTCAATCTTTATATTCTTTTCAAAGTCATATCCCGTCATGCTTCGGAGTCCGTAGTACAGGCTCCAATAGCTTTTCAATGCCGAGATATAGCTACGTCGTGCCGAGTCCTTTTCGGTAATGGAAGCATTGAGGTCAAGGATGGTACTTTTCCCCAAGATGTACAGACGCTTTGCCACTTCGTAACGGCGGTCGGCGGTGCGGTCGGTCTTGCTTGCCACCTTTACATATTGGCTTTGTAAGTTGAATTGGCGTACCATACGAATCACATTCAGCTCGAAGTCTTTCATGCCTTGTTCCACTTGAGTGTTTACCAAATCTACATTCGATTTGGCTACTCGTATCTGTCCTTTACCACGCCCCCAATCAAGAATCGGAAGTGAAATACCAATACTGGCATATTGCTGATTCATCGGGCTCCGGTAAGAATCGGCAAACTTGTCGCCCGTCTGCGAGAGACCGAACTGGACATAAAGGTCGGCTTTCAGTCCGGCATTGGCTTTGGCGTAGGCCAAGTTGCTTTGACTTTGTAGTCTCATGCGTTCGTAGGTGTCTGGCTCCGGACTGTTTTCAAAGGCCATCTTCAAAGCATCTGCCAACGGAATCTCGAAATCCGGTACTTCATCTTCGGTAATCACCTTCAAGGTTACTTCCCGATTGATACCCAAAAAGGAACGGAAGACCTGCATTTGGTCTTCTACGGCAATACGGGCATTCATCATATTGGTCTCTTCCGTCAGCTTGTTGATTTCAAGCTGTAACATCTCGTTCTCGGTAATCGTTCCGATGTTGTACCGCCCCTGTGCATATCTATATAAGGTATCTGCCGAGGCATGATTGGAAGAGGCTATATCAAGATTGGTTTGTGCTGTGGCTAAGTTGAAAAAATGATTGCAGGTTTGCGAGGCGACTAATTCCAACGCTTCGTTGTAAGCCTTGCGAGCTTCCCGGAAACGTACCGGTTCGATACGTCTGTTCCATTTCAGGGAATTGTAACCGAACAAGGATTGTTCGTAACCGATAACCACAGGTTGAGTGTTGTATGCGGTAACATCGTTCTCTAATTCATCCAACCGTTGTACGTTGCTCTTGACAAAAAGACTACCGCCGGTAAACCAGATGTTCTGGTTTATCTTCAAATTCATGTCTACACTCAACTGGTTTTGTTTGATGAACAGGTTCGTTCCGTCAGGTTGCGTAATCTTGTTGATTTGCTTGTTGAACGACGGTGAAGAAGTCAAGGTTACTGACGGTAAGTAGTTCGCCTTGTAAAAGCGATAATTCCAATAGGCAGCCCGATAGGTGTGCCGAGCTGCTTGTGCTTCGGGTGAATGTTGCTGTGCTATTTCAATGGCCTGACTTAACGTGAGGCTTAACGTCTCTTCTTGGGCGGTAATTGGGCCGGCGAGGAAGAGTGCGGCTATAACAATCAGTTTCTTTACCATAGTGCTTATATTTATTTCATTTTTATACAATAATACAGTTGTCCCTTTTTTATTATACAGCAAAAATCGTGCCAAACTGTTAAAGTGTTGTTGGTTAGTGGTTTAAATGAAAACGGGGTTGTTTTGAAGTGTGCGAATTCGCACAAAAAACGTGCGGAATCGCACATACAACACAAGCAAATTATTCTTATCTTTGCAAAAGTATGGAAGCAAAAGGAAAAATATTGATTGTAGATGACAACGAAGACGTGCTGTTTGCACTCAATTTGTTGTTGGATTCATACGTGGAAAAGGTGAAAGTAACTACCCAACCTTCGCGTATTGAACATTTCATGAAGACATTCGAACCGGACGTGATTCTATTGGATATGAATTTCCGTCGTGATGCTATCAGTGGGCAGGAAGGCTTTGACTGTTTGGAGCAAATCTTGCAGATAGATCCTCAAGCTGTTGTTTTGTTCATGACGGCATACGCCGATACAGAGAAAGCGGTTCGAGCTATCAAGGCAGGAGCTACAGATTTCATCCCGAAGCCCTGGGAGAAGGAGAAACTGTTGGCTACCCTTTCTTCGGCTATCAAGTTGCGAGAATCGCGGAAGGAAGTCATGCAACTGAAAGAACGCATGGATGCATTGAGTGGGCAAGACGGCGACTTGCCCGAAATGATTGGCGATTCGGAAGTGATGCAACAAGTCTTTTCTACCATTCGCAAGCTCTCCGATACGGATGCCAATATTCTGATATTGGGAGAAAACGGTACGGGAAAGGATTTGGTTGCCCGTTCGCTTCGTTTCTTCTCGCCTCGGAAGGATTCGCCTTTTGTAACGATTGATTTGGGAAGTGTTCCCGAAAGTCTTTTTGAAAGCGAGCTGTTCGGCTATGAGAAGGGTGCTTTTACCGATGCCCGTAAGTCGAAGGCCGGACGCATGGAGATAGCTTCCGGAGGAACTCTCTTTTTAGACGAAATAGGAAACTTGTCGTTGGCCATGCAGAGCAAGTTGTTGACGGCCATCGAAAAACGAAAGATTTCTCGCTTGGGAGCAACGTCTTCCATCCCGATTGATGTACGTCTGATTTGTGCTACCAATGCCAATATCCGTCAAATGGTAGAGGAGGGCAATTTCCGTCAGGACTTGCTTTACCGAATCAATACGATAGAAATTCACATCCCGCCATTGCGTGAGAGAGGAGAGGACATTTTGTTGTTGGCCGATTATTTCTTGCAACGCTATAACCATAAATATAAGAAAGAGATCAACGGCTTGAATCGGGAAGCGAAGCAGAAATTATTACGCTATTCTTGGCCGGGCAACGTTCGGGAACTGCAACATGCCATTGAACGGGCGGTTATCTTGTCGGATGCCTCTCTATTGAAACCGGGCGACTTCGTGTTCCGTTCCCAAATGGAAAAGAAATCCGAATTGGAAGAAATCCTGAATCTGGAACAGTTGGAAAAGCGAGCCATTGAATTGGCTTTGAAACGTTGTGATGGTAACGTCAGTCAGGCTGCCGAACTGTTGGGAGTTACCCGTTATGCTCTTTATCGTAAAATGGAAAAACAGAACCTATGAATGACTTGAAAACCATACGGATTGTGTTGTTGATGCTGTTGCTGGTTGGCCTTTCGGTCGCCTCTTACTTGTTCTATCTGCATGAACTGTATTTCTGTCTGTTCTTTGCGGTTTGCTTGGGGGTAGTCATTATTTCGCATATCTGCTATCTGTATTACCGCACTGCCCGCATGATGCTTCGTATGGTGGAAAGTATTCGGTATAGTGATTTTTCGTTGAACTTTTCTGCAAAGGGAAAGGGCAAGATGGAAAGGTTAGTAGTGGAAAATGTCAACGAAGTCATGGCAGGGTTCCGTAACCGGCTCTCGGGAATGGAAGAACGGTACATGTATTATGAAACTTTACTCGATACAGTAGACAGTTGTTTGCTGGTTGCCGACAAGCAGGGAAAGGTGCTTTGGATAAATCGTTCCGGTATAACGGAACTGTGCGGCCATCGTATTCATCTGTTGGAAGAGCTGGGAATGTTGAATAAAGACTTTCCGATGGCCATTGATACCCTGCGTCCGGGAGAAGTGAAGGTTATTCGCATCTATAAAGGAGACATCATGCAAGACTTGGCTATGACTGTTACGGAGTATGCCACAACGGGAGCCGAACTACGTCTGATTAACTTAAGGAACATTCGTTCCGTCTTAGAAGAGAACGAGATGGAAGCCTGGCAGAAGTTGGTTCGTGTCCTGACGCATGAAATCATGAATTCCATTGCCCCGATTATTTCGTTAAGCGATACTTTGAGTGAACGAGCCATGACCAATGGCATGAACGAAAAGGATTACAGTATCATGTTGCAGGGAATGCAAACCATTCATCGCCGTAGTAAGGGGTTATTAGGATTTGTGGAGAACTATCGCAAACTATCCAAGTTGTCATCGCCGGTTATCGCCCCTGTTCGAATTGGCGATTTGTTGGCCGACATCAAAAAACTTTTCCCGGCGAGAACGGTCTCTTATATATATAAGGTAGAAGATGAAAACCGGGTGCTGATGGTAGACCGTTCTCAAATAGAACAGGTATTGATAAACTTGTTGAAGAACGCAGGTGAAGCTTGTGGAGAGCAATCCCAACCGGAGGTAGTCATAGAAACATCTTTCTTACCGGAAACTTCCATCTTCCAACTTTCTGTTACAGACAACGGATGTGGAATCTTACCGGAGGTGTTGGATAAGATATTCATTCCGTTCTTTACCACCAAGCCTACCGGTTCCGGTATAGGTCTGAGTCTGTGCAAACAAATCATGACCTTGCATGGCGGTAGTATTCGAGTGAACAGCGAGATAGGGAAGGGTAGTCGCTTTGTGTTGAAGTTCCTAATAAAATGACTTATTCGTTGCTTTAAAAACTCTTTGGAGAACAGCCTCACGCACCAAAGAGTTTTTCTTCGTTCTCCAAAGAGTTTTTTGGAGAAGTTATTGGCGTGTGAATAGACTTGTTTCTTTGTCCTGAAACGGTAATGTAACTGTTCTGAAATTTCTCCGTCATTGTTCCCATTTACTTTTGCAGTAACATATTAAAAACAAAAGGTAAATGGATTTGAAAAAGTATTTAGGCGTTGCTCTCCTATTGGGAGGACTGCTACCGTTGCAAGCTCAGCATCGTAATGAAATCAAGGTTCCGGATTTGGATGGTTATGTTACTTTGAAGTGCGATCTTCATACGCATACCGTTTT
Source organism: Bacteroidaceae bacterium (assembly GCA_017467385.1). Lineage (GTDB taxonomy): Bacteria > Bacteroidota > Bacteroidia > Bacteroidales > Bacteroidaceae > Phocaeicola. The sequence continues at coordinate 11,230 of JAFTSK010000024.1, forward strand.
TTCTGATGGCTTGGTATGGCCGACTGTCCGGATTGACGAAGCCTATCGGGAAGGTTTGGATGCCATCTCGCTAACCGAACACATTGAATATCGTCCTCATAAAAAAGACATTGTGGCCGATCATAACCGTTCACATGAGATTGTAGAGAAACAAGCGAAGAATTTGGATATTATCTTGATAAAGGGAAGCGAAATTACTCGTCCGATGGCACCGGGACATTTCAATGCTATCTTCTTGCAAGACTCCAACCCGTTGGATACGGAAAAGTATCAGGATGCTTTTGAAGCAGCTAAAAAACAGAATGCTTTTATTTTCTGGAATCATCCGGGATGGGATGCCCAACAACCGGATACCACTCTTTGGTGGCCGGAACATACCGAACTTTACAACAAAGGTTGTATGAACGGTATCGAAGTGGCGAACGGTGGCTCTTATTTTCCTGAAGCCGTAGACTGGGCGATTGAAAAGAATCTGGCGATTCTCGGTACTTCCGACATTCATCAGCCTACAACCGTAAGCTATGATTTTGCTAAAGGTGAACATCGCACCATGAGTTTTGTCTTTGCTAAGGAACGTACTGCCGAAGGTATTCGTGAGGCTTTGGACAACGGTCGCACAGCCGCTTGGTATAAAGATAAAGTAATTGGTAAGGAAGAATTGCTTCGTCCGTTCTTTGAAAAGTGTATTGAAGTGAAAGAAGTGAAACGGGATGATACCGGAGTAACCTTGTCTATTACCAATGTAACCGACTTGCCACTTAGCTTGACAAAAACAGCTCATGATACCTCGTTGGTTTATTTCCGTCATTACACCCTGCGTCCTCATACTCGCCATAACATTCGTATTAAATTTACAAATGGTATCAAGGGAGGCGATATGAACTTTCGAGTAGACAACTTCATTGTTCGTACCGGTAAGTCTATGGATTATACCATTAAGTTATAATCAGTATAAGAATAGGTATAAAATAAAAGCGGATGTGTCAAACACGTCCGCTTTTATTTTTTTTTATAATGTTTATTCAATTATTACAAGCGAGCTTGGATAGCTTTTGAAGCTTCTTCGTAACCCGGTTTGTTCAAGAGAGCAAACATGTTCTTTTTGTAAGCTTCTACACCCGGCTGGTTGAACGGATTTACTTCGAGCAAGTAACCGCTGATACCGCAAGCCTTTTCAAAGAAGTAGATTACTTGACCTAAATAGTATTCACTTAATTGAGGAACGATGAGACGCATGTTAGGTACACCACCGTCAACGTGAGCCAACTGAGTACCGAGTTCGGCCATCTTGTTCACTTCGTCTACACGTTTGCCGGCGAGGAAGTTCAAACCATCGAGGTTTTCTTCGTCTGTTGGAACGCGGAGTTCGTTGTCCGGATTTTCAATAGAAATCACAGTTTCAAAGATGGTACGTTCGCCTTCTTGAATCCATTGTCCCATAGAGTGAAGGTCGGTAGAGAAGTCAACAGCTGACGGATAGATACCTTTGCCGTCCTTACCTTCTGATTCACCATACAACTGCTTCCACCATTCATTCATGTAGTGAAGTTTCGGGTTGTAGTTAACGAGGATTTCGATCTTCTTGCCTTGCTTGTAGAGTTCGTTACGGACAGCAGCATAGATGGCAGCCGGATTTTCTTCAAACGGAGTTTCCGAACCGCAAACCTTTTCCATATCACATGCACCTGCAACAAGTTTTTCGATGTCGAAACCGGCAACCGCGATTGGCAACAAACCTACCGGAGTCAATACAGAGAAACGACCGCCTACATTGTCAGGGATGATGAAAGTCTTGTAACCTTCCTTGTCGGCAGTTACACGAGCCGCACCCTTTACAGCGTCGGTTACAGCAACGATACATTTCTTGGCCATTTCCTTACCCATTTGGTCTTCGCATTGCTTCTTCAACAAGCGGAAGGCCAAAGCTGTTTCAGTTGTAGTACCTGATTTGGAAATATTGATAACACCAAACTTCTTGTCTTTCAAGTAGCTGGTAAGTTCATACAAATAGTCTTCGCCAATGTTGTGTCCGGCAAACAGCATGATAGGACCGTTCTGTTCCTTCTTCAACCATTGGAAACTGTTTGACAATGCTTCGATAACGGCACGTGCGCCCAAATAGCTACCACCGATACCGGCTACTACAACCACTTCGCAGTTTTCACGCAATACTTGAGCAGCACCTTTCAAATCGGCCAAGTGTTCGGCAGAGATAGAAGAAGGTAAGTGCAACCAACCCAAGAAGTCGTTACCCAAACCGGTTCCGTTTTCCAACGTTTCCATGCAGGCTTTCACCTGTGCTTCGTATGCAGCCACTGTTTCTTTTGCTACGGCTGCCTTGTCAATGTTCAAACAAATATTCTTCATAATAGATTTATGATTTATGATTTCTGGTTCCTTTTTTGGGTGTGTCATTCTGAACGTAGTGAAGAATCTGTGAAGTGTTAGTTGATGTTTACAGATCCTTCGCGATGCTCAGGATGGCACACCTAAACTTATCTCAATGAATCTGTCAGTAACTTGATTTCAATCATGGGCGAGATGCGTTCGTATAGAATGTTATAAATGGCATCCACAATCGGCATATTTACATGCAGATGTTTGTTCAGTTCTTTGATACACTTCGTACCATAATAACCTTCGGCAATCATTTCCATTTCTATTTGTGCACTCTTTACGGAATACCCCTTGCCAATCATCGTTCCGAATACCCGGTTACGGCTAAAGTTGGAATAACTGGTAACGAGAAGGTCACCCAAATAAGCCGAGTCGTTGATGCAACGTTCCACCGGATGAACCGTATTCAATAAACGGTTCATTTCTTGGATAGCGTTTGAAATCAGTACTGCTTGGAAATTGTCTCCATACTTTAACCCGTTGCAGATACCGGCGGCAATGGCATAAATATTCTTCAGTACAGAAGCATATTCGATACCTACGATATCGGTATTGACAGAGGTCTTGATATAATGGCCTGACAGCTGCTTGGCAAACATCTTGGCCTTATTGATGTCTTTACAGCCGATAGTCAAATAGGAGAGACGTTCTAATGCCACTTCTTCAGCGTGGCAAGGACCGGCAATTACGGCAATGTTCTCTTCCGGTACACCGTAAATCTTGTGAAAGTAATCCGACACAATCAAGTTTTCATCGGGTACGATTCCTTTGATGGCCGTAACGATAAACTTGTCCTTCAACTTGACTTTCAGTTTCTTTAGGTGGCTCTTCAGATAAGGCGAGGGCGTTACGAAAATCAGTGTGTCCGATTCACGTACCACTTGGTTGATGTCCGAAGAGAAGTTGATGCGGTTGATGTCAAAACGCACACTGGTCAGGTAGGCCGGGTTATGCCCCAGACGTTTGAATTCTTCGATTCGGTCGTCTCGGCGCATATACCAGTTGATGGACTCGGCCTTTCCCATCACCATTTTTGCAATAGCTGTTGCCCAGCTACCACCACCCATAATTGCTATTTTCCCGGGCAGATCCATAATTGTTAGATGTTGCTTATCCAGCCAGCGACTTCGTCTACGGTTGGATTGTTCAATCCTAATTTATATTTCTTGTTGACACCACAAATGTCCATGTGGAGTTTTTGTGGATTCACTTCTTTCATGTCTGAAACCAAATTGTATCCGGCTTTCTGGATAACAGGTACCCATTCTTCGGCAATGCCCAATTCCATGTACTTGGCAGCGTTATCCTTAGGAGCTACTTTTTCCGGACGCATCTGTGGGAAGAACAATACTTCCTGAATGAAGGCGTTGCCTGTCATCAACATTACCAGACGGTCGATGCCGATACCGATACCCGATGTAGGAGGCATACCATACTGCAAAGCGCGAAGGAAGTCTTGGTCGATAATCATTGCTTCATCGTCGCCTTTGTCAGCCAAACGCATCTGTTCTTTGAAGCGTTCTTCCTGGTCAAGTGGATCGTTCAATTCCGAATAGGCATTGGCCAATTCTTTTCCGTTTACCATCAACTCGAAACGTTCGGTCAAGCCTGGTTTGCTACGGTGCATCTTAGTCAGCGGAGACATTTCTACCGGATAGTCGGTGATGAAAGTTGGTTGAATGAAAGTACCTTCGCAGAATTCGCCGAAGATTTCATCAATCAGCTTGCCCTTACCCATAGTGTCGTCGATTTCCATATTCAAAGCCTTGCAGACTTCGCGGATTTCTTCTTCACTCTTTCCTTCGAGGTCATAACCGGTCTTTTCCTTGATAGCATCGAGGATAGGCAAGCGGCGGAACGGAGCTTTGAAACTGATGGTCTTTCCGTCGATAACGGTTTCTGAACAACCGTTTACAGCGATACAGATACGTTCCAACATCTTTTCAGTAAAGCTCATCATCCAGTTATAATCCTTGTATTGTACGTAAAGTTCCATACAAGTGAATTCCGGATTGTGGTTCTTGTCCATGCCTTCGTTGCGGAAGTTCTTACCGATTTCGTACACCCCTTCAAAACCACCAACAATGAGTCGCTTCAAATACAATTCGGTAGCGATACGCATGTAGAGGTCAATGTCCAATGAATTATGATGAGTGATGAATGGGCGGGCGCTTGCGCCACCAGCGATAGATTGAAGAATCGGAGTTTCCACTTCGGTATAACCGGCTTCGTCCATAACGGCACGCATAGTCTTTACGATGATAGAACGCTTCAAGAAAGTTTCCTTTACACCATCGTTTACAATCAAGTCTACATAACGTTGGCGGTAACGCAATTCAGGATCGTCAAACTTATCGTAGGCTACACCGTCCTTATATTTTACGATAGGTAGTGGCTTCAACGATTTGGAAAGTACGGTCAGCTTCTTGGCATGGATAGAGATTTCGCCCATTTGGGTACGGAATACGAAACCTTCGATACCGATGATGTCGCCGAGGTCTAATAAGCGTTTGAAAACCACGTTGTACATGTCTTTGTTTTCGTCCGGGCAAATGTCATCGCGAGTGATGTACACTTGGATGCGGCCTTTGGAATCCTGCAATTCAACGAAAGAAGCCTTTCCCATCACGCGGCGGCTCATGATACGGCCGGCTACTGAGACAGGGCGAGGTTCGTCTTCATCCTTGAATTCAGCTTTTATATCTGTTGAAAATGCATTTGTTACATACTCTGCTGCTGGATACGGATCAATGCCCATTGCACGCAATTCGTTCAGACTATTGCGTCTGATAATTTCCTGTTCACTTAGTTCTAATACGTTCATTTGTTAAAACTTTAACTCAATTTGGGAACAAAAGTACGAAAGTTTTTCTAAAGTACCTCATTTAAAGCGGATTTTCTCTATCTTTGCGTCAATAAGTTGTCTTGAAATAATTATAATAAGGAAACAAAATGAAAAAGTTATTAGTGTTTGTTGCTATTGTAGCAGCTTTTGTATCTTGCCAATCGGGTAATAAAAAAAGTACTGAATCTGTAGAGGTGTGTGATTTAGTCGAAATCCAACCGGCATTGAACGAACCGGACTCCGTAGGCTATCTGGTTAGGGTAGGAGAACTGGCTCCTGAATTTGAAATGGAACTGACCGATGGCCAGAAGGTCAAACTTTCTGATTTGCGGGGAAAGGTAGTCATGCTTCAGTTTACTGCCAGCTGGTGTGGTGTGTGCCGGAAAGAAATGCCTTTCATCGAAAAGGATATTTGGCAGAAGCATAAGGACAACCAAAACTTTGCCCTTTATGGCATCGACAGAGACGAACCGTTGGAAACAGTAAAGAAATTCGCTGAAGCTACGGGTGTAACTTATCCGTTGGCTCTTGATCCGGGAGCTGATATTTTTGCCAAGTATGCCGACCGTAAAGCAGGCATCACTCGTAATGTATTGATAGACAGAGAAGGTAAAATTGTCATGCTTACCCGTTTGTACAACGAAGAAGAATTTGCTTCTTTGTGCAAGAAGATTGACGAAATGTTGGCTCAATAAAATAGATGCCGATGAAGAAACTACTGGTAGCAGTCCTTTCACTCATCGTCTTTCTGCTTCCCCTTTCGGCGCAGAAGAAAAAGAAGTCGGGCAAGGAGCCTTTGTTCGGTAAGGCATTGGCTACTTATCCCATCAGTTCTTACGAATTGTCGGGGGCTTGTTTTTATCTGGTCAGCGGACATGGCGGGCCTGATCCCGGTGCCATCGGAACGTATCAAGGGCATAAGCTTCACGAAGATGAGTATGCCTACGACATTGTGCTTCGGTTGGGACGCGAATTGCTGATGCGTGGAGCAAAGGTGCATTTCATTATTCAGGACAAGAAAGATGGTATCCGTAATGGAACAATTTTAGAGAATAGCAAACGAGAAACTTGCATGGGGAAAGAGATTCCTTTAGACCAGGTGACTCGCTTGAAGCAGCGTTCGCAGAAGATTGACCACCTATATAAAAAGGATAAGGGAAGCTATAAACGTGCCATCTTTATCCATATTGACAGCCGTAGCCGAGGAAAACAAACGGATGTATATTTCTATCATGCACCCGGTAGTAAACAAGGAAAACGGTTGGCTGATCGGATGCGGAATACATTGGCATCCAAGTATAAGAAACATCAACCGGGACGAGGCTTCAATGGTACGGTAAGCGAACGTGGACTGTATGTACTTCGCAACACTCAGCCAGCCGGAGTGTATTTGGAATTGGGTAATATCCGTAACAGCCGAGACCAACAACGGTTGGTATTGGAGAACAATCGTCAGGCGTTGGCTAAATGGATTGCAGAGGCGATTGTGGTGGATTATAAAGGGAAATAAATGTCTCAAAACACTCAATCAAAAACTCTTTGACGAACGAATGAAAACTCTTTGACGCGAAGACCTTTTCGTCAAAGAGTTTTTTTCTTTCCTCTTAGGACGGCAGATTACAATTGTGTTACAAAAGTCGAGTGTTTCTTTCGGAAGGGATAGTAAAGGACGAATTTAACGAGAAACGACAACGGCTAAATTCAAATTATTATTTATATTTGCGGCCGTTAACAAATAGAAACAATCAGATGAATCAGGTCGAGAAAGTATGGATTGAGCAATTAAAAGCAGGAGAGGAAAAGGCTTATCAATATCTCTACGACCATCATTATGCTGTATTGTGTCATATTGCCGAAAGCTATGTAAAAGACCGTTTTGCGGCCGAGATGATAGTAGGCGATGTTATTTTTCATGTGTGGGAAATCCGAAAATCATTGCAGATTGAAACTTCTATCCGTAGTTATCTGGCGCAAGCAGTTCGTAACCGTTGTATCAATCTTCTGACGTGCGAACGGGAGAGGCGAGAAGTTGCTTTCTCATCGTTGCCCGATGATGTCGACATGGAAGGACGACCGGATTTGTCCTCCGAAGAACATCCGTTGGGTATTCTTTTGGAGCAAGAATTGGAAGAAGAAATCTCTCGTGCCATCGATAGTATGCCCGATGAATGTCATCGTATATTCTTCAAAAGCCGCTTTGAAGGAAAAACTTATGAAGAAATCTCGCAAGAACTGGGCGTTTCGGTTAATACTGTCAAATATCACATCAAAAATGCGTTGGCTTTCTTGCATAAAGCTTTAGGCAAATACCTACTTTTCTTCTTTTGAAATGAAAAAAGTTTCTTTTTTGACTACCCTTCTACCTTAAATAATTGTCCTCTTAATAGAACTTGAATATGAACGATACTAATAAAGAACATATTGACCAACTAATAACTGACTGTTTAACTGGATGCTTGGATGAGGAAGGTATGCGCGTATTGAAGGAATGGCGTATTGCTTCTCCCGAACATGAAGCCTATTATCTTCAGAGTAGGGAAGCATGGTTTTCGGCCGTCAATTCCGAATCCCTTTCTCGATATGACAAAGAGAAGGCTTACGAACGTTTTCGTCAGCGGGTAGCAACTACGAAGAAAGAAAGGAGGCTAAGTGTACGTTGGTGGCATTACGCGGCAGTAGCACTCATATTGTTGGTGGGTGGCGTTTCTTATTGGTTGGGAAAGATGGATATAAAGAATTCGTTTGCGGACATTTCGGTAGAAGCTCCCTGGGGAGCCCGTACCAAACTGTATTTACCCGATGGCACATTGGTTTGGTTGAATGCCGGTTCGCGTATGACATATTCACAAGGTTTCGGCGTGGAAAATCGCGAAGTTGACTTGGAAGGCGAAGGCTATTTTGAGGTAAAAAGAAATGAATCTCTTCCTTTTAGGGTTCATTCCAAGGACTTGAGATTGGAGGTATTAGGCACCAAGTTCAACTTTCGCGATTATCCTACGGACAAAGAAGTGGTGGTTTCGTTGTTGCAAGGCCGAGTAGCGGTAAGTAATCTGTTGAAATCGGAACCGGAAATGCTGCTTGCTCCTAACGAACGGGTAGTATTAGATAAGGCTGAAGGGAGAATGAAAGTAGAACCTGTTACGGCTTCTAATGCATCTGAATGGACAGAAGGGTATTTGTTTTTCGATGAAGAACTTTTACCCGACATTGTTCAAGAATTGGAACGCAGTTACGATGTACAGATTCATCTGGCCGACACCAGTCTGAATCATTTCCGTTTTTACGGAAATTTTATTCGTCGCGAACAGACCATTCGGGAAGTGATGGAAGTCCTTTCATCCACCGATCGAATAGACTACCGAATATCCGGACGAGACGTTACCGTTTATGACATTGGAACAGAGAATAATGAGTAATAATTGTTTAACCTTAAAAATGGAAATATATGAATAAACACAGCATCGGATAATGATAGAGGGCGTTGCTGGAGAAAGAAAAAGCCGGGAAATCTCGACCATTCCCCGGCTTCAGAAATCTTCTTCTTGCCCAACAGTTAGTGTGAGAATGTCCTGAAAGCAGAAGATTGATGCAAAGGTAGCAATATTCTGTCTTTTAGGACGAAGAAATCAACTATTAATTTTTTAATTGTTTATTTTTTATGAACAACCGAAAGAAGGCCATACTTGTGGCTGCGGCATTGTTTTGCCTGAACTCAGGTACATTTGCCCAAACTGTTTCATTGAAAATGAAGAATGTTTCCGTAAAGGAAGCGATGACTCAGTTGAAGAATAAAAGCGGATATTCGTTCGTGTATGAGGCCGGAGACCTTGACACACAGAAGACCGTCAGTGTGGATGCTTCGCAATTAGCAGAAGCGGTCAAGCAGATACTGGCAGGACAGAATGTTAGCTTTGAAGTGAAAGACAAGAATATCATTGTGTCGAAGGAACGTAGTCGGCAACAGGTGAATCGAGGTGCGAAACGAAGAGTAAGCGGCGTGGTAAAGGATGCGAACGGCGAACCCATCATTGGTGCTACTGTCATGGAAAAAGGAACAACCAATGGTACGATTACAGACATGGATGCAAACTTTGTGCTGGATATTGCATCGGATGCAGAGTTGGAAGTTTCGTACATCGGTTATAAAACCCAGACAATCAAGGCGGGCGACCGTAAAAACCTTTCTGTAACTTTGCAAGAAAACAGTGAAATGCTGAGTGAAGTAGTCGTTGTCGGCTATGGTAGCCAAAAGCGTGCTAATGTAACCGGAGCCGTATCTACTATCACAAGCGAAGCACTTAATAATCGTCCGGTAACATCTGCAGCCGGTGCTTTGCAAGGAGCCGATCCTTCTTTGAACTTGACATTTGGTTCCGGTTCTTTGGACTCGGATTATAGCATCAATATTCGTGGGGTAGCTTCTATTAATGGAGGTTCTCCGTTGATTTTGGCCGATGGTATGGAAGTTAGCTTGAACCAAATCAACCCGAATGATATCGAATCTGTTTCGGTATTGAAAGATGCTTCGGCTTCTGCCGTTTATGGGGCAAAGGCTTCCAGTGGGGTAATCCTCATTACGACCAAGAAAGGGGCTGATACCAAAGGTAAGGCTACCATTGCTTACAATGGCCGTATGGCTTGGAAGCAGAATACGACTTCCACCGATTTTATCCGTACTGGTTATGATTATGTAGACTTGGTGAACCGTTTCTACGAAGCTTATCAAGGAAAGCAATGGTTGACATACGATGAAGAAGGTATGCAGATGCTTTTAGACCGTCGGAACGATATGACGGAAAATGCAGAACGTCCCTGGGTTACTACTGATGAAAAGGGAAAGTATATGTATTATGGTAACTTTGACTGGTACGGATATTTGTTCAATAGAACTCGTCCGGAACAGGAACATAACGTGTCGGTAACCGGTGGTACAGACAAGGTAAACTATTTCGTAAGTGGCCGTATGCTCGACCAGAAAGGGATGTTTAACATCTACGATGATAACTACAAGAACTACTCTTTCCGTGCGAAAGTCAATGCCAAGTTGAACGACCGTTTGACTTATACAGTAAACGTGAACTTCAACTCCAATACTTATAAGTATGCGGGTATGTACAACGAACAACAGACTATGTACTTCTTGGCATACAACGTATTCCCTACGGTTGTACCGAGAAACCCGGACGGTTCGATTGTACAATACATCAACCAAATGAGTTCCAACTCTCCGATGGGAGGTGGTCATGCAGGTCTCTTGACGGCTGATGTTGCTCGCAATACTCGTAAGAATGAAGACTGGGTATTGTCTAATGAATTAAACTATAAGGTATTCAAAGATTTGACACTTACTGCCAGCTATGCTTACAAGAATCGAGGCCGTTTGTATAAGTACAGAAACAATACCTTTGATTATTCGCAGCAGGAAGGTGTAACCAAGACTTTCCAGTCGGGTACTATCTATGATTATTATCAGGAATCTCACCGTACCATCGAAGACCATAACGTGAATGTGTATGCTACTTATGAACATTTGTGGAATAAGAAGCATAACTTTAAGGCAGTTGCCGGTACGCAGTTTGAGGACTATCGTAGCGACCAACATTCGGTCAAGAAGACAGATTTGTTGAGTGATGATTTGAGCACATTGGGTATTGCTACCGGTGAAGCTACTGTCAGTCAGGATATTTCTGCTTGGCGTACATTAGGTTTCTTCGGTCGTATAAACTACGACTATATGGGTAAGTACTTATTGGAATTGAGTGGTCGTTGGGATGGTTCTTCTCGTTTTGCTGCTGATGACCGTTGGGGTTTCTTCCCTTCTGCTTCATTGGGTTGGAGAGCCAGCGAAGAAAAGTTCTTTGAACCGTTGAAGAATATTTGGAACAGTGCTAAGGTACGTTTCTCTGTCGGTAGCTTGGGTAACCAACAAGTAGACAACTACGCTTACTTCGATCAGATTTCTGCCGACAACCAGATGTCTTATACTTTCGATGGAACAACAAAAGCGTATTATGCTTCCATCACAGCTCCTAAGTCGGCTCACCTTACTTGGGAAACCGTAACTACTCTTGACTGGGGACTTGATTTAGGTTTCTTGAACAACCGTTTGAATGTAACAGCCGATTACTTTATCCGTTATACAAAGGACATGTTGACAACCTCGTTGACTTTGCCTTCTGTTTATGGTACAAGTACTCCGGAAGCCAACTGTGCCGACCTTCGTACCAACGGTTGGGAAGTTTCTGTTAGCTGGAACGATCAGTTTAACATTGGAGGCAAGCCGTTCAAATACAACATCTCGGCAAGTGTGGGTGACTACAAGCGTGTCATTACCAAATACAATAATCCGGATAAGTTGATTTCAGACCATTATGAAGGAAAAGTATTGGGTGAAATTTGGGGTTACAAGACTGCTGGCTTGTTTGCTACGGATGAAGAAGCAGCTGCTTATCAGGCTGAAGTCAATGACAAGGCTGTGAACAATCGTGTTTATATATCTAAGCAAGATAACTATTTGCGTGCCGGTGATGTTCATTTCTTGGATTTGGATAAAAACGGAGTAATTGATCAAGGTACAGGAACAGTCGACAATCCGGGTGATAAACGGGTAATTGGTAACACCACTCCGAGATACAACTATTCTTTCCGTTTGGGAGCTAACTATTGTGGATTCGACTTTTCTGCATTCTTCCAGGGAGTAGGTAAGCGCAACTGGTGTCCAAGCCAATATGCGTATGATTTCTGGGGCCCGTATGCTATTCCTTCGGTTTCATTCATCCATGAAGATTTCTTGGAAAACTGTTGGAGTGAAGAAAATCCGGATGGTTACTTCCCACGTCAACGTGGTTATCAATCATATAGTTCCGGTTCTTTGGGTGTGTATAGTGATCGTTACATGCAGAATGTGGCCTACTTACGTTTGAAGAACTTGACTTTGGGGTATACCCTTCCTATCAACAAGAAAATCTTGAATAAGGTAAGAGTCTATGTTACTGGCGAAAACCTCTTCTATTGGTCGCCGTTGAAGAAGTATACCAAGACTATGGACCCTGAATTGGCTGTTTCAAGCTCTTCATACTATTCTAATTCCGGTTTGGGATATACTTATTCCAAGTCATTCTCAGTTGGTCTTGATGTTACATTTTAATGAAGGAGGACGTTATGAAACTAAAATATTATTTGAATCTTATGGCAGTCCTGTTTGTGGCAGGATGCTTCAGTGCTTGCGAGAGTTTGCTGAATATGGAACCTGAGGATACCATGAGGCCTGATACATTCTTTGCAGACGAAATTCAATTGGAACTGTGGACCAATCAATTCTATTCACAGTTTGATGCGGCAGACGATGCTGCTTTGATTGAAGCGGATGATGTGGTAGATACCAACTTAGGCTCTTTGCTGATGGGGCAGCGCATGGCTTCTAATGAATCAGGTTGGACATGGACCATGTTGCGTAAAATCAACTTCTACCTTCAGAATTCATATCGTTGCGAAAGTGAATCGGTGCGCAATCAGTACGACGGGGTAGCCTATTTCATGCGTGCTTACTTCTATTATATAAAGGTACGCCGTTATGGAGATGTACCCTGGTATGACCAGGTTTTGAATGCAGATGACGATGAATATCTTTTCCAACCGCGTGATGACCGAGGTATGGTTATGGATAAAGTCATGGAAGACTTGGATAAGGCTATCAGCATGTTGCCTACTAAAAAGGACGTGCTTCACGTTACCAAGTGGACAGCATTGGCTTTCAAAAGTCGTGCAGCTCTTTACGAAGGAACTTACCGTAAGTATCGGGGTATGGAAGATGCCGACAAATACTTGAAGTTGGCTGCCGAAGCAGGCGAAAACTTTATCAAGAATAGTGGTTATAAACTGTACACTACCGGTGAAACTCCTTATCGCGACATGTTTAGCAGTATTGATGTGGTGGGTGAAGAAGTGATTCTAACACGTAAGTACGGTTCAGAAGCTAAAGTGATGCACAGTATTCCGTTCAATATCATCAACCAGCGTCAAGGATTGTCTAAGCGAATGATGAACCATTACTTGATGGCAGACGGCTCTCGTTTTACGGAACAGGAAGGTTGGAAAACCATGACCTACGTGGATGAAGTAAAGAATCGTGATCCACGTTTGGCACAGACTGTTCTTTGTCCGGGTTATGTACAGGTAGGTGCAACAGCAGTTTCTACCAATGACTTGACTTCTATTACAGGCTATCGTCCGATTAAGTTTGTGAATGCTTCAGCCTACGATGGTTCACTCAAGGCCATTACAGACTTCCCTTTGTTCCGAGCTGCTGAAGTGTATTTGAACTTTGCCGAAGCAAAAGCCGAATTGGGTACATTGACTCAAGAAGATTTGGATAAGTCGGTTAATGTTATTCGGGCGCGTGCCAATATGCCGAACTTGAACATGGCAGACGCTAATGCTAATCCGGATGCTTTGTTGTTGGAATATTATCCGAATGTAACGGTAAGCAACAATACTGGTGTGATTCTTGAAATTCGTCGTGAACGTGCCGTTGAATTGATTATGGAAGGTTTCCATCAATGGGATATGTTCCGTTGGAAAGAAGGACAGCAGTTCACTAAACCTTTCTATGGTTGCTACTTCCCCGGTCCGGGTGAATACGACATGGATGGTGATGGCACTACCAATGGTAAGAACGACTTGTTGCTTTATACAGGTAGCAAGGGAAATTTCAAGGGTACAGCCAAGAAAATTGGTAAGGATGTCATTCTTTCCGATGGAGACAAGGGATACCTCTGGGTACACAGCAATATCAATGTTTCATGGGATGAAGGTCGCGATTATTTGTGGCCGATTCCAGCCGATGAACGTGTGTTGACTGGTGGTGCGCTGACTCAGAACCCGGGTTGGACAGATGGTACTGACTTCGATTAAACATAGATGCTGAAAGGAAGTGGACTGCCATGCGGTCTGCTTCCTTTCTACTTAAATGCAATTACTATGAAACAACTTGTCTTTATCAGTTTGTTGCTTTATTGTCTGACGGCTGTGGGGCAACAACGAAAATTGGATTTTATCTTAGAAAAACTTTATGACGGGGGAAAATCCGACTATGTGATGATTTTTGCCCATCGGGGCGACTGGCGTAATGCACCGGAGAACTCCATTCAGGCTTATCAGAATTGTATTAATGCCGGTCTTGACGGGATAGAGGTCGATGTGCAGATGACTAAGGATAGTGTCTTGGTGATGATGCACGACCAGACGCTTGAACGTACCACTACCGGTAAAGGGAAAGTTTCGGACTATACGTTGGCCGAACTAAAGGAACTCTACCTACGGAACCCGATTCGAGTTGTAACCCGTCAACGGATTCCAACCTTCGATGAGGTATTGGAACTGGCTAAAGGAAAGATTCTTCTGCAAGTGGATAAATGGGGGCCGGTAGCTCAGTTGGTGATTGAAGCGGTTAAGCGTCATGGCTGTGAAAACCAGATTATCTTACGAGGAACCAAGAGCAGTAGCCAGTTGAAGGAAGAATATGGAGACTTATTGGCAAATGTTATCTACATTCCGGTCTTGTCATGCAAGGGAGAAGGGGATGACGAAAAGCTGAATGATTATATGGAACATATCAAAACACCGGTTATCGGTATCTCTTTCAAGCAGGAAGACTATGAGGTCTTGAAGCGTGTACCCGAGATTCAAAAACGAGGTTTCCGAGTATGGTACAATTCGCTGTGGAGTACTTTCAATGCCGGACACGACGATGAAAGGTCGGTAAATCATCCGGAAGATGGTTATGGCTGGTTGCTGGAAAAGGGAGCAAACATTATTTTCTCCGACCATCCGTTTCTTTTGGACGATTACTTGAAGAAGTTGGGTAGGAGAGATGCCGGACATTCGCTTTTTAAGAAAGGAATGGACTATACGGATGCCGCTTCGCTGACTATTGTAAACAAACCCCAGCAAGGAGGACCTACCTTCCAACGTATTGAGGTGGAACGTTACCCGGATTTGAACCCTACGGTTGACCGCTATTATCGTTTCTCTACCGGATTGGCGATTGCTTTCCGTACCGATAGCCGTTCTATCAGAGCTTATTGGAAGACGTGCAACAAGAGTAACCGGTTTGAAACGCCGATTATCGGTCAGAAAGGGTTGGACTTGTACATCCGTAATGAGGGCAAATGGGTGTTCGCCGGAACGGGAACTCCTACTCATGGAACCGAACACGAAGCGGCTTTGATTGAGAATATGGAAGAAGGTAGCAAGGAATGTCTGCTGTATTTGCCTTTGTTTGATGAGGTGGAAGACTTGCAGATTGGTGTAGAAGAAGCTAGCCTGTTGGAAGCCCTACCCAATCCGTTCAAGCATAAGGTTGTGGCCATCGGCTCCAGCATTACGCATGGAGTGGGAGTGAGCCGCCCCGGTATGACTTGGCCGGCACGAATGGAACGGGCGCTTGACATGGAATTCTGCAACTTGGGTGCCAGCGGCCAATGCAAGTTGGATGCGTTCTATGCACAGATTGCGGCAGAAACGGAAGCAGATGCCTTTATCTTCGACACATTCTCCAATCCGAATGCCAAACAAATCGAAGAACGGTTGGCTGACTTTGTGGCTCGTATCCGTACCACGCATCCCACTACACCGCTAATCTTCTTGCAAACAGAAGTGCGTGAAACCGGTACTTTCAATTTGAAACGTCGTCAGTTTGAATTGGAAAAACGTATGGCGGCCGAAGAAGGATTGGAACAGTTGATGAAGGAAGACCGCAACCTTTATTTCATCAACCCGGGTATGCCGTTGGGCGATGACCATGAAGCAACCGTTGACGGGGTGCATCCAACGGATATGGGACATGAACGTATCTTGGAACTTATCCGTCCGAAGGTTGAAAAGATTCTCCGAAAGTATGGAGTGAAATGATAAAACGAAATAATTAACTTTAAATAGAAAAAACCATGTATAGAAGATATTATTTGATGTTGCTGGCAGTTGTGTTTTGTACGCTTCAACTTCTGGCACAAGACAGAGTGAGTCAAATTCGTGAAAAGTTACTGAACCGAGACCAGAGTGGTGTCATTGTGGCTTCACATCGAGGAGACTGGCGTAACTATCCCGAAAACTCGTTGGCTGCGATTGACAACGCCATCAAGATGGGAGTAGACATTGTGGAAATTGATGTACAACGTACCAAAGACGGTGTTCTCATCCTGATGCACGATGGAACACTCGACCGTACCACTACGGGTAAGGGCAAGATTTCAGAGGTTACGATGGATTCCATCTCTAAGTTGAAACTGAAGAACGGTTGTGCCATTCGTACCATTCATCCGGTACCTACGCTGGAAGAAGCATTGCTTCATGCCAAAGGAAAAATCATGTTGAACTTGGATAAGGCCGACCGCTATTTTGAAGAAGTGTATGCATTGATGAAAAAGACAGGTACCACCAAGCAAATCATCATGAAAGGCAACAAGAGTGCCGAAGATGTAAAGGCTCAATTCGGAGATTACTTGAATGATGTGATTTACATGCCGATTGTGAACCTCGACAAGAAAAACGCGAAAGCACAGTTGAAAAAGTTCTGTAAAGACATGAATCCCGTTGCTTTTGAATTGCTCTTTGTGAAGGATAGTAATCCGCTTCCGGTAGAAGTGAAAAGTTTGCTTGATGGTAAGTCTTTGATTTGGTATAATACTTTGTGGGATACAATGGCGGGTGGTCATGACGACGACATGTCGCTTAATGATCCGGATGCCGGTTATGGTTATCTCATTGACACATTGGGTTGTCGCATCATTCAGACTGACCGCCCTCAATATTTGTTGGATTATCTGCGCGGAAGGGGGCTGCATGACTAATGGTGTGGCGTAAGATTCTTGACTTTTACCGTATCTCTTCTCCTGCCGAACAAGCAGGAGAAGACAAAAAGCGGTTCAATCGTGTCCGTTGGGCTACTTTCCTTTCGGCTACAATGGGTTACGGTATTTATTATGTGTGTCGATTGAGCATGAACGTAGTGCGTAAGCCCATTGTGGACGCTGGTGTATTTACTGAAAGTCAGTTGGGTATCATTGGCTTCTGCCTTTTCTTTGTGTATGCGGTGGGTAAGCTGACTAATGGCTTCTTGGCCGACCGTAGCAATGTGAAGCGATTTATGTCGACTGGTTTGCTCTGCTCAGCTCTTATCAACTTGTGCCTCGGTTTTACGGAATCGTTCTATGCATTTGCTTTGCTATGGGGGCTGAACGGGTGGTTCCAGTCTATGGGAGCCGCTTCGGGCGTAGTTTCTCTTAGCCGTTGGTTTGAACCGGAACGTCGTGGTACCTACTACGGTTTCTGGAGTGCGAGCCATAATATTGGCGAAGCGTTGACTTTCATTACGATTGCTCTGCTTGTCAGCTGGTTTGGTTGGCAATATGGTATGATTGGGGCAGGTATTGTCGGGTTGGCCGGATTCCTGTTGCTATGGATATTCATGAGAGATACACCACAAAGCATGGGTTGGTTGCTGAATGAAAGTGCGAAAAAAACTTCCGAAGTAAAGCCTAAGACGGAAGATTTTAATCGGGCTCAGAAAGAAGTGCTTCGCAATCCGGCTATTTGGATTCTCGCCTTGAGTAGTGCGTTTATGTACATCAGCCGTTATGCGGTCAACTCCTGGGGAGTGTTCTATCTGGAAGCCCAAAAAGGTTACAGTACATTGGATGCCAGCTTCATCATCTCCATCAGCTCGGTGTGTGGTATTATCGGTACGGTCTTTTCAGGCGTTGTTTCCGACAAGTTTTTTGGAGGAAGCCGTAATGTACCGGCCTTGATATTCGGCTTGATGAATGTGGTAGCTCTCTGTCTTTTCCTTTTAGTACCGGGGGTACATTTCTGGCTCGATGCGGTTGCCATGATTCTTTTCGGCTTGGGCATTGGTGCATTGATTTGTTTCTTGGGTGGCCTGATGGCAGTAGATATAGCTCCGCGTAACGCTTCGGGTGCCGCTTTGGGTGTGGTAGGCATTGCCAGCTACATTGGTGCGGGTATTCAGGACGTGATGAGTGGAGTGCTTATCGAAGGAAACAAACAGGTAGTGAATGGAACCGAAGTTTATGATTTTTCGGCTATCAACTGTTTCTGGATTGGTGCCGCCTTGCTTTCGGTACTTTTAGCTTTGCTGGTTTGGAACAAGAAAAGCAGAGAATGAAGGTAGATTATGTTTCTAATTGGTAGATAAAATAATAATGTGTTAGGTTAGGGCTTTCTTTATAGAAGGTTAGGCGTTCTTTGGCAAGGCTTGTACCCTACGCCGAAGAACATACGTTCTCCGTCAAAGGATGTATATCCTTCGTCGGGGAACGTTCTATAATGAAAGATAGTGATTGAAAGTAACAGGAAAAAGCGTAACTTTGCACTTGTTTTAAAACAGAAAACTATGTGGTTAGCTCTTGCCTTTCTATCGGCCGCTTTATTAGGCTTTTATGATGTGTTCAAAAAACAATCGTTGAAGAACAACGCCGTCATTCCGGTGTTATTCCTCAATACCTTGTTTTGTAGTCTGATATTCTTACCTTTTATCGTACTTTCGGCTTGTGGAAGTCCTCTCATGGAAGACTCTATGCTCTATGTGCCAACGGTAGGTTGGGAAGCCCATAAATACATTGTGCTGAAATCGTGCATCGTTTTATCTTCTTGGTTGTTGGGTTATTTCGGAATCAAGCATCTGCCTATCACTTTAGTAGGCCCCATCAATGCTACCCGCCCTGTCATGGTGCTGTTGGGAGCCATGCTCGTTTTCGGTGAACGACTGAACCTTTACCAATGGATAGGGGTGTTGCTCGCCATCTTCTCTTTCTTTTTGTTGAGTCGTAGTGGTAAGAAGGAAGGCATTGACTTTAAGCATAACCGTTGGGTACTTGCCATTGTGGGCGCGGCCGTTTTGGGAGCTGTCAGTGGCCTATATGATAAGTATCTCATGGCTCCCGTAGCAGAAGGCGGTCTTGGTCTCGACCGTATGGTGGTGCAGTCGTGGTATAACCTTTATCAATGCGGCATGATGGGTGTTATGCTCCTTTTGCTGTGGTATCCTCATCGAAAGACAACGACTTCTTTTCATTGGCATTGGGCTATCATCTTCATTTCAGTATTTCTTTCAGCTGCCGACTTCGCCTATTTTTATGCACTGAGTTTGGATGATGCCATGATTTCCATTGTTTCGATGGTACGACGTGGAAGTGTCATTGTATCTTTCCTTTTCGGAGCTATGTTGTTTAGGGAAAAGAATTTGAGAAGTAAAGCGATTGATTTGCTTCTTATATTAATAGGTATGGTGTTTCTTTATTTAGGGAGTTGCTGATTATTACTTTTTTCTTTCTGACGGAATCCTTACTTTTTTCTTTCTGGCAGCAGAAAGAAAAAAGATAACCAAAAAGAAAGACTGCCGTCTGCACTTTTTGAACTACTCCGGTACTTTTCTCCGCTAAACAAAAAGAACTCGTTTCACTCAAACAGCTTTTTGTTTTTAACGCTACGAAAAGCACCTCCGCTTCACGTTCAAAAAGTGAGGCCGGACATTCTGACGCAACATCGCTTTGCTCGTTAAGGTGGATGTTTTGTCGTTAGATACACTCAAAAGCAAATCAACCAACAACGAGCAAAGCGATGTTAATCCTCCATCAACTTGAGTAAGTTCCGGCATTTAGTGGAGAAGCGTGAAGAAATTTTTGCTCTTTCCCGTTAAGAAGAAAAAGCTGTTTGAACGAAGTGAGTTCTTTTTCTTTAGGGAAAGAGTGAAAATTTTAGCTTCGGAACGGGAGCCGGCGAATTTTCTTTTTGTTTCGTTTTTCTTTTGTTCGGGCAAAAGAAAAATGAAAGGAACAATTACTCTATAATTATATCATAAGAAACATCAAACGCTTCCCGAGAACCAAGCTTCTGAATCCATTCGCGGTCTTTCAACTCTCCATCATAACCAACCTTATCACAACGACCATACCAGGGCTCGATACATACAAACGGGCAATCCGGATGAGGCTTGGTGGGCGACCACAAAGCCACTAACGGAGCATCAAACACCAAACTCACGTATGGCTTCTTGTCTTTAGTCAGCAAGGAAACCTTTTTCAACTGCTTGTTTTCAAAGATGTAAGTATCACAATCGAACGTATGTACATTCACCGGCATCAATCCATCGGCATCCAATTCCAATGAATGAAGTTCAGGAGAGACACAACCCTTTTCCACCGGAGAAATATACTTCAAGTCCTTTGTGTTGTCGAAAGCAAAGTAGCAACGTTCTTCAGTTGTCGCATCAAAGTCTGGGAAGAAGAAAGCCGGGTGTGCGCCGATTTGGAAATACATATCCATAGCTCCCATGTTTTCCACTCTCCATTTTACTGTAATCTTGTTGCCGTCGAGCAGATAGCCAATCATCAATCGGAAGGGGAAAGGGAACTTGCCAAGTGTGTCGGGTGTGCTTTCCAACCAATAAACGATGCCGTCATCGTCCTTGTAAGTTACTTGAAAGTCCATGTCGCGAGCAAATCCATGTTGGCCAATCTCGTAGGTGTTGCCGGCATGACGATAGTTGTTTTCCCACACACGTCCTACATTTGGGAACAACACCGGCGAACGTCTGCCCCAAAACTTAGCGTCGCCTTGCCACAAATATTCTTTTCCGTTCTTCTTGATGCTTTGAAGTTCAGCTCCATGTTTGGAGATTTCCACAGTCAAAACCGAGTTTGATATTTTATCCATAGTATTCTTGTTTGATTTGTTTTTTCAAAGGTAAGGATGTTTGAAGAAACGAGCAACATTTTCCTTGTTTTTCTTTACCTTCGATGCAATCCCAGCATCCGGGCTGCTTCTCGCTTTCCTGAATCAAACTTAAACGAATCCAATATCAAATGAGCTTTTTCTTTGTCTGCGATGTGGTCGGCCATAATGTCCAACGCCTCTAATTTGGCCTTCTCGAAAGTGAACAGAGACATGAGCTTTGCACATTGTCGGCAACTGAAATAATTGTCCAATACACCCACGCTGAGGAGTTCCAACTGGCCTTCTGAAAAAGATTTCCGTTTGATGGTTTTGTAAAGGAATTGGAAATCCCGTTCGTTCATGATAGGACTTCGGTGGTGAGGCCGTTCATGGCGTGGCCGATGTTGTAGCACTTCCACTTTCTTTGTTGCAGAAGTTCTGGAAGTTACAGAAGCACTCAGTAAGTTTGTTTCGCTACCCATCCAAGCACATAGGGCAAGGATGAAGAAAATTTTTGATGTCTGTTTCATAGTCGTTATTTTATTTGTTTACTGCAAATGTAACGGATATTTTGGTTATAGTAAAAAGATATTCCCTCTTTGTTGGTAGGAGATTTCCTATTCCTGATAGGGAATTCCCCAAAAGATGCAGAGCTTTTTGAAAAAGCCTTTGAGGAATCAAGCAAAAAAAAGCTTTGAAGGACGCATCATCGCTTCAAAGCTTTTTCCTTGTTTCTCTTTGACGCGTTGTTCCGTTTTCTTAAGAGGAATTAGAGGTTGGTTTTACTCTTCATTTATAAATTCAGTCGATGGAGAAAGTTTCACCTACCCATGTTATTGTTTCATATTGTTCATATTCCATAAAATCCGTATATTTGCCCAGTTTTTTCAATCTTATGACAACAGAAGACAACATAACAGGTAAGAAACTTCATGTAGACATGCTCTATCGTGATTTCTATTTTCCTTTGGTAGAGTTCTCGCAAAAAATGGTGATACGTCAGGATATTGCCGAAGACATTGTGCAGGAACTTTTTGTTAGTTTGTTGGATAAACCGTTGTCTTTTTCAAATGAAGCCGCTTTACGTTCCTATTTATTCGTTTCAGTAAAGAACCGTTCCTTAGACTATCTCAAGCATTTGGAAGTGGAGCATAATTACATTAAAAATATGCAGATAGAAGATACTCTTGCAGATGAAGAATGGGAATCGGACTTCGATGAACAACTGATGAATATGCTGTTTGCAGAAATTGACCGATTACCCGAACGTTGTCGCAAAATATTCCTTCTTGCCCTCGATGGTTTGTCAAACGAAGAAATTGCCGATATTTGTCAGGTATCTGTTGAAACTGTCAAAACACAAAAGAAGCGGGCAAAGAAAAAGATAAAGGAACATTTAGAGACAGAAAAGAAAAAAAACTACTTGGTATTACTGCTTTTTTTAAGAATCATGTACCCCTTTTAACACATACTCTCGTTTTGTATGAAACGAAACGTCAGTATGGACATTAAGAATATCTTATTAAAATATATTATAGGGGATCTTTCCAGCCAAGAGAAAGAAGTCTTGAAACAATGGACAGACAAGGATGTACGGCATGCCAATTATTTGCAAAAGCTACAATCCCGTCACAATTATTCGGAACTTTATATACAATATAAAAAGAAACAAGCCCGTAACGCTAAGCGTATCCAATGGTTTAGTCGTGCATTATGGCGACGGGCTGCTTTCTGGATACTTCCTTTTCTTTTTGCTTTTGGGGTAGGATACTGGACTAATAGCAGCCAACAAAAGCCCAACATTTTTCCTGGTTCTTCCAAAGCCAATCTGTATTTGGCTAATGGTACTCAACTGGCTCTTGACGCAATAATGGAACCTGGATGGATTTTAGTGGATAAAGCCCAAATGATCAAGAACGAAAAAGGAATTCTGCACTATGTTTCTCCAGACACAATGAAGGCATCAAAAGCCAAAGAATATAATCAATTGAAAACTCCAAGAGGAGGCGAATACCGTATTATTTTACCTGATGGTACTAAAGTTCGGTTGAATGCGCTTTCATCACTGAATTATCCCACTCAATTTACGGATGATAAACGTATTGTAGAATTGGCGGGCGAAGCTTATTTTGAAATCGCCAAAGATTCTATACGTCCTTTTATTGTAAAAGCAAACGGACTGGATATCAAACAGTACGGCACCAAGTTTAGTGTAAATGCTCGTTCTGCGCAAGAGACAACCGTTGTGCTTGAGGAAGGAAGCATCGGCGTATCACCAGCTAATAAAGAAATAAAAGAACAAATGATAGTGCCGGGAGAAGTGGTGAAATGGTGTGAACCTACCAATGAAATAACCATATCCCAGTCGGAAAAAGAATCAGAAAAGCTGACAGCCTGGCACAATGACCGTTTTACATTCGACAATGAAACATTGGGTAAAGTAATGGAAAACATTTCTTTATGGTATGATGTGGACATCTGTTTTCATGATATAGAAACAGCTTCCATGCACTTTACCGGGAACATTGGACGATATGCCGACATTCAGGTATTATTGGATGCTATCGAAGCCTCTGCCAATGTCCGCATCAAGGTAGAAGGTAAACAAATTATATTGATGAACGAATAATCAATTTAATATCTATTATGAAAAAAAGAGAGATTTATGGCGTACTGCTGCTGTCTGGATTAATGCTGTGTCCTATGATGGGGCATGCCATTGTTACGGACGAGATGTCCATAGTGCAGCAAGAAACAGGAAAGGTAACACTCAACCTGAAAAACGCTACCATGAAAGAATTGTTGGATGAAATTCATTCACAAACGGGATTAGACTTCATGTACAGTAACGAACAATTTGCCGACATGAAAGGAATAACTCTGAAGGTAAAGAATGAGTCCGTAGAAAAAGTATTAGAACAAGTATTTGGGAACAACGGTTATGATTATCAGATAAAAGGGAAAATCGTAACATTAAGAAAAAGAAAACTAAATGCTAACCAAGCCTATCAAGTACAAGGTACTGTATATGATGCCGAAGGTATTCCTGTTATCGGAGCTACGGTTATGGTAAAAGGTACCCATACCGGAGTCGTTACAGATGTAAACGGACACTACGAAATCAAAGTGAAGCCTAACCAGACATTGTCATACAGTTATTTGGGTATGGAACCAAAAGATTTGAAATATACTGGATCCAAGTTTTTGGATGTAATCCTTACATACGATAAAAAAACGGTACTTGACAATGTTGTGGTAACTGGTATTTTCAGAAAATCAAAAGAAAGCTATACAGGTTCTGTGTCTACAGTTACCAAAGAACAATTGGAAATCAATACAGGACAGAACTTGTTGCAGACATTGAAAAACATGGATGCCAGCATCAACTTTTCTATAGACAACCTGAACGGAAGTAACCCGAACAATATCCCCAACATCAACATTCGAGGTAATTCTTCTTTGCCAATGAGTGTAGAAGAATACAACGAGAGCAATCAAAATAACCCCAATACCCCTTTAGTGATATTGGACGGTTTTGAAATATCCATTACTAAACTGATGGACTATAATGACGAAGAAATTGAGAGTATCAATATCTTGAAAGATGCCGCTGCTACGGCTATCTATGGTTCACGAGGCGCCAATGGTGTAATTGTGGTTGTAACCAAACGTCCGGAAGCTGGTAAACTAAAAGTGAGTGCGGAAGTAGGATTAATTATGGAAATACCCGACCTGTCATCATACAACATGCTGAATGCCGCTGAAAAGTTGGAAGTGGAAAAACGAGTGGGTTTGTATGATGAAGATTATTCTATCAGTGGAAACAACGAATACAAATTGAAAGAAGCTTACTACAATCGACTAAAGACTGTACTTTCTGGTACAGATACCGATTGGTTATCCAAACCCTTGCATACTGGAGTTGGTTCTAAATATAATCTTCGTCTGGAAGGGGGAAGCGATCAATTTCGTTGGGCTACTTCCTTGCAATACAAGAATACCGAAGGTGCCATGAAGGGAAGTAGTCGCAAGACTTTTAATGGTTCCATTACCTTGATGTATCAATTACAGAATTTGATTTTTCGTAACTATACTTCGGTAGATATTAATCACGGGCAAGAAAGTAAATATGGTTCATTTAGTGATTACGTCACTCAGCAACCATACAATGCTCCATACGATGCTGAAGGAAATCTGGTGCGCTACTTCGATCCGTTCATGGCCAATTATTCCAAACCTCAGAATCCGTTGTACGATGCCAGTTTGAATTCGTTTGACAAAACGGCATATACAACGTTGACCAACAATTTCTCAATTGAATGGAATATTCTTAAAGAACTGACGTTACGTGGACAATTGGGTATTTCAAGTGATAGTAATACATCGGATTATTTTCTTCCGGCCGAACATTCTTATTTTACGGTAGACAACAAAAGCATTTACGAAGGAGATGAAGGCTTTCTACGTCGAGGACTTTATCGCTATGGGAATAATAAATCATGGTCATATAATGCTAATGTAACCTTAGCATATAATAAAATATTCAAGGATGTACATTCGCTGTATGTAGGTTTGGACTGGTCTCTCAGAGAAAGCCGTACCGATGGTTTTAACATTGCTTTGGAAGGCTTTACCAATGATGATATGGCCAATATTGGAAATGCCCTTCAATATGCAGAAAATGAAATGCCGTATGGTTCCAATTACAAGAACCGCCAGTTCGGTATAACTGCCAATGTGAACTACACTTATGACAACCGCTATTACATTGATTTGTCTTATCGTATAGATGGAAGTTCTGCTTATGGCAGTGATAAAAAGTATGCTCCATTTTGGAGTGCTGGTATGGGTTGGAACTTACACCAAGAAAAATTCTTGAAAGTTAATCCTGTAATAAATATGCTTCGTCTGAAAGCATCGTATGGTGAGACTGGTGCAGCAACCGGTGCTTCAACCACTGATGCATATACCTTATATAATTACGTAACAGACAATAAGTATATGAATTGGATAGGTGCCCAATTGGCTGGTTGGGGTAATCCAAATCTTACTTGGCAAACAACGAAGGAGTTCAACGTAGGTATGGAGTTTGGTCTGTGGGACAACCGCTTGCGTGGTTCGTTTGATTGGTACCAGAAAAATACCTGTAACTTACTCTCTAATATGGATATTCCCCAATCTATGGGATTCTCTTCTTATTCGGCCAATGTGGGTGAAGTCCGCAACACCGGTTGGGAAGCCATGTTAAGCACATACATCATTCGTGATCACAGGCGAGAGTTCAATTGGATGGTAAGTGGACAGTTAGTATATAACAAAAATGAAATTACCAAATTGTCTGATGCTATCAAGAAACAGACCGAAACCTATATGAACAGTACAGAAACTGGTAGTGATGTGCAGAAACTATTTTATGAAGGTAATCCACAAAACGCCATTTATGCTGTAAAGTCCTTAGGTATTGATCCAAGTACCGGACGTGAAATCTATTTGGATAAGAACGGTAATATTACCGATGAATGGAAAGCCTCCAATAAAGTTTGTTTAGGATCGGCCGATCCACTCTATCGTGGGAATGCAAGTACTATGCTCCAATATAAGGGTTGGACACTAAATGTGTCGTTTAGTTATTATTGGGGTGGAAAAGTTTACAACCAAACTTTAAGAGACCGAGTGGAAGTTACTGCCAATACATTGATGAACAGCAATGTAGACGAACGTGTATTGACCAGCCGATGGTATAAGGCAGGGGATGTGACTTTCTTTAAAGCTATGTCCAACAATACTTCCTACTCTACTTCACGTTATGTAATGGATGACAACGTATTAGAACTTTCATCTGTTAGTTTGCAGTACAAACTGAAGAGTGACTGGTTACAGAAAATGGCCAATCTGAATACCGTAATTTTCAGTATAAATGCCAATGACTTGTTCCATTGGTCGGCTGTTAAAATGGAACGAGGTACCAGTTATCCTTATTCTCGTAATGTACAAGGTAGTGTAAAACTTTTATTCTAACGTTCAAACCATTGAAATCATGAAAAAATATATATTGTTATTGACTACGTTTGCATTCTGTTTCAGTTCCTGTGACGACTGGCTGGATGTACGGAGTGAAAATTCACAAAAGGAAGAAGAACAGTTCAGTGATTATAAGGGATTCAAGGATGCTTTGACTGGATGCTACATGAAAATGGCAGAAGAATCTACTTACGGGCAAGCTTTGACAATGACTCATATTGAGACTTTGGCAAACTTGTGGGAATGTCCGAATGTGTTGGAAGACAATTCTCCGGATCGTTACCAGCTGAACAATCACAACTATTCTGGAAATAATGCACAATCGGCCATAGAAAGCATTTATGCCGGACTGTTCAACATTATCGCCCAAGCAAATGTCATTATCAAACATGCCGAAGAAGAGAATGTGGCTATGAGTTCCACTTATCGTTCCATCATAGCCGGTGAAGCGTATGCTATCCGAACTTATTGCCAATTGGATGTACTTCGTCTTTTCGGTCAGCTTCCACAGGGAGGAAGCCAGCAAATCAATCTTCCTTATTCTTTTTGTACGGGTGTAGATGAAATGCCTGCATATTACAACTTTGAAGAATATGTAAAATTACTGAAAGCTGATATAGAAAAAGCTTTGTCTCTACTGAAAGACAATGATCCTATTTTCGATTATACATTCAGTGATTTGAATTCTTCGTCTACTTTATTGGAAGACGATTTCTACTATTACCGCCAGTCAAGGTTAAACTATTGGGCAGTAAAAGCAATGCAAGCGCGTATGTATCTCTATTTAGGTGATGCAAGCAATGCGTCCACAGCAGCATTGGAAATTATTAATGCCAAAGATGCTGAGGAAAAAACTCTAATGCCGCTAAGCGGACTTTCTGATATGCCTAATAAATATTATGGGCTTCCAAGCGAATGTCTGTTTTATTTAAGCAAATATAATCTGAAAGAATCGGCAAATGCGTATCTGCTTGGAGGAGAAAACGGAATTACTGCCTATGAAACTTCATACGTTTTGACAGAAAGCAGACTGGCCGACTTATATGCCTCAGTCAGCTATTCTACTGGTTCACATAACCGTTACAACAATTGGTGGAATAGAACGGTTAAGAACAACTCTGCCGTTATCAGTCCTACCCTGAAAAAGTATTGGTATACTGATGACGCTACCAATTTGATGTTGAAACATCAGATAATTCCAATGTTACGTATGTCGGAAATCTATCTGATTGCCATAGAAACAGCCACAGATCTGGCTACGGCCAATTCTCTCTATGCAGAATATATGCGTGCATGTGCAGTGACCAATGTGCCAACTTTTTCCTCATTGGAGGAAGTCAAGGCAGAAGTCATCAACGAATACCGGCGCGAATTCTTCGGAGAAGGTCAAATGTTCTACACCTATAAGCGTAATTTCGCCACAAAAATACTTTGGAACAATAACGATATGATAGAGGAAAATTATTTAGTTCCACTTCCATTGACAGAATATAATCCTAACAAATAAAAAAAAGTTGATGATGAAAAGAAATGTACTATATATTCTATGCGGAGTATGTCTTTTGACTATGACTGCCTGCGAAAAAGAGCTTGAGCTTTATAACACTCAAGACAGTTGGTTGAATTTTTATTATGACTGGACTCCGGAAGAAGGTGAATGGAAAGAAGAATGGACGCGCAATAGCTATTCTTTCGTTTACGATGGTTCGGATGCTACGGAGCATACGGAATATTACACCGTAGAAACTATGGGATTCCTGTCAGACAAAGACCGTTCTTTTGAGTTGGAACAAGTCATGACCGGGAACAATGACGCACAGGCTGGAATACACTACGTACCTTTTGACGATGCTACTTTAAAGAGCTTATATGTCATTCGGGCTGGAGAGACCAAAGCAGAGATACCAGTTATTCTTAAAAGAGATGCTTCACTGAAAGAAGCAGATGTTATCCTTCAATTCCGTATCAAGGATAACGGCATCTTCAAGCCGGGATATGAACGTTTCCAAATGCGTACCCTTACCATTTCGGATAAATTAGTAGAACCAACTGCTTGGAGCACCACCTACTTTTTCTACTACTTTGGTAGCTATGGTCCTGTAAAGCATCAATTCTTGATTGATCAAACGGGTGAACGTTTTGATAATGAATATATTAATAATCTAATGAACGGTGATAGCGGATATGTAAACTATATATATGAAAAGTTAGTCAGACAATTGGCTGAATACAATGCCGAACGAGAAGCGCAAGGTTTGGGCGTATTATGTGAGGCCGACGGCACACCGGTAGTATTAAGTTATTAACAAATCTAAAAGACTGCTATATGAAGAAATATTTTTATCAACTGATATGTATCATTGGAATGGCAGGAATGTCTTCCTGCTTCAGTGATGACAGCATACAAGGAACTCCAATTGGAGATATTAATGTAACAGGTATCGAAGAGAGTTATCTAAGTACATCATATATAGGTGAAATATTGAAAATCAATCCAGTAGTTACTTCTGATTACCCGGAAAGTGAGTTGGAATATACGTGGATGTTGCTAAATTCAAAGACAGGAACAGAAGACGAAAATGGCAATCAAATAGAACCGGAAATCATCGGTCGTGAAAAGAACTTGAACTTTGAAGTGAACGTTGCTCCCGGTACTTATCAAATTCGTTATGAGGTAAAAGTAATCCAGAACTCATATACCGTATTGTCTAAAACGGATTTACTGGTTGTGACAGAATTCTCGCAAGGATTTTATGTTATGAAAGAGACAGAATCTGGAGATACTGACTTGGACTTGTTGGCTTCAAGCGGTGCTTTTTCAGAAAATTTGATTGCCCAGACACAGGGAGAAGCATTAAAAGGAAAGCCTTATTGTCTGAATCCACTTTATGGACATTATTATGTAAATCCGGAAACCGACCAGATGGAGGCTACCAATATGATTGCTGTTAGCACAGAAGCAAAAGAAATCAATTTGTTCCGTTCTTCCGATTTTATGAAAGTGTTTGACCGTAGTAATTTATTATACGATGAAATGGAAGCCGATGAACAACCGGTAAGTATCTATCGAGTAGGGATGATGGGTATGAATATGGCCTATCTATCTTCAAACGGTGTTCGTTATACCGGAGCAGAATCAATGTACGGAACTCCTTGCGTAGGAAAATATGGATATTCTTTAGACGAGAATATAGGTATAAGCCGTTATGCGTTTTCCAATATTACAGCGATGGGAGGCATGTTTTGTTGGGACGATAAAAATCATAGCTTGATTTATTTGGATTATAACTTGTACACTTACCCTTTGCTTGATATGTTTTGGGAAGGATATGAAATTACGCAAAACCTTTACGACTATGAATGTATCGGAGCAGGAATGAATATAACAAATGGGACATTGGCCAATTTCGTATTGGAAAACCAAACGAATCGGGAACGTTATTTGTATCTGGCCACAGATGATGGTTTCATGAACATGTATTTCGATAGGAGAATTAAGATTTCGCCTGATTCACACATGGGTAAATCGGATGTATTTGCCACCAACGGATTGACAGCCAATTATATTTATTGTATTGATGAAAACAAGTTATGGGCTTGCAACACCAATTCTGATGACTTAGGAGAACAAGAAATAGCCTTGACTGGTATTTCGTCCACCGAAACATTGACCTATGTATCCAATCAATATTGGAATGCTAATTTTGCCGGTTCCAACAATTATGACTACCTGATTGTAGGAACCCAGGAAGGAAGCAATTACCATTTATATATGTACAATATGATTGGAGGAATGCCGGATGGTGAACCTATACAGAAGATAACAGGAACCGGAAAAGTGAAATCAGTACGTTTCCTTTCATCGAATTTCAGCGATTATGATTTAATGTTCGGTTATAAAGTATATCCAGAAATTGATTAATCCATAACAAGAAAACACTATGAAAAAGATTATTATGACCTTATGTATCCTGTTGGGCTCATTAACCTTATGGGGGCAAACGAATTTCCGTTCAATTAATTATGCAGAGGCCTTGAAAGCTGCAAAGACAGAAAATAAGTTAGTATTCATAGACTTTTATACTACATGGTGTGGCCCATGTAAGATGATGATGAAAAATGTCTTTCCACAGCCACAAGTAGGAGACTATTTTAACAACAAATATGTATGTATCAAACTGGATGCAGAGAAAGAAGGGAAAGAATTAGCCAAACGATTGGGAGTAAAAGCTTATCCTACTTTTTTCGTGATGGATTTCGAAGGTAAAATAAAATTTAAGAAGGAGGGAGGAAATTTTGACGGAACAAAGTTTGTGGCTGAAATAGAAGCAGGCATTAATCCGAACCTGACACCGGAACGGGTTAAAGAACGTTATATTGCAGGTGAACGCACACCTGAACTTGTAGAAAGTTATGCAAATCTGAAGTTAAAGGAAGCACGACAAGGTCGTCGTATGAATCAAGAGCTCGTAGAAGAGGCTATGAAGGTCGTTTCCGATTATTTCAATGGTTTGACAGAGGAACAGAAGTTATCCGCCGCCAATACTTTCTTATATTCGTATACTTTTACCCAGTCAATTGCAGATCCTAAAGCTGAGTATATGATAGCTAACATTGACAAGTTTGACGTTGAAGCTAAGAAAAATATTGAAAAATATGTTTCGGAACTCTATCAGATTGAATTGCAAAACATAATGAATGGAACCAATCCTTATGATGAGGTTGTATATTCGAATTTGAAAAAACTAATAATTGACTGTGGTATGAACAAAGAGGGGAAATGGAACATTCCTTTCCATTTGATTGAGACTCATGCTTCTGGTGATTTGAATAACTATTTAACGGTATGTGAGAATGAATTTAGACAGATGCCAGAAGAATTGAAAGCAGCTCTTTTCCCTTACTTCCATCAAACAATCAACACGAAAGACAAGGAAATCCTTAAAAGAACTATTCGTTTTATGCGCGCCCAACTTCCTGATTTACATACTTCGACTATCTATTTCGGAATTACTTCATTGATGCAATTAGAAAAGGAAATGGGAACTGCAGAATAACTTTACTTTATAAGTTCTCTCTTTAAATATTAAAAGATGACAGGTGAAGGGCGCTGAGAAGTGTCCTTCATTTCTATTTGCAATTTTAATTACAAAAACTTTGAGCAAAAAAAAGCTTTGAAGGACGCATCATCGCTTCAAAGCTTTTTACTTGTTTCTCTTTGGTGCGTTGTTCCGTTTTCTTAAGAGGAATTAGAGGTTGGTTTAAATAGCCTTTTATTATAATGCTTGCACTCTCATGTGGCAATGAGATTTGCTCCGTTGGCTCCTTTAACTGCAAGCGATGGATAACGAGACTGCAAGCGTTGGCCGGTGGAGAAAGTTTCATTTCAATGATATACATGTTAGTGTCAATTGTGAGGAACAATATATACATTATTTTTATTTGCTTTATGATCATGCACTCCTGCAAGAATGACCGTAAATACTTGAATATGAAGAAGTTTTACTTGCAGGAGATTTAAAAGTTCCTGTCATTCCTGCAAGTTGGGTAGGAATACGTTTTTTTTACGAATGGCAGCAATGGCAGGAGAAAAACGAAGTCCTGCCATTGTAGTGAGTTGACACTCAGTGTGTTATGGAAGAAATTGTACGAGTGTAAGGAAAAAATGAAATTCCATAATGTTAATTGATTTATTTGGAACTTCAGTGAAAAGGAATAAAAAAGTTTATCTGCAATAAGAAGATAGAAGTTTCTTGTATTTTTTGCGATAATTATTTATATTTGCAAACAATGTTAGAACAAAAAGAATGAGTCCCAAGTTTAGAAAGGAAGAAGGATTTGTCTTCAAAATATATTCCAACGAAGAAGAACGGATGCATATTCACGTGGTAAAGGCAGAGAATGAAGCTAAATTCTGGTTGGAACCAACCATTGAATTGGCGGAGAACTTCGGATTCAATAGTAAGGAAATAAGGAAGATAACCCAAATGGTAGAAATGTATGGAAACGAATTCAAAGAACAATTCGCAGCTCACATCGGTCGCCGTATTGATGATTAATTCTCAAGGTATGATGTTGAACGTACAAGGACAGGATTATTTTGTCTCCTACAATCGAGTACCCTGGTTGCGTGATGCTCGTGTCAGCAGTGCGTTAAATGTACGAATGAGTGGCTCTCGTGCTATTGAATGGCCGGAACTGGATGTGGATTTGGAGATTGAAAGTCTGAAACATCCAGAACGTTATCCGTTAGTGATGAAGCGTTCACCTTTTGATTCTACGTTAACTTAATGTATTTACTTTTGCTGATTTGAGTAAGGTTTATTCGGTTTGTGAATTCTTGGAACAGTAATATTGGGGGATAGTGTTCATATCTGAAAAGTAGAACGGCACCATACATTATTTTATGTTTTTACAAAATTAATAATAAAAAGAATACGAAACTCATTCTTGAATCCCGTATTCCTCATTTACACAAAATTATGTATAGTGCCGCAATCGGCTTGCCGTCTTCTTCCATTGCATAGCTGACAGCCAGCAAGGCATCCCGATAGAAGGTAGCTTCATTAACAATAAAATCGTCCAGGTCGGCATCACCGCAACAGAACGATTCTATCTTTTCTTCTTCCTCCAAACGACGTATTTGACGTTGTATTGCATTGTTCGTTTCCATAAATCTTAGAATTTGGCAATGCTGATGATGTATTCATAATTCTTTTTCACACGTTCGATTTCCTTGTCGGAAACTGTACGTTTTTCATTCATTCGCTTCACAAAACGTTCGGCGTCTTTACCGGTTAGGATTGGAGTTTCTTTGATTGGTCTAGCCATAATTGTATATTTTTGATTATTATAAAACAACCCTCGATTTGAGCATTGTCAAGAGGCTTGAGGGTTCTAGTGTTGCAAATATATGTCCTTTTTTTTAATCGGCCAAAACGCAAATGGAAAATCTTGTAAACAAAAAAATGGCGATCCTCAACCGAGAGCCGCCATTTTTATATCATATCTAATCAAAGATTATTCGTTAGACCAATCCATCTTAGTCATGCGGACATAGCTCTGATAACGCTTCTTGGCCATGTCTTCGCAAGCTTGGAAGAGGTCGGCAGCTTCTGTCGGGTACTGCTTCATGACGGATGCGAAACGAACTTCACGCGTGAGACTTTCCATAAGAGGAGTAAAAATAAAGAATTTGAAAGGAATAGAGAGATAAAAACAGATAAAGATTCTTTTTTGTGTAAAATGGTTTGTATTTTTGCAATTAAATCAAATATCTTTGGGGTATGGAGTTGAATATACAGAACGTCAATAAAATAAGAACTGCAGAAATAAAGCTAAATGGATTGACCGTAATTGTTGGTGAAAACGATTCAGGTAAAAGTACAGTTGGACGTGTCCTTTTTTCTGTCATAAAATCTTTATCAAATACGAAGACAAGTAATGCTCAGAAGCAAGAAAAGCAGTTGAGCAAGCATATTCAATCGCTATATCGTAGACTGGTCAGTGTAGGAGTTGGGCAATTTTCTATGGCAGGAAGTAAGCGTAAAGAATCTCCATTGCCCAGAAATACTTATGAATTCGTAAGTGAATTAAGGAAGGTTGATTCGATTGATAAATTTATTGAAGGTATCGGTAAGTTTATTGATGACTTAGAGACAACTCCCCAAATGAAATCTTTAATGAAAAAAGATTTGAACCTTATAGGAATATGTATGACCGAAAAGGACAATAGGGCGGCTAATTTATTTACCGAATTTAGTTATCTCGTGGAATCTGAGTTCTTAAATCAATTTGGAAATGAGGATAGCAATGGTGTTTCTATTGAACTTTATCCAGATGATAGAACAAAGCCATATTTTAGCTATTCTGCCCCAAAAAGTGTGGTTGAATCATATTATGAGAATGAAGAAGCGTTGGAAGATGTAACTTATGTTGAAACTCCATTATATCTTCATATGTTGGATTCCTTGATGTATGCAGGTGCATATAGAGA
The DNA here is from genome assembly GCA_017467385.1 of Bacteroidaceae bacterium. Classification (GTDB taxonomy): domain Bacteria; phylum Bacteroidota; class Bacteroidia; order Bacteroidales; family Bacteroidaceae; genus Phocaeicola. The sequence continues at coordinate 46,221 of JAFTSK010000024.1, forward strand.
GATAGATAAACGCCATCGTCCTTTAAGACCAATGATACCTTACCATATAAAGGATTTTGTAGAAAAGATGAATGCTTCCAGGGCTTTTTTAGGTTCTACCGGGCAACTTAATTTATTCTTAGAAACTTCTATTGATCCTGTTAATATTGTAGGTGGAAAATTTTCGTATGACGACACTCGGAAATCGATTGTATTCGTGAAAAACGATATGTCTATTTTACCTTTGAATACAGCTTCGGGGATTAAAAGTTTTGGTGTTCTCCAAATGCTTTTGGAAGGTGGATTTATAGATGCAAGTAGACCATTGATTTGGGATGAACCGGAGAATCATTTACATCCTGAATGGCAGGTTGAATTTGCGAAGGTTATAGTGCAAATATATAAGTCAGGAGTACCTGTTGTAATAACTACACATAGTCCATATTTCTTGCAAGCAATCCGATATTATTCTGCAAAAGAGAAGGTTGAAGACTTTGTTTCATACTATATGGCTCAGCCTACAGATGGAAATTTGGTAGAAATGGAAGAGGTTACTAAAGACTTAAATAGAGTTTTCAAGAAATTGGCAGCTCCATTGACCGAAATTATGAATGTTGATGCAGCACGTAAAGGATTAGATTTATAAGGTATGATACGGACACCGGCAGAATTGTATGTAAAATTGATTTCTGACTTTGACTTGTCAGAGCATATCCTTTGCGATTTGCATAAGCCCTGCAATAAGTCAAATGGTCGTCGTTGTAAGTCTGTTATGACTAATCCGATAATAGACTTTGATGAGGTAAAAACGGAATATCAAAGAGGAAAGAGTGGAAATCCTAAATCTTCTGTAGATGGTTTTATTTATAAGAACCAACTTTGTTGTTTTGTTGAATTGAAAGGTTGGGCTGATTTTCTTACTTTTCATACGAATCCTGATACGTTGCAGACGGAAATAGAAAAACAAGCAGATAAATATGATTTGAATAAAAAATTGATGGACAGTATGTCTATCTGTAGGGAAGTTTCTGAAAATGCAGATATATTTAAAGATGTATCGATTGCTTTCATTCTTGTAACAGACATTGATGTTGATGAAGATGGCACAATGGAGCTTTATTCAAATCTTATGGACTTGGCAGAAACCTCTTCTGATTGGGAAATTATTTGCAATCGGGAACTAAAGGGCAAATTATTGTCACTTCCGTCTGATATTAGTACCTATTATATCAAGTGTCAGAAATTTGATGAAACTTTATCGAAGTTATGAATGAAAATACCAATGGCGGCCCTCAACCGAGAGCCGCCATTTTCATATCATATCTAATCAAAGATTATTCGTTAGACCAATCCATCTTAGTCATGCGTACATAGCTTTGATAACGCTTCTTGGCCATGTCTTCGCAAGCTTGGAAGAGGTCGGCAGCTTCTGTCGGGTACTGCTTCATTACGGATGCGAAACGAACTTCACCCTTCAAGAAGTCTTGGAAGCCTTCCCACTTCGGTTCCTTAGAGTCGAGTGTGAATGGGTTCTTGCCTTCTTCTTCGAGAGCTGGGTTGTAACGCCACAAGTGCCAGTAACCACATTCTACTGCAGC
>JAFTSK010000193.1 GCA_017467385.1 Bacteroidaceae bacterium
ATTTGCTTTTATGTCTGTTCTTTCTCAGTCTTTTTTTACGCTTGTGAGTAGACATTTTGTGTCTTTTTTTCTTCTTTCCGCTTGGCATAGCTTCAAAATTTTATAGGGTTAATACTAAAGTTATTTCTTTACTGAAAGATTAAAAGTCTTTGCTGGCTTGAATGCCGGAATGTTGTGTTCCGGAATGATGATAGTCGTATTCTTCGAGATGTTACGAGCTGTTTTTTGAGCTCTTTTCTTCACGATGAAACTACCAAATCCGCGCAAATATACGTTTTCCTCCTTTGACAAGGATTCCTTAACTGTTTCCATGAAAGCTTCGATAGTGTTCAGAACTGTTTGTTTGTCAGTTCCGGTCTTCTTCGTAATTTCATTTACGATGTCTGCCTTAGTCATTTTTACCTAAATATTTATAGTTATACTTTTATCTTAAAATTTTGGACTGCAAATATATAGATTTTCTACCGCATTGGGAAATATATTCAGAATAAATTTTAGAAAAAAGTCTGTATGAATGCTTTTCTTCGATTATTTTTGCACAAAAATCTTCAGTTGGTGTAGGATTATGAACAATTTTGCAGATACATTGATTGCTTGGTATGAAGCGAACGGACGCGAGCTTCCCTGGCGGGAAACGAAGGATCCTTATCGGATTTGGATTTCGGAAATCATCCTTCAGCAGACACGCGTGGCTCAAGGATATGACTATTATGAACGCTTCGTCAGACGCTTTCCGGATGTCTTTTCGCTGGCTGAGGCCGAGGAAGACGAAGTGATGAAATATTGGCAGGGCTTGGGATATTATTCTCGGGCAAGGAATCTTCATGCGGCGGCTAAAAGTGTGGCCGAATCCGGGGCTTTCCCTACGGATTATAAAGGTGTGCTTGCCTTGAAGGGGGTGGGCGAATATACGGCGGCGGCTATCTGCTCCTTTGCATACGATATGCCTTACGCGGTGGTCGATGGAAATGTCTATCGGATTCTTTCCCGATGGTTGGGCATTGATACGCCGATTGATTCGACAGAAGGAAAGAAACTGTTTGCTGAAGCGGCCGATGAACTCCTCGACAAGCATCGACCGGCTCTTTACAACCAGGCGATTATGGATTTCGGAGCTTTGCAATGCGTGCCTTCTTCGCCCGATTGCTCTTGTTGTCCGCTGGCAGAGAGTTGTGTGGCCTTGCAACAAGGGCGGGTAGGGGAGCTTCCTGTCAAGTTGCACAAGACGAAGGTGAGCAACCGTTTCTTTAATTATATATATGTACGCACGAGGACGCATACATTTATACGAAAGCGAGAGGGGAATGACATCTGGCGAAACCTTTACGAGCCGCCTTTGATAGAGACGGGCAAGGACTTGTCGGACAAAGATGAAGAGCTTTTTAGAAAAGTAGAAGAGCTTTTGGGAAAAGCTGAAGGGCTTTCCGTTCGGACGATAAAGAAGGGCGTGAAGCATGTGTTGTCTCATCGGGTGATTTTTGCCAACTTCTATGAGGTGATTTTGCCTAAGGAGGATAGTCGTTTGGAGGGCTATTTGAAAGTGTCCATAGAAGATTTATATAAATTTGCCGTTCCAAATTTGGTTTCTCGTTTTTTTTCGCTAATTTTGGAGCCTAATAATCAAAAAATGTAAAGCATGTCAGTTAATAAAGTTATTTTAATTGGTAACGTTGGAAAAGAACCCGACGTGAGATATTTGGACAACGGTGTTGCCGTAGCTACATTTTCATTGGCAACAACTGAACGGGGATATACATTGCAAAACGGCACGCAGGTGCCCGACCGCACCGAATGGCATAACATTGTGCTGTGGCGTGGATTGGCAGAAGTAGCCGAAAAATATGTACACAAAGGAGACAAACTTTACATTGAAGGTAAAATCAGAAGCCGTTCGTATGACGACCAGAATGGAGTGAAGCGTAATATCGTGGAAATCTTTGCTGATAACATGGAAATGCTTACTTCGCGTTCTGCTGCTTCTCAGCCGCAAGCTCCGCAGGCTCAGCCTGTTGCCCAGCAACCGGCGGCGAATAATGCTTCGGACGATTTGCCGTTTTGATTCAAACAGATGTTTAACTAAAGATTGATTGCTTGGACCCTGACTCTTATTTATGCCGCTTGACGGATTTGTTTGACGGTGTAGTCGTAACCCCTCCATCGGTAGGGGCGATTGTAGCTATTGTGTTGGCTGTATTGCTCTTGTTTGCTTCGGGCTTTGTATCTGCTTCCGAAATAGCTTTTTTTTCGTTGACTCCCAACGACTTGAATGACATTGAAGAGGAGAATCATTCTTCCGACAAATATATCAAGTCCTTGTTGAAGGATTCCGAAAGATTGTTGGCTACGATTCTAATCTCCAATAACTTTGTCAATGTAACCATCATCATGCTCTGCAACTATTTCTTTGCAGAGGTGATTGACTTTGGCCATTCGGTGATTTTGGAATTTTTGGTCATTACGGTTATTTTGACCTTCCTCTTGTTGTTGTTTGGCGAAATCATGCCGAAGATTTATTCGGCTCAGCATACGTTGAGGTTCAGCCGCTTTGCGGCGCCGGCCATCAGCGTCTTACGGAAGGTGTTTTATCCTTTGTCGGCTTTGTTGGTGCGTTCCGGATTTCTGGTAAACAAACTTGTTTCAAAGAAGAATTATAGTCTCTCGGTAGACGAACTCTCTCAGGCTTTGGAGTTGACAGACAAAGCCGAAATATCCGAGGAAAGTAACATCTTGGAGGGGATTATTCGTTTTGGAGGCGAGACTGCGAAGGAGGTCATGACTCCTCGTTTGGATATGGTTGACTTGGAAATCAACACGCCTTTCTCCGAAGTGTTGAAGTGTGTGGTGGACAATGCCTATTCGCGCGTACCTATTTATATGGACTCCCGCGACAACATCAAGGGCATCCTATATATCAAGGATTTGCTTCCACATTTGAATAAAGGCAATAATTTCCGTTGGCAAACATTGATTCGTCCTGCTTATTTTGTGCCGGAGACCAAGAAAATTGACGATTTGTTGCGCGATTTTCAGAAGAATAAGATTCATATTGCCGTTGTGGTGGATGAATTTGGAGGCACTTCGGGCATTGTAACAATGGAAGACATCATCGAGGAAATCGTAGGAGAAATTAACGATGAATACGATGATGAAGAACATAGCTTTGTAAAGTTAAATGACAACGTTTATGTCTTTGAAGCCAAAACGCTTCTCTCTGACTTCTACAAAATATTGAAGGTCGATTCAGAAGAATTTGAGGATGTAGAAGGCGAAGCGGATACATTGGCTGGATTGTTGCTTGAAATCAAGGGAGAGTTTCCGAAATTGCATGAAAAGTTGAACTTTAAGAATTATCAGTTTGAAGTTCTGGAAATGGATGATCGCCGTATTCTGAAGGTTAAGGTCATTCTGGATGCTTTGAAGGATAGTCAAGAAACGAAGAAATAATCCATGCCTTTATATCGAACGTATAGAAAAGGAGAGCTTGTCGTTGGAATCTGGAAAGTGGAGGAAACGATAGAGGAGTTACGCGCCAGGTTAGATCATTTCTCTTTGTATGAAGACGACTTCATGAAGCTGAAAGCAGATAAAAGAAAGCAAGAATGGCTGTCTGTTAGAGTCTTGTTGAAGGAGCTTCTAAAGGAAGAAAAGAAAATCATTTATCATTCATCTGGAAAACCATCTTTGGAGGATGGGAGTGCGAAGGTTAGTTTTTCGCATACGGTAGGCTATGTCGCAGTGGCCATTCATCCGACGCAGGAGGTGGGAATAGACATAGAACAATATGCCACCCGCGTACAGAGATTGGCTTCACGTTTTGTTCGGCCGGACGAGCAGACTTCCGTTGAATCAGGAGACGAGGTTTATGTTTTGTTGTTGCATTGGTCGGCCAAAGAAACTATGTTCAAGCTGATGAACCAGGCTGATGTGGATTTTATTGACCATTTGAGGATTGCTCCCTTTGTGCTTCAGGATGCAGGAGAGCTGACTGCATACGAATATCGGACGGACAAACATCAACAATTCCATATAGATTATTGTATTCATCCCGATTATGTCTTGACTTATTCGTGTGTGGAGTAGTTATTCTTTGGCTAACGTAAAGATAAACTCAAGGCCACCTTCCGGGTTTGTCTTAGCAAAGATGTTTCCTTCGTGAAGAATCACTGCGTTCTTTACAATGGCTAAGCCTAATCCGGTTCCTCCTAACTTTCTTGAACGTCCTTTGTCTACTCGATAGAAGCGTTCAAACAGTCGGCCTAAATGTTCTTCGGCTACCCCCACACCTGTATCAGCAAAGCTGAAATAATAGAACTTTTCGCCCTGTCTGAAACAGCTGATGGTGATTTGGATGTTGTTTCCTGCGTAAGCAATGGCGTTGTCCGTTAGGTTGCGGAAGATAGAATATAGCATGGATGGGTTTCCATGAATACATAAATTTTCCGGGAGCAGGTTGCTGATGGTTATATGCTTTTCTTCTAATTCCAAAGCAACCTCGTTTTGAATATTCTTCATTATTTGCGTGAGGTTGACCAGCTCTTTTTCTGCCATGTTAGGAGCTTCTTCCATTCGGGTTAACGTTGAAATATCGCGAAGCAAATGCGTAAGTCGATTGCTTTGAGCATAACTTCTGGCTAAGAATGTGTCTATTTTTTCTTTAGGCAAGTTGGGGTTGTTGACGATTGTTTCCAAATAGCCTTGTATGCTGCTGACCGGTGTCTTCAGTTCATGGGCAATGTTTTGGGTTAATTGCTTTTTCAGACGATCTTGTTCCGTTTCTTGCGTAACATCATTGATGGAGATTTCAAAGCTATCGTCCTGGAAGATGATACATTCGAGGTCAAAGATTCTTCCTCCTTTTTCGATTTTCAAGGATATGCTCTTTTCTTCTTTGATGTTTTCCTTTCCTTGATTCCGAATGATAAAGTTTGTAATGGGCTTTAGCTCCGGAACGGAAAATATCTCTTCCATCGTGCTAAGGTTCTTGTCGGAAATCAGATTGATGTATTGTTTGAAAGGGATGTTGACAAGGATTTCCTTTTTTTCGTGTGTGAACACTCCCAAACCTTCATGCGAGATTTGAAGGTGGGTGATTAGTTTCTCTCTTTCGATAGACAAAGCTTCTTTGGTACGATGTAAGCGATGATAGATTTGGATAATATGTTTGGAGATTTCTCCCAACTCGTTTCTTGGAAATGATTTTTGCGTGTCAATCGGTTCGTTGCGGTCGGCCTTCAATGCAAATTCTTGGAGTTGCGTAATAGACATGCCAAGCTTGTGAGTAAAGCTGTAAAAAATAAATACCAAAACAAGGCTGACTATACAAGTAAACCAAATGTAATGGGAGTCTGCTTTCAGCATGTTGGTTAGGTTGACCGTATAAGGAAGAGCCGAACGGATGATTAGTTTCAGGTCTGGATAATATTGGGCAGAGTAGAAAAACTCTCGGCCGATGCTCTCGGAAAGACGGCTGATGGAATAGCCACTTCCATGTTTAAGGGCTTGGATTACCTCTTCTCTATCTAAGTGATTTTTGAAAGAGGCAGACGCATCCTTCTGGTTATCAAAGAGTACAGTGCCATCAGAACGAATCAAGGTTATTCTTAAATGGTCTTCTTGGTATTGTTCGACAAACTCATTTAAGGATGGTATGGCGATGGAATCTTGTAGGAGAAGATAGCTTCTGATGTTGTCATTATAGTTTTGTAATTGTATGTTGAGAAGCTCTGCTTTATAGTCCTTTTCACGTCTATATTGAAATGCCATGAAGCAGATGACAAAAGTCAGAAATAACGCAATGACAGACAAGAATAATTGTCTGCTAAATGTAAATAATTGTCTGGACATTAAGATAAAATTAGATTATTCAGCTTCAAAACAATAACCATAGCCTAAACGGGTAACAATACATTTCCCGTAAAGTCCAATCTTCTTGCGTAAGCGAGTGATGTTGACATCTATGGTACGGTCGAGGACATATACTTCTTCATGCCAAACTTTGGCCAAGATGTCTTCGCGTGAGAATACCCGTCCTTTATTCTTCAAAAGCAACAACAAAATCTCAAATTCTTTCTTGGTTAGTGCCACTTCCGTTCCGTCAATGGAAACCTTCTTCTTGGTTACATCAATGAAGAGTCCTTTGTAACTTAGTAGGTTTGTCTCTTCCTGAACAGGAGCAGTACGCCGCAAAACAGCCTTTACACGAACAATGACCTCTTTGATGGAGAAAGGTTTGGAAATGTAGTCGTCGGCTCCTATGTTGAATCCCGTAATCGTATCATTTTCAGTATCTTTTGCGGTGATAAAGATGATAGGAATGTTGGCTGTTTCCTTTTCTTTCTTCAACATATTGGCCATGCGGAAGCCCGAGATTTCGCCCATCATCACGTCGAGCAACAACAGATGATACTTGGTTAAATCCATCGTCAGAGCTTCTTCCGCCGAGTTAGCGGTGTCTACGGAGAAGCCTTCGTTTTCTAAATTGAACTTCAGAATTTCACACAAATCCTCTTCATCATCTACCACTAAAATACGATACCCATTCATAATGTCTTCATTAATTTGCATACAAATCTAAATAAAACTAATTACTCATGCAAATTTGAATACTTTTTATTTCGGTTTTATGAAAGGCGTATTACGATTCTGTTACATTGGAATTTGTTTTGAAATGTATGTACCCCCTCTTGAGAGGGGGAAGGGGTTGTGTTAGGCGAGTTGTAGAGGACTCCGTCCGAAAAATACATCAACTCGAATGTATCTGCTGTATGTGTCTCACACACCCCTTAATCCCCTCTCAAGAGGGGAAACTCTAAACAACTTCTAAATAAATAAAAAGGTTAAATACTCTGCTCAATGGTAATTTCTCCGGCAATGGATTCGTTCAACATCTGACGGATCTCTTCCACCGACTTGCCATGTCCTAACAAGAACATCAGCTTGGTGATGAGGGCTTCGACCGTACTGTCGTAACCGCTGATGACACCTGCGTCGAGCAGATGCACTCCCGTTTCGTAGCGTCTCATTTCCACCATGCCGGTAGGACATTGCGAGATGTTGACGATGACGATACCTCTTTCGGTAGCTTCTTTCAGCAACTTGATGAACCAGGGGCGTTGGGGGGCATTGCCCGAGCCGTAGGTTTTCAGGATGACGGCACGAAGGCCTGGTGTATGAAGCACGTTACGGATGACGTTTTCCTGAATGCCAGGGAATAGCGTGAGTACAATAACGTTCGTATCATACAGGAAATGAGGTTTCAACGGTTGGTCGGGATTGGCCTTGCGGATGTAGTTGGCATCATATTTAATGTGGATGCCTGCCGTAGCCAGTAGGGGATAATTGTACGACCGGAAGGCATTGAAGTTCTCGGCGTTGATTTTGGTGGTGCGGTTTCCTCTCAGCAGATGGTTTTCAAAGAAGATGCACACCTCAGGAACCATTGCCGTACCGTCAGCGCGTTTGGCGGCCGCGATTTCGATGGAAGTAATCAGGTTTTCCTTTCCGTCGGTGCGTAGCATGCCGATGGGGAGCTGGCTACCTGTAAGGATGACCGGCTTGCTCAGGTTCTCAAGCATGAAACTTAAGGCCGAGGCGGTGTAAGCCATCGTATCCGTACCATGAAGAATCACGAAGCCGTCGAAATCATCGTAATTCTGATGGATGATTTTCACTAATTTCGACCACAACGAAGGCTCCATGTCCGAGGAGTCGATGGGCGGATTGAACTGATAGGAACTGATGCTGCAATGAAAACGTTTCAGCTCCGGCACATTTTCTATCAACTGGTCGAACTTGAAAGCTTCCAAAGCTCCGGTCTCTTGGTTTTCTACCATACCGATAGTTCCACCGGTGTAAATTAGCAAAACGGAAGGATGATTTGGATTCTTCATAGGAAATAACAGGGCTTTTCGTGGCACAAAGATAGTGATTCTCTGTTTATATGACAAAAAGATGAAGGGCTTTTTTGAATAGCTCTTCATCTTTTTCTAAAAGTTCTTAGGCTTTTAAATAAAACTCTTTGATGCACGAGGCAACGCATCAAAGAGTTTTTGCTCGTTCTCCAAAGCGTTTTTACCTATAACTAACTGTACCGATAATATACTCCAGACGATATGTTGTTTACCTTTCAATCTTTCTGCAAAGCTTTCAACAATCGGTCGATGGCAACCGAAGCATTGCCTTGTGCTTCTTCCAATAAGCTTACAAACTTGCTTCCGATGATGGCACCGGCGGCATGGGCGGTGGCGGCTTCCAATGTCTGCTTGTTGGAGATGCCGAAACCTATCATGCGGGGATTCTTCAGGTTCATGGCGGCAATGCGGCGGAAATAGGTTTGCTTCTGTTCGTTGAAGTCCTTCTGCGCTCCCGTAATGGCCGCACTCGACACCATGTAGATGAAGCCGTCGGTGTGTGCGTCGATTTCCCGGATTCGGACTTCGCTGGTCTCGGGCGTGATGAGCATGATGACTTTGATGTCATATCGGTCGGCGATGGGTTTGTATTCTTCCAAGTAATCCTTGAAAGGCAGGTCGGGGATAATTACCCCGTCGATTCCTGTTTCCCGGCATTGACGGCAGAAGGCTTCGAAGCCGAACTGCATGATGGGGTTGAGGTAGCCCATCAGGATAAGGGGAATGTGGACTTGAGGGCGGATGTCCTTCAATTGTTGGAAGAGTTTGCGAAGCGTCATACCATTGCGTAGGGCTTGCGTCGCGGCTTGTTGGATGACGGGACCGTCGGCCATCGGATCACTAAAGGGAATACCAATTTCTATCAGGTCAATGCCTTTGTTTTCGAGAACTTGAATGGTGGAAACGGTGCCTTCGAGGGTAGGGTGTCCGGCACAAAAATAGATGGAAAGGATGTTTTCTTTCTTCTGACTGAAAAGTTGGTTTATTCTGTTCATAATTGTTTACTTTTAAGTGTTTGGATAAATGGTTTCAAGCGTACTTCGTCTTTTACTCCCGTCGAGGTCTCGAATCCGCTGTTAAGGTCGACACCTCTGAACTGAGGATGACGGAAGGCAAGCACATCGTTCAAGCTCTCGGGGCGGATACCTCCACTCAGCAGGAAAGGCGTATCGCCGGAGTAGTCTTTCAAAATTTTCCAATCGAACTGTTTGCCGGAGCCTCCATAGCTTGGGCAAGACGTATCGAAAAGAAAGTAGTCGGCTACACCTTTATATAGACAGACGTTTTCCCAGTCATAACCTTGACCGATGGAAAAAGCCTTGATGACTTGTAACCCTTCGGTTTTCAGTTCGGCACATTGGGCGGGCGATTCCTGCTCATGAAGCTGTACGAAGCCCAAGCCGAAATCTTTGGCACGATTCAGGATTTCTTCCTTTGAAGCATTGACAAAGACACCCACCCGTTGGCAATGTACGGGCAGATAGTCGGGCTTTTCCTTCACATAGCGAGGCGACTTCGGGTAAAAGATGAATCCCATGAAGTCAATCCCCAACGACTCGATGGCGTGAATGTTTTTGGCTTCACGCATACCACATACCTTGACTATCATAGCACACCGTTGATTAGTTCGCGTAGGGCTTTGTCTGGTTCCTCTGTCTTCATAAAGGTCTCGCCGATGAGGAACCCTCTGAATCCGACTTCCCGGAGAGCCTTGATGGTCGAGGCTTGGGAAATACCGCTTTCCGAAACTTTGAGCATGTCCTTCGGAAGAAGCTCTGCCATGCGGAAAGAATTTTCCACATCAGTATGAAACGTGCCGAGGTTGCGATTGTTCACGCCCACCATGTCGGTGTGCAGACCGATGTACTCCAGTTCCTTCTCCTGATGTACCTCAAGCAAGACTTCCAA
>JAFTSK010000194.1 GCA_017467385.1 Bacteroidaceae bacterium
TCGTCTGAATGACAAATAATAAAATCCCTTCAGCTTTTAAAAATACATCAAAGGAAAATAAAAATTCTCTTTGACGAAAAAGTGTTAACGACAAAGAGAATTTGTTCGTTCTCCAAAGAGAATTTTTGCCCTTTTCATCGAGAGAACTTAAGACTTTGAATCCAAGCGGCTATATTTTCCAACACTTCCACCGAAATGGTTTCTTCTATTTTTCCATATTCAGACACACTTCCCAACAAACAATGCTGGAACAAGTGATTCAATCCCGGATACTCTTTTATCATTGTATGCTTATTGGCCGACAAAAGCTTTTTCAGCACACCTAAGTTTGAAGAAGACAAGACTTGCATATCCATACTTCCATTGATTGCCATGACCGGACATTTCACTCTTGATATATCTTCCGCCGGATTGCAACGAACGAAGTAATCCATCCACGAGTTGCTTGATTTAAAGACCAAAGCCAAGTTATCTTTCAACGACTTCGGAAGCTCCACACCGTCGGTCGACAAGATTTCGTCCAAACGTGCATCTGCTTTGGAATCACAAAGAAGCACCTTTCTCAGCACCTTACAATAATCCTTCGCCAGTTTATCCGACACGCCGTTCATTCGCAAGGCCACATAATTCTGCTCCATCAGAATACTATCGCCACCCAATGCCGCACCGGCCATGCTGATTACAAAATCCACCTTCTTCTTATTCCGAGAAGCTAACATCATCGCAATCGTACCCCCTTCACTATGCCCCAAGACACCGATTTGGTCGAAACATTTCATCTCTTTCAGAAAATCAACACCCAACAAAGCATCCTCATAATTCGTATAGGTGGTCATCCCCTTCGGAGAACCTTTCGATTTCCCTACACTTCTATCATCGTAGCGCAAAGAAGCAATCCCTTTCTTGGCCAAATAATCCGCCAAGACCGCAAAAGGTTTATGTCCATAAATCTCTTCATCCCGATTTTGCAAACCACTTCCTGTAATCATCAATACAACAGGTACTTTCTTCCCATTTGTTTTTTCAAAGCCAACCGGATAAGTCAGCGTACCGGAAAGCACAACGCCGACATTCTCATTTACAAATTCCACCTCTTCCGTCTGATAATCAAAAGGCGGCAAAGGGGTTTGAGGTCGGCGAAGCGTAACCGTTCCCCGTTGCAAGGCAAGCGGAAAAGTCTGCCCAGCCTGACGAAAGACTCCCTGAATCTGTCCGTTTATTAACTTACCGTCATACCTTGCACCAATTACCGCAATCGCCACCGATAAAGAATCAGCCGACAAATATTCAAGCGTAGCCGGAATGCCTTTCGCACCCTGGTCAGGACTATCCAACGTACATTTTCCATCTGATTCAATGTTCAACACCAAACGAAGTTTAACCCCACTCACATCCAATTCTCCCTTCCAAGAATCGTGAAGTGTCTGGGCGTTCAACAGGGATACGAAACACAGGAAGCACAGAAACAACCACTTTTTCATCATACTCCCCTTCCTATCCACCATATTTTCAATGTATAGAACATTGCCACACCTACCATCAGCATTACAGAAAGAGGAATCAAAGCCGCCGCGACATCGGCCGGCAAACCAATAAAACCGGCCGACATAGCCAATAGGATAGCCAACCAAATCAAGCCAAAGGCTATTGTCATGATACGACACATGCGACTAATCAGCCCTATCTGCCGATAAAACACCGCCGGCTTCAAACGAATGGGTAAGTTTACCAGCTTCCGATTGTAGGCCGCCGATGCGCAAACCGCCATTCCTATCAACATCATGACCGCCAATATCCAATACACCTCTTTGCCCGACCAGGCATCGGCTTCCATTGCTCCATTGAAATGCGAAGGTACCGTATCAGGAGCTTTACTATAAAACACCCCCGTCAAGACCAGCATACATACAGCCATAGCCGCCGCTACCATCTCCAACAGTCTATCCGACAAGGTTATCGGCTTCTTTTTTCTATCTCGACTTACATCCCAAAACTTATATTTCATTCCTTTTCCTCCGCTGATTGATTTCGTTTCTTTTTCATTCGTCCACTTTTGCGCAAAGCTTCAGCAATAATCCATTGTAGCTGACCGTTCGTAGACCGAAATTCATCTGCCGCCCACTTCTCGATAGCCTCCATCGTCTCCGCATCCACCCGAAGCACAAAACTTTTAACGGTTTCCTTCTTTGCCATAGCAAGAAAGGTTTAATGATTCAATGTTCCCGAATTAATGACCGGTTGAGCAGGTTCATCAGCACAAAGCACCACCAACAGATTGCTCACCATCGCTGCCTTCTTTTCTTCATCCAATTCAACAACACCGTCAGCAGAAAGTTTATCAAGCGCCATTTTTACCATTGACACCGCACCTTCTACAATCTTTTCACGAGCCGTAATAATCGCACTCGCCTGTTGACGACGAAGCATTACTGCCGCAATTTCCGGAGCATACGCCAGATAGTTGATACGGGCTTCCACAATTTCCATTCCCGCCATCGCCAAGCGTTCATTCAAACGCTTTTCCAGTTGGTCGTTAATTTCCTCGCCACCCCCGCGAAGTGTCAGTTCATCGACATTCTGATCATTGTCATCATAAGCATATTCGCCGGCCACCTGACGAAGAGCCGCATCACTTTGCACTCGCACAAATGCTTCAAACGCACTCATCCGACCGGCTACGGTTGCCACCCCGTTCTTGTTTGCCATTGTCTGCGCATCAATTTCAAACATCGCCTTATAAGTATCCTTCAGCTTCCACACCAACACCAAACCAATCAGAATCGGGTTACCAATCTTGTCATTTACCTTGATAGGTTCTGCATCAAGGTTACGCGCACGCAACGAAAGCTTCTTCTTATCCATGAAAGGATTTACCCAATAAAAGCCTGTTTCGGTAAATGTTCCCCGATATTTACCAAAGAAAACCATCACGCGAGCTTCATTAGGTTCTTGTGAGAAAAATCCCACCAACATAATAAAGAAAGCCAAAGACAATATGACAACCGATGCAATCATAAGTTCTAACGGCTCAATATATAATACACTCAACACCCCCAACGCAGGAAGTACCACCAAGTTTACAAACAAGGCTAAAAAGCCATTCATTACCGTACCGTTGTAATTCATTTCCTTTGCTTCCATATTCATTTGTTTTTGATATTATTTTGATATCACAAAGTAAAAGACATTTCTCAACAAATCCAAGCAACAATTACATGTTATTCAGCAGAAATCATTATCTTTGCATCCAAACATACCGTATTTTATGCAGATAGATACCCGTAATCCCGAATTCCAAGATGCGCTGAACCTGATTCAGTACACCCGCCAGTCAGTTTTTCTGACCGGAAAGGCAGGTACGGGTAAATCAACATTCTTAAAATATGTATGTGCCAACACCAAGAAGAAGCACATCGTATTAGCTCCGACGGGTATTGCCGCCATCAATGCCGGCGGAAGTACCTTACATAGCTTTTTCAAATTACCCTTTCATCCATTGCTTCCAGACGATCCGAATTTCAGTCTGAGAGGTGGCAAACTTCACAGTTTTCTGAAATATTCATCGGCTCATCGAAAGCTTATCAAGGAAGTCGAGCTGGTCATTATCGACGAGATTTCAATGGTACGAGCCGACATCATTGATTTCATTGATAA
>JAFTSK010000195.1 GCA_017467385.1 Bacteroidaceae bacterium
GAGTCTTGTGTCATAGCTCAGTTTGCCGTCAACCATCAGTTGGAGATTTACAACCCAAACTCACCGATGGATAACAGTTCGGCCGATTTTGAATTCTATATGGATAATACAAACTACGCCAATGCTCCTGCTCCCGATATGGAACATGTATTCTACAACGGAAAAGCAGAAAAAGGAACATTAAAGCAATACCTGACTACTGTATTCGGAGGAGCTTATATTGCTTTCCAAGTTCCGGAAGGAGAAGATTGGGATCCGGTAAACGATCCGAAAATGCAAACCCGCGATTTGAGTACCACGAAAGCTACCCTTTATGCAAAGGTTCCTATCCGCTATGTATTGGATGCTGTAGAAGCCATCGACAATGAATCGAAAACCAGCTCCAAACGTTTGCCGGGGGTACTTGATGCAGGAATCACTTGGGTAGGTGCTACCTATAACGGTCTCGGTGTATGTCGTAAACTTTCAACCGATGACAACGGTACTCCACTCCAGCGAGAAAACGGTGCTTACATCTATCAAGATACCAACAATAGTACCGATGACTTTGAACGAGGAGTAGTACCTGTATTGAGACGAAACAACGCTGGTATGCCGGCATGGAACCACACTTTAATAAAGAACTAAGAATGAAGAATCTTATCAAACATACAACCGCTTGCCTACTAATGTTCGTAGGCATCCAAGCAAACGCACAAGGACTTTCTTCGGCAGCGATGGAGCAACTGAAGATGCAACGCCTTTGGCTGAACTCACAAAATGCAGCCGGTATGGTGTTCGATAACGCCACTAATTTCTCGAACCTCAACCTGAACTATAATTTGCAAGACGGTAATTTCCACCGCCCGCAAGAAGGGGAAAAGACCACCGAAGTAGGGGTATCCAGTGAAGGATTCATGAACTTGAAAAATGCTTTGGTTTGGGGTTCGTTCAGTTTTATGCAACGTAACCTGACTGACGCAGGCTACAATGCTTCCATTTCCGATCCGTTTCGAGGAATGCCTTATTATGTGATTGACGAACATCAAAGTGATTGGCGTAATCAATATTATGACTTACGTTTCCGAGCTTCCACTCCGTTGCTGAACGACCGTTGGGCTATCGGTATAGAAGGTATCTACCAAGCCTCACTTGCCGCCAAACAACGAGATCCTCGTGTAGATACACGTTTCTATACATTAAAGATTGTTCCCGGTGTAACTTATCAATTCAATGAAAGCAACCGTTTGGGATTGACCTTCCGTTACGAAAGTATCAAGGAAGATTCACGTATGGAGAATGCAAATGATGACATTGACCAGACTTATTACATTCTTTATGGATTGGGAACAGCCGTACAAGGAATCGGAAGCGGACGTACCAGCAACTATTACGGCGACCGCTTCGGGGGAGCCTTGCAATACAACTTCTTACTACCAAGCTGGAATATATTGGTGGAAGGAAGCTACGATGTACGTGCAGAGAACGTGGAGCAAAGCTATACCTCGCCTAAAAAAGATGCCGGGGTTAAGGACAAGACTTTCCAACTTTCGGCTACTGCCTATCAACAAGGAGAAAACTACTCGCACTACTTGAAGGCTGCTTATACCGACCGACACATCGACGGTATTCAGTATGTATCGGAATACGACAATACTGAATCGTTGGACGGATGGAACGTATTGTACAAGAGTATCCGTTCAACCTACGATACACAAAAAGCCGTATTTAACTATGCCTTAATCCGCAACCGAGGCAATGAATATAACTGGAAAATAGAAGCCGGTGCTGAATATTGGAAACAAGAAGACGAATACTTGTTGCCCAACTCAATCAAGAATGCCGAAAATCTTTTATTCAGTTTAGGCGGTAAAAAGAACTTTGTGGTAGGTAACAAGATGAACAACCGTCTTTTATTGGATATTCACGGTGCCTACAACAAGAACCTGAGTGGAGAATATCAATACGGTGGCAGTCATGCAGACTACATTAGTGTAACCGGTCTTGAAACCGCAGATGCCAACTATTTGAATAGCGACTTTTACCGTATCGGAGCTTCCCTTACCTATTCACAACTGATAAAGGAAGGAGTAAAGACAAATTTCTTTGTGAAGGCTGCCTTCGACCGGGTAGGCACTTCAGATTTTGAGTATGATAACCGTAATCACTTTTCAATAAGTGCTGGATGTAATTTTTAATCGAAACAAAACCATAGATATATGAAAAGATACATCGCATTCGCAGGACTGGCATTTGCTCTCCTGCAAGGAACAATGGCTCAAACCATTGTAAAACCGTCTGTCAAGACAAAGACAACTTTCGCTATCGTAACCGACTCCAAGAGTTACGAAGAAGCCAAGAATGAAATCGACGCTTACCGCGCCAGTGTAGAAAACGAAGGATTGGGAACTTACCTCCTCATCGACGATTGGAAGACTCCCCAACCGATTCGTGAGCTACTTATCAAGCTTCATGCCGATAAGAAAGCTCCATTGGAAGGTTGTGTATTCGTAGGCGACATTCCTGTTCCCATGATTCGGGATGCTCAACACCTCTGCTCGGCTTTCAAGATGAACCAAACAATGGCTTGGCACCGTTCAAGTGTTCCTTCCGACCGCTATTACGATGACTTTGACCTTCAGTTTGATTACTTGAAGCAAGATAGTATCCGCCCGGATTATCACTACTTGTCGCTTCGTGCCGATGGAAGTCAATACCTCTCTCCGGACATCTACTCCGGTCGTATCCGTCCGCTTCGTGCCGAAGGTATGGACAAGTATCAGTTGCTCCGCGATTACCTGAAGAAAGTGGTAGCCGAAAAACAGCAAAGCAACGTTCTTGACCAGTTGAGTATGGGACGCGGACATGGTTATAACTCAGAAGACCTTTTGGCTTGGAGTGGTGAACAAATAGCCATCCGCGAACAATTCCCACAGCTTTTCAAACCGGGTAATACCGTAAAGTTCTACGATTTTACCTTCCAGTTCCCTGCCAAGAACATGTACTTGAATGAAGTGCAA
>JAFTSK010000196.1 GCA_017467385.1 Bacteroidaceae bacterium
GCTTTGGCAGGTGACTCTACTATCACAAGGTTTTTCTGCATAATTTTCAAATTTGGGGGCAAAAGTAGAAAAAAAAGCAGAATCACCCCTATATAATAAGGTATGTTTCTGCTTTTTTTCTTAAATTATTCTAATTCCTTCATTCTTTTTCTCAAAATCGGAAAGAAAGACCTGCCAAAAGATTGAATCCTTGAGCCGGATAAGCGTCAGGCCTTACATAGTCTTTATTCAACAAATTATTGACTTTTGCATAGACTTGCAGATTCTTCAATAGGGCGTATGTACCCTCTACATGCAAATTGCTGATGGGATCGTAGTCTCCATTGGCACGCTTCACGTAGTCATACCCTAAGTTCACACGCAAGCCTTCCAACACTTTCGCACCTACACCGGCGCTGATTTCCAGTTCAGGCTTCAGGCCTCCATCAGGATATAAATAAGAAACAACTTCCGTTTCATCTTCCCAATCCCAGTTGTAATATGTACCTTTCAGATACATGTTCCACAAATCTTTGTAATTATATTCCAATTCGGCACGACCATAGAACACGTTACTTTTTCCCCAAGCAAAAGAAGTAAAAGCCGAACGACCATCATAATCCAAGTAAGGATTCCAATCGTCCTCACAAATACGGTAGCCTCCCATCAAGTTGAACCACCAGCCATTGGCCGGAGATGCTTTCAAACCGATAGCCGCATCCAAAGTCGTATAGGTAGAAACCAACCGGTCTACCATCCAATAAGGGCTGACCTGAGAAGATAAGTAGTAGAGGCTATTGGTTTGACGACCGCCCACCGCCTGAGCATAGGCTACATAATTGCCAGCAAACACATATTCGGCTTGTACATCGGGAGAGACATAAACCTTATCGTCATCTCCTCCCCACCAATCAATGTTCGCGCCAATCCGCACACGCCAACGGTCATTTTCCAAAGCATAGTAAGGATTCAAGTCAACCGCCGAAGCATTATCCATATCAGGTTGGTCAAACGAATAAGCATAATGGTCGAATCTCGCTTTCAAGCCAACCTTACTTTCCTCTCCCATCTTCTTCCAGACATTCCCTTTCAGGTAAACATTCGTCTCATTGCCTGTTTGCCAATCGGCTACTTCATGGTTCATCTTGAAATAATTCACGCCTGCTTCGGCCTCAAATTGCATCGGCAATTCTTTATCTGTAGAAACAAAGCCAAGATAACCGTTGACCATCGTTTGACGTTGGGGATAAACGCCTGGTACTTTTACACCTCCATCATAAGGAACAGAAGACATATATGTAAACACTTGCGAACAATAATTTCCTCCCAACAAGAAATCCATCTGCTTAAAAGCGTGTTTATAGTCTAAGCCCACCGTTGTACGATAAAAACGTGATTTCCAATCTTCCCCATCTGTATCCTTCGCTTCGTAGTTCCATCCATCCAACGAAGCCGCCACATTCAAGCGGTCGTTCTTGGAAATGTCCCATAAATAACCCACACCCAAATCTACATTGCCATTGTTTCCGTAGCCTCCATGCAAATAGCCACGATAAGCCTTGTCTGCATCCCATTGGCGAACTACCGGAGACATTGCCTGAAAGTCCCAAGTAGAGACCGGACGCAAAGAGGTGGCATAATCTATGTTCTTTTTAGTGGCTTTGGGTTCTTCCACCTTCGGGAGTACATTGATTTTCGAGGCATCCATCACCGTTGGATTGTATTCATTTTCTACCACTACTGTACGGTTCAGCAACGTATCCTGTTGGGCAAACGCCGAAGCCCAAGACAAGCATCCAAAACTTGCAAGAAATAGTATTTTCTTCATGATTATCTGTTATTTGTTTTCTTTATTCAATTGTTCCAACCGGCTTTCAATCATGCCGGCAATATCATCGGCTGCCTGATAATTCTGCTTTAACGAAAGCAAATATTGACGGGCTTCCAATGTTCGGTCAAGCTTCACATACGTGTCCGACATCAGGATAAAGCTCCTTGCCAGCCAATAGGTATGTGGCGTAGCAGCATCCACAAACTCGAATACGACTTTTTCTACTTCGTTATACTTTCCTTCATCGTAAAGGTTTTGAACCAAGCGATATTTGGCTTCTGCACCAAACACGTTACGGGTATCTTCCGCCAACTTTTTCCAATCATCAACAGCCAATTGAAGTTCGCCACTTTCGACCAATGCCTTTGCCCGATAATAACGAGCTTCTGCTTCCAACTCCGGTGTAATCTTGGCTTCTGCCAGAAGTTTGGTCGCCGCATGGATCATTTCTTCCTGACTATTCAACATCACAGCACTCCGCAAAACGCCCGTAAGCACCATCTGAAGTCGTTCCGGAGTTGTAACCTTGTCTTTCAACAGTTTATATACATTCAAGGACTTTTCATAATCTTTCATCAGATAAGCCACTTCTGCCCGCATCAACATGGCTTCTTCCGAATATTTATTGTTCGGGAATTCCAACACTTTATCCAGATGGGCAACCACTCCTTCATAGTTCTTGGTCTGATAGTCTATCAAACCCGTATAATAGTTGGCATCCAAGCTAAACGCCCCATTCGGGAAGGTTTGCAAATAATGAATGAAGCTATTACGGGCATTCTCTACTTCTCCACGCATGTACACACGTTCGGCCGCCACATAGGTCAACGAATCTTGTTCATTGATGTCAAAGCTCAAGCCTCCCGGAAGGGTGGAAGCAAACTTTGCATAGTCGTCCACACGATTCAAGTCGATGTAAAGAGACTTCAAGTCGCGTTGAGCCAAGCGAGATTCTTCACTTCCCGGATAATTCTTGATTACCTCTTTATAAGCAGCGATGGCTTCGTCATACTTATCATTCTGATAATACAACAAGCCCACTTCATTGGCCGCCCGACGTGCATTAGCACTTTCCGGGAAGTTCTTTATCAACAGTTTAAAGCGTTCTATGGCATTGGCATTATCTTCCATCAAGACAAATGCCCGTCCTTGTTCGTACAACGCATCGTCCATGTATTGCGACTCCGGATAGTTGGTTATCAATTCATTCAGCGAACGAATCTTGCCATTGTAATCCCGTTGAATCCCCTTTACAAAGCCTTCTTGGAACAACGAATAATCTCCCAAAGAAGCATCCGTCTTTACAGCTGAGGCATAGTTTCGACGGGCTTCCTCAAAATTACGGACATAGAAATAACAATCTCCAATGCGATTATAGGCATCTGCCAGGATTTGTTTCGCGTCTTTATCTCCTTTCCGAACAAACTGA
This sequence comes from Bacteroidaceae bacterium, assembly GCA_017467385.1. Taxonomy (GTDB): domain Bacteria; phylum Bacteroidota; class Bacteroidia; order Bacteroidales; family Bacteroidaceae; genus Phocaeicola. The sequence continues at coordinate 3,240 of JAFTSK010000196.1, forward strand.
GCAAACCAATTCAAAGCCTCGTTATAATTCTTTTGCTTGAAATTCACATATCCTAAATTATACAAGGCCAAGCCATATTCTTGCTTTGTCTGGTCTACGGCCAAGTTCAAATATTGGGTAAAATCATGGCCTGCTTGCTGGAATTTGCCCAACCGATAATTTGCCTCGCCCCGCCAATAAAAAGCCTCTGCTTGGGTGGCTTGATTGTATTGTCCGACGGCCAAAGACTTATCCAAATACAAAATCGCCTCGGGGAAGTTCGCATTGGCAAAAGCTTGTGTGCCTAAACGATAAAGTATCTTCTGCTTGGCTTCCATGAGACGAGGGCCAGGTTGCTGAATCTTGGCAATGGATGCCAACGCCGCCTCATAACTACGTGTATTCATGTACACCTCCACCAAATAGTCGTTTACTTTCTCGGCGTAGGGCGATTGAGGAAATTCGTTCAAGAAACGTTCAAAAACAATTACAGATTCCGAAAAAGGAGAATAAGATGTTTCATGCACACACAACGCATAATTGTACAAAGCCTGCTCCTTCACGCCCAAATCATAATCACTCAATGAAGCCTGTTCAAACGACATACGGGCCTGATTGCGTTCACGCAGATTCAAGTAAGCCAACCCCATGTGCAGATAAGCGTTTTGAGCCAATGCATCGTTCACAGAGGTTACTTTTCCCAAGACATCGACAGCCTTTGAATAGGCTCCCGTATGATAGGCACTCAAACCTAACTTATACAATGATTTTCGTTGGGGAGTTTGTACGGCATTGGTATAAGCCTCCAACGAATTCATAGCCTCCAAGTAGTTTTGCAAGCCATAGAAAGCTTCTCCCTGGATGCGCAACATCTCGGGTTCGTCCTTATGGCCGGGGAAACGCTTCAAATAGTTGCTTGAAATCTGCTCTGCCCGAGGATAGTCTTCCTGAATCAAATAGATTTCTCCTATATAATAAGGAACCAAAGAAGCATACACCTTGTCTCTTTGCAAGGAAAGAAAAGCTTCCAACGCCTTCGGATAATTTTGCTCGGCATAGTCGATGTAGCCCAAGTTGAAGACGGCATCCGAGGCCTGACTTTCGCTTATCTCCTTCAAGAGTTTGAACCAAACCTTTGCTTCCGACAGATTACCTGTTTCCAAATAGGCAGTAGCCATCTTGCAGACAGCCTCATCCCGTTCTTTGTCGGGCAAAGCATCCACTTCACAAGTTTGGAAAACCTCAAGAGCTTTCTCAAATAGCTCTTCATCAAAGTAAGAAAAGGCTATCATCTTTTTTACCCGATTGGCGTGCTTGGAATCGGGATAACGCTTCAAATAGTCTTTCAAGAGCTGCACACTATTCTCTGACTTCAGTTCATATTCCCTGCACACCCTTGCATATTCCTTGTCGCCCGAAGCATCTTGCGACAATACTTGCTGTGCTTGTCCTTGCAAGGCCAGAAACAACCAAGCAAAGACCATCCAACTGATTTTCTTTTTCATCTTTTATTTTGCTGCTTTATGTTCTTTCAAGAAACGCTTCACACCTTCGCGCACAGAGTCCAATCCAAACTCCTCCGGATTAATCTTATCCAACGGCATCCAGAAAGACTCGGCTACATCGTCCATCGCTTGCAAACGGCTCTCGTCCTTGACTTTGCATCGGAAGAACAAATCCAATGTATGCACCAAGAAACCGGAATAGAGGTAGGTGTTGGGAAGCGAAAACAGATAGGTGGCTTCTTCTACTTCCAAGCCTGTTTCTTCCTTCACTTCGCGTGCCACTCCTTCCTCGCCCGTTTCAAAGCGGTCGATAAAGCCGCCCGTAAGGTCTAAGGTGCCTTTCTTGGGTTCTTTCGCCCGACGGCAAACCAACAATTCGTTCTTTTCATTCAAGATAAAGGCTACGGTGGCCGCACTTGAGTTGAAATAATACACAAAGCCACACTCCTCACAACGTTTGGCTTTCTCGTCTTTCACATGGAAAGCGGCAGAGCCACACTTCGGACAATACTTAAAAAGTTCCAGCGGATGCATTTCTTCTTTTTTATAATTATTCCACAAAGATAACAATCTCAGCAATAACTTGAGTCCCTTTTTACAAATATCCTATTGTTTTTTAAAAAGAATACACAGTTTTAAACGATAAAAACCAATAATTCAAGAGTTTCTTTGTACATTTGCGGATGTAAAGCATAAAAACTATATATGGAACTATTTATCATCATTGCCCTTATATTATTGAATGGCGCTTTTGCCATGTCAGAAATCGCATTAATATCCGCCCGAAAAAGCAGTTTGACGAACGACTCCCGTAAAGGAAGCCAGTCGGCACGCATTGCTTTGGAGCTGGCCAACGAACCGGACAAGTTCTTGTCTACCGTCCAAATCGGGATTACGTTGATTGGGATTCTCACAGGTATTTACTCCGGCGATGCTTTGGCCGATGATTTCGGACTTCAGCTGGCTTCGTGGGGATTCCCGGCCGCTTATGCCCGCATCACCGCCCAAGCCCTGATTGTCGTATTGGTTACTTACCTCACGATTCTATTCGGCGAGTTGGTTCCCAAGCGCATCGGCATGAGTGCTTCTTTGAGAGTGGCCAAGTTCATGGCTCGCCCCATGTATTGGCTTTCGTTGGTGGCCTCACCGTTCGTATGGCTTCTTTCTAAAAGCACCTCTATCATCTTTAGTATTCTGAGCATCAGCACAACGGAAGAAAAGGTTACGGAAGAAGAAATCAAATCCATGATTGACGAGGGAACCGAAAGCGGAGAGGTTCAGGAAGTAGAGCAAGACATCGTAGACCGCGTTTTCTCGTTGGGCGACCGGAGTGTAAGCACCATCATGACACACCGTAACGACATTGTTTCCATCGACATAGACATGTCAAATGACCAAGTGTTTGATATCGTCAACGAGAATCTTTATCAGGTCTATCCGGTTACTCGAAACAGAACATTGGACGACATCGTGGGAACGGTCTACCTGAAAGACTTGTTCGGCAAGTTGCAAGACGAATCGTTCAACCTTCGAGACGTGATTCGCCCGGCACAATATTTCCACGAGAACATGGATGTATATAAAGCCCTTGACCAAATCAAGAAGAAACATATCAAATACGGATTGGTGTGCAATGAGTTTGGAGGATTGCAAGGCATCATCACCATGAAAGACATTCTCGAAGCATTGGTCGGCTCCCTACCCGGAGAAACGGAAGAACCGGAAATCATCCTCCACCAAGAAAACAGTTGGCTCATCGACGGTCAATGTTCGTTCTACGATTTCTTGAAACACTTCGACCGCGAAGACTTGTATGCGGAACATACTTACAACACATTGGGCGGACTTATCTTGCAAGAGTTGGAGCATATCCCCCACACCGGCGAAAGCTTGAAATGGCAAGACTTTGAATTGAAGATAGTCGACATGGATGGCGCCCGAATAGACAAAGTGTTAGTAACCGTTCCCAAAGAGAGCAAATAGTCAGTATTCTTATTGAAAAAATCTAAAAAAACGCACTTTTTATCAAAAGAAGTGCGTTTTTTCTTTCAAAATAGTAGAAGTTTTAAAAACTATCGCTATATTTGCTTTACAGAATAACCATTATTAAAATCTAAGACCTTATGGAGAAAATAGACAAATTAGACAAACAAATACTGGAAATCATCTCACAAAATGCTCGTATCCCGTTTAAGGATGTGGCCGCAGAATGTGGAGTATCACGCGCCGCTATTCACCAACGTGTACAAAGACTGATCGACATGGGAGTCATCATCGGCTCCGGCTATCACGTCAATCCTAAGAGTTTGGGATACAACACATGTACTTACGTGGGTATCATCATGGAAAAAGGTTCCATGTACAAAGCCGCCGTTAAAGAACTGAAGAAAATTCCTGAAATCATCGAATGTCATTTCACGACAGGTCCTTATACCATTCTTGTCAAGCTTTATTCTCGCGACAACGAACATCTGATGGATTTATTGAACTCCAAGATTCAGGAAATCCCTGGAGTAAGAGCCACCGAAACCCTCATTTCGTTGGACCAAAGCATTAAGAAAGAAATTCCTATCCAGCCTGAATAATGGATTGGCTTGTAGCACATCAGTTAGGCGGAATAGTCATCGGCATCAGCACCTTCCTGATTATCGGTCTTTTTCATCCGGTAGTCATTAAAGCCGAATACTATTGGGGAACGCGTTGTTGGTGGATTTTTTTAGTCTTAGGGATTGCCGGAATCATTGGTTCACTTTATGTAGAAGACCTTCTGATTTCATCTCTATTGGGTGTTTTCTCCTTCTCTTCTTTCTGGACGATTAAGGAAATATTCGACCAACGGAAGCGAGTTTTGAAGGGTTGGTTTCCCATGAATCCGAAGCGTAAAAAGGAATATGAGCAATAAGAAAGAGGCCGTTTTGACACACTTCAACAACGGCTTAAAAACTCTTTGAACAAACGATTAAAACTCTTTGGAGGACGACCTTGTTCTCCAAAGAGTTTTTTTGACTTTCCTTGCAATCTCATACAATTAAGATTGTATAAATGGCGTGTTTATGTTGTGGCTATTCTTCTTCCGGGCGGAACTCTAATATATCTCCCGGTTGACAATTCAACTCCCTACAAATGGCTTCGAGAGTAGAGAAGCGAACGGTTTTGGCCTTTCCCGTCTTCAGGATGGAAAGGTTGGCAGGTGTCAGGTCGATTCGTTCGGCCAATTCGCCTAATGAAATCTTCCGCTTCGCCATCATTACATCAAGGTTTACTATTATAGGCATAAGCTTTTCTTTTTTAGATAGTTAGATCTTCGTCCTCTTTCATGTGTACACCTATGTTGAAAACATAGCTGATATATAAAAGAAACATCCATGTTAACATGGGAACAGCACCTGTATTTACATCTAATAGCCGTTCAGTTATTTCATTATCGACAAACGCCAATATAGCTGCATAGAAAATATAATCTGCATTCTTATAAATGTATATTTGGCCACATTTGATGTTATAGGCTACTTTACCAATAATAAAAGCCAGCAAAATTGCTATGAGTCCTTTTCCACATACTGCTTGCCTTTGGATTGTTTCTAACTCACCTATTTCGATGAATGATTTGATTAAATCGTACATTCCATCAAGGAATGCAATCACACAAAGAATAAGTATCCATTTGGTTTGACGCTTTAATCCTTTTCTTTCTATATTCCGTTTTTCTTCCTGTTTATTCATAATGGTATGTTTTTAAATGGTTAGGTCTTGTTCTTCTTTCAAGCGGTAGCCGTACCGGAAGATTTCAGCAAGGATAAACATAAAAGTTCCTGCGGCTATGTAAAGGGCATAATCTATCTCGATATTTATTTGACAGATAAAACGTCCTATAATGGCATAGTCAATGATTGGAACATAGAAAGCACATCCCATGACGTAAAAGCAGATAAAATTACGTTTAGAGAAGAAACGGCCGTAAATGATGTTTCTTACTACCAATACAATGCTTATTGCTATCGTAAGGATAGCCAACAATTCCAAGCCAAACATTACAGCCATTGAGATATTTCCTTCGGCAATGTTTTGTTTCAGTGGAGTGTAAATATCCTCTGCGTGATTATAGTACGATATGACAAGGAAATAGAGAAAGAATCCTGTAATGAAACTGATAGACGTTGTACTTTTCATAGCTTTATGTAATTAAGAGTTGATGACTTCAGATCCTTCGCTTTGTCCTGGATGACAATATACTGGTGCCGCTGGAAGAGATTTCTTCAAATAAAGAAACATGCCAATCATGACGACAAGCGACAAGGCAAACAAAGCGTAGGTAGGAACTTCTCCAATCAGTTCTATGGTTTTGGTGTTAAGTTCTTCTTTGGTCGTTGTTGCCATTTGAATGGTAGCAATGGAATTGTTGATGAAATGACCAATCATACCCGGAACGACACTCCCTGTCCGATAATACAACCAACCGAATATCATACCAATGGCAAAAGCAAACGGGATCTGTACCGGATTCATGTGAATAACACCAAATACGGCAGAAGCTATCAGAATGGCATATACGGGTTTCATACCTTTACGTAACAAGTGTCCTTGAATGGCACCTCGGAAAAGTAATTCTTCCACAAGCGGAGCCATGATGGTAATGGAAAGAATACCGAATACATTGCGGCTCATGGCTCGGAAAGTGTCTTGCATCAAATCGGGTAAGTTCAAGAACTCACTACAAAGATTGACAAAAACCATACCGGCCACAATAAAAGGGATACTCAGCCAAATAGTCTTTCCTGACACCTCGCCAAAACTTTTCAAGTTGAACTTTACATACTTGAAATGAATCAGGTGCCAAATCATGGCAATTCCCGAAAGTACCATTACAAGGCCGGTTGTCGTAACGGTGGTTTCTGTACCTGTAAAAGCAGTAATGTCGCCACCGTTTTTCATCAACTGGATAAAAGTGGCAGGTAAGGCAATCAAGGCTGTAAACAGCACTTGATAAAGAAAGTAGTAGATAACTAATTTAATTGTCCGTAACATAATTCTTTATTTTATTTGTTTTTCGTTGAATATTTATCGTTTTTCGATAATGCAAAGGTAAGGAGAGTTTTGAAATACACAAAGAAAAACAAAAAAAATTTATCGAAAAACGATAAAAATATTCCCCCCTCTTGAGAGGGGCAGGGGGTGTGTGATACACACAAAGGTTAGAACCTTATAACTGGATGTATTCTAACACACCCCTTACCCCTCTCAAGAGGGGGATACAAGTAAAATCAATCAAGCACCCTTATCGTCGCTTCCTTATCCTTCTTCATTTGCTCTATCAGCTCATCAACTGAACTGAACTTTGTTTCCGGACGAAGGAAATCTATAAATTCGATACGCATCTTCTGACGGTAGATGTCGCCTTCAAAATCAAGGATATGCACCTCAATGCTGAGGTTCGTGCCGTTATTGAGAGTAGGACGATGACCGATGTTCAGCATACCCTTCCATTGCTTACCTCCTACAGACACCCAAACAGCATATACGCCCACCGAAGGAATCAGCTTGTTAGGGAAGTCTACTTGTAGGTTGGCGGTAGGGAAGCCTATCTTTCTGCCTACCTTATAACCGTCTACTACTGTACCTTCCAAGAAATAAGGATAGCCTAAAAACTTGGTGGCAGTACGAATGTCCCCCGTCTGCAAAGCACGTCGAATAGCTGATGAACTGACCTTATCCTGCTCTTGCGTATAGGCGGTAGCCTGCATGATGTGAATACCTAACTCCTTCCCGTATCGACAATAATCCTCGAATGTTTCAGTACGGTTATGACCGAAGCGATGATCATAGCCAATGACCAACATTCGTACATTATAACGAATGTACAATAGTTGCATGAACTCCCGAGCCGTCAACATTGAAAGTTCCCGGGTAAAAGGAAGAAGAATACAATTATCAATGCCTGTTGCGGCCAACAATTCTATTTTCTCTTCGGGAGAAGAGAGCAGTTGAGGTTGAAACTCACTTTGGATAACTTGGCGGGGATGAACGGGGAACGTAATGATGGAAGACTGCCATCCGGTTTGAGCCGCCGCTGCCTTCACCTGATTGATAAGGAAGCGGTGGCCTAAATGTACCCCATCGAAGAATCCGATAGTGGCTACCATAGGGCTTTGCGGATGTATGTCTTCTATAACGTTCATTTATTTAGCTCTGAGACGTTGAATCCAACGATAGATTTCACCTACCCAAAGTACGAGGGAAGTGGCTCCGATGATGTACAACCATTCGGTCAAAGTCAACGGTACAGTACGGAAGACCTTACCACCGAATTCCACAATGATAATCTGACCAATCAGAATAATGCCTGCTACACTAATCATACCTACAGCATGACGTGAGTCCTTGAAGATAGAATGGCTGGTGCCAAATACGCTGGCATTGAAGAGGTTCCAGAACTGTAACATCACGAAGATAGTAAAGAAGGCGGTCAATGCGGTAGGCACTTCGGTAGCCGGCAATCCCTTGATGTAGACGATGAGACTCATCAGAATCACAAGGAAGCAAGTCGCTACACCTAATATATTATAACGCATCGGCTTGGTGATGATGAAATCATCAGTCTTACGAGGCTTTTCGTTCATCACATCGGCACTTGGAGGAATGGAAGCCAATGCCATAGCCGCAAAGGTATCCATAATCAAGTTCACCCAAAGCATTTGAGTTACGGTCAGCGGAAGCTCGGTTCCCAAGAAAGCACCCAACAAAACACTCACCAAAGCCACCACGTTGATAGTCAACTGAAAGACAATGAAACGCTGGATGTTCTTGTAGAGTGAACGCCCCCACATGACGGCGGTAGCAATGCTATGGAAAGAGTCGTCAAGCAAAGTGATGTCGCTGGCTTCCTTTGCCACAGAGGTACCTGTTCCCATCGAAAGCCCCACTTGAGCATGGTTCAAGGCAGGTGCGTCGTTCGTTCCATCACCCGTTACGGCTACCACAGCTCCCTTTTGCTGGAGGAGTTGAACCAAACGTTGTTTATCCATTGGACGAGCACGACTCATGACTTTGATGTCAAGCACTCTATCCAACGCTTCTTCGTCGGTCAATGCGGCAAATTCTACGCCAGTGATACGGTTTCTCTCGGTGTCTTCCGGCTTCCACAAACCAATCTGACGGGCGATTTCGGTAGCTGTACCCGGAGTGTCTCCCGTTACAATCTTTACACCGATGCCTGCCGACTGACATTTACCCACCGCTTCCGGCACATCCAAACGAATCGGATCGCTGATAGCGAAGATGCCGAGGAAGTTCATACCACCTTCGTTTACCAATTCGGCACAATCATTGCTTGCCTTTTCATCAATAAACTTATAAGCGATTCCGAGGGTACGCATGGCCATGTTCTGATAGCTCAGCAGCTTTTCATGCAAAGATGCAGAGCTTTCGGCCGAAAGCCCTTGACATTTTCCTATGATGATTTCAGGAGCTCCCTTTATATAAAGCACTTTCTTTCCTTGGATGGGCGATTGCACCAATGTAGCCATGTACTTGCGTTCGGTGGAGAAAGTCAACTGATTGATAACTTTGGCTTCCTTGCGGAGCTGGGCATAATCCTTTCCTTGTCCGTTCAACCACAAGAGCAAAGCCACTTCGGTAGGATTGCCTACCCCCGACGGCTTCTTGCCTTCTTCAGCTTCTTCAAGGAAGGCGGTAGAGTTGGCGCTGATTCCCTCAGCCACCAAATCCATCTGTGTTTCATCGACTTTCGCTTCATGCACCTGCATCAAGTTCTGCGTCAATGTACCGGTCTTGTCCGTACAAATAACGGTGATGGCTCCCATCGTTTCACAAGCATGCATCTTACGCACCAAGTTGTTGGTTTTGAGCATGCGTCGCATATTCAAAGCCAAGCTAAGGGTTACACTCATCGGTAAACCTTCGGGTACGGCCACCACAATCAATGTTACGGCCATCATAAAGTATTTCAGGACAATACGAGCAATGTGCATCCATTCGTGCCAACCTGTGATGTTGGTTACGGATAAATATTGATACAAATCCTTTCCCGTAAAGATGACGAAAGTCAGAATGGCAATGGTAAATCCCACCTTTTCGATGAACTTGGCGAGCTTGGAAAGCTGGATGTTCAGCGGAGTTTCTTCGTTGCTCTGCTCAGTTGCCTGTGTAGCCACTTTGCCGATTTCGGTCGCATCCCCTACTCGATTTACTTGCATCATGCCATGTCCATCGGTTACGGTCGTACCACGCATCACTTCGTTACTTGGATAAGTGGCCTCATCGTCGAAAGAAGCTTCATCGGTGGTCTTGTTGACCATCAATTCGCCAGTAAGTGTCGATTCATTGATTTGAAGTGAGATAGCTTCCAGCAACGTACCGTCGGCCGGCACTTCTTCGCCTGTATTTAGGATAACGATGTCGCCTACCACCACCTCCTTGCGAGGGATTTCCTGAATTTTGCCGTTACGTCTAACCGTTACGGGGGTTTCCTCGCCTACTGCATTCAGCAAATCGAATTTCTTGTTGGCGTCGTATTCAAAGTAAAATCCGATGCCTGTTGCCAAGAAGATAGCGAAGAAGATTCCGATGGTTTCGGCATATTCGCCTTCGATGACGGAGATGACGAACGAGAAGAAGGCAGCCACCAACAAGATTCGGATGACGGGATCATTGAATTTTTCGAGATAAAGTTTCCACATGGAAGGGCGTTTGGGCGGTGTGAGAAGGTTCCAGCCATACCTTTCCCTGCTCTCCAAGACTTGTTTGTCCGACAAGCCGTTCAATACGTTTTCTGGTTTAGTTTGAGTCATAAATAAAATAACATTGAATTGAAACGCAAATTTATAACTATTTTTTGACACACGCGAGGTTAATTAAGTCTTTTTATCAAAAAAAGCGAATAATCTTTTGTGAATCTCGGGAAATTATTCTACTTTTGCACTCGCTAAGGCAAAAACCTTTGGCTCGGGCTTGTAGCTCAGTTGGTTAGAGCAACAGACTCATAATCTGGAGGTCCCTGGTTCAAGCCCAGGCTGGCCCACAAGAAAAAGAAACGCTAAATGCAAGAAATCAAGCAGTTAGCGTTTTTCTTTTTTTATAAAAAAGCAATGATAGCAAACTGTAACTACTTTTTTTTCGGGGTTACAGTTTGCTATCTTGGTATTTTTATTCTTTGCGACCTTTAAAAATTGAAGGCTCTTCGTCACTTTAGGTGGTAGATATTTATTAAAAAACGCCCATAAATAACAGAAACCAAACTCTTACAAACTAATTTTTGGAAAAGCTTTGCTAAGATTTCCTCCAAGTTTCCGCCTAAAATAACGAAGAATCATTTCATTTATTCATTTTCAACAATAGCCGAAAGAAATAATGATAAATCGACCTTTTGCATTGCTTTACCTAAATAAGCTAATGACTGTTCCTTTTTTAATGACAATATAGGATGATTATAAAAAGGAAACTCTTTTTTTATAATAGAAGCCAACTCATACACCCAATATGTACCACTCATCTGAACAATATAGCCACCTATATTTCTGGCCATGCTTTCAGTTCGACTATTATCTCCAAGAGTATCTATTAAAATAATAGTTGTAGTATTATGGGTTAGCCCACCCCTTTCCATAATTCGTTCAAAACGAGTTACTTTATCCAAACTTATTTCAGGATTTCCTTTTCCTATAAATCCAATATCAAAACGAATTCCTGCTCCAGGCCTAAGAAGTAATGTTGCATCACTCTCACGTTTCTCTTGACGTTCAGAAAGCCAAAATACCATTATATTTTTTGTTGTATCCTCCCGATTGATATAAGTTCCACCCAATATAGTTAAAACAGAGCCAAGCACAAATTTTTCAAACAATTTTCCATACATAGATTTCTCCGATCCTCTAATAGATAGAGTTTGTGCCCCCAATGCCAACATACACCTCAATAATGAAGGCCAATTCATCATCTGATGAATACCATTATCTGGTAATGTCGCTTGAATATCAAGCCTACCATATATTTTTTCCACATCATCAGCGATCTGAGACAAATTTCTATCCAAACTACTTAAATAGCTGGAAAATCCCCCCGAATCTCTTACTACGTTCTGTATACTTTTACCTGTTAACCCCAAAAACCAAAATAAATATTGTTTTTCAGCTTTTGACAATTTAAGTCTTTTGTTTTGAACTTCACCTGCAATGATTTCATTTATATTCTCCACTAAATCATCATAAGATTGCAATGCTTTCAAATACGTAACAATTAATGAAGCGTTCATTAATAAAATCCGTCTTTGAGTCAATCCTTCTGTAAGATTTCTCAAATTATCCCCACGAAGAACAGATAAAACCACGTTAGAAATAATATCCCCTCCTAATCTGTCAATAAGTTCCTTACCACTGTAATTTACCAAATTTAAGCTGTCTTTTGGTATTAGATTTTTAAACGTTCCCATAGTTATTATAAATCAAACAGTTTACGAAATTCGTTTTTGTCAAAATCGATATTAATCCAGTTTATATCAAGAGAACCAATAACTTCTTTCAATGTCACATTTTTAATATAATCAACATACTTTTGTTCTCTCTCAAAAAGAGCAAATCTTCTTCTTAACTTTATAGCAGCTTTAGCCGTTGTTCCTGTTCCCCCAAATGGATCCAACACAACGTCATTCTGAAACGAATAATATTTTATAACACGTTCAGCCAACTCTATTGGAAATACTGCAGGATGCTCTTTACAATGAGCTGGCGGCAATTTCCAAATATTTGTGGTTTCATAACCATCTTCAATTTTAGAGTTAGCTACAGCATCGCGGTCTGGGTGTTTTCTTATCAACCAATCTATTAATTTATCTGTTTTCTTTCTATATACAAGAATGTATTCTGTAACAGGTACAGGCTTATATTGTAAAGGATTTCTGTCTGCGGCAAACCGCCTACCTCTCCCAGTTGCCCAACCAGCCCCTTCAGGTTTAACCCAAATTATATCATCAATAAACTCATATCCTTCCTCAATAAACAAACGATGAAAATCAAAAGGCACAGCTATTCTTTTAGACGCTTCGCTTCTACTGGCTCTCCTTATTAAAATAGGAGAAACATTTAACACAAAAAAACGTCCTTCATTCAAGACTCGAGTACATTCATGTATGATTCTTTTCATTTTCGATAAATAATCTTCATACGAAAGATATTCAGCATATTCTGGTTTTGCATTATAGTAAGGAGGCGAAGTAAAAATCAAATCTACAGATTCATTGGGCAATTCTTTTAACAAATCTTCCGAATCTCCCATACCAACAGTATTTCTCAACATTGACAACTTAGGAATTTCTAAAGTTTTTGCTTTTTTCTGCTTAGACCTTTCACTTCTTCCCAATAATCGGTTTTCCAATAAATCTTTCGATGTCGTCTTATGTACATCTATAAATGTCGAGATAGCATCAATAACAATTTCACCTATTCTTTCTCCATTTTTTGCTTTCAATGGAATGCGCCATATATCAAATCTATCATCTATCTCCGGCAATCCAAATTCTATAACATTATTCAATTCTATAGACATCAAATATTCAGAACCAATAAATTTAGCATCCTCAACTGTCTGTACTCGATACGTCTTCCTTGTCAACTTACTACTCCTTGTCATATAAACCATGATTTTACTGCAAAGTTAAAATAATTATGCAATATTACACTACAAATAAGTAGTAGAGTTCAGCGAAAACATTATAATCAGCATAACAGATTCCTTATATCTTCATGATTTGGTTCGTCTATTATATCAATATAAAAACGTTTTCCATACCTGTATTTTACAATTTGGCAAAAAGAAACTCGCACTTCGACTATCTGTATTTCAGCGGAAAGTGCCAGGAGTGAAACATTGAAAGTGGTTTCCTTAAATCACCCTTAATAGCTTCAAAAAAACTCTTTGAACAAACGATAAAAACTCTTTGGAGGACGACCTTGTTCTCCAAAGAGTTTTTTATGAGAATGTTTGACTTGTTTTTTGAATCGGATAAGCAAAGGAATTACTCCGTTTTCTTTGGATTTTCGGAGATGAACAGTAGCTTGTCACCTTCGTGCAGCTCTACCTGACCATTCGGAATGATGAATTCATTGCCACGTTTAACCAACATGACCAATGTTCCTTTAGGTATAGCCATATCTACCAAACGATTTCCCTTAGCTAACATATCGGCTGTAAGCGTCAAGTCCATCAGTTGGGAATCTATCTCATCGGGAAGTTCTACCCCAAATTCATTGCCTTCCTTCTCTTGGGGCAAGTCGAGGTGCAACATCCGCGCACCGGAAGCAATGGTCATGCCCTGGAAGATGAGAGACAACAAAGTGATAAAGAATACAATGTTAAAGATTTGGTTGGAACCCGGAACCTCGGCAACCACCGGATAAGTGGCAAAGATAATAGGCACCGCCCCACGAAGCCCTACCCACGAGACAAACCATTTGGCTCGGGTGGTCATCTTCCGGAAAGGTAACAGGCACAAAAAGACACTTACCGGACGAGCCACAAGAATCATAAATACCCCAATCAGCAAAGCAACAAGGGCTACATCAAGCATTTCGTGTGGGTTCACCAACAGACCGAGAGAGAGGAACATCACGATTTGGAACAACCAAGTCAATCCGTTCATAAAGGTGTTGATTTCCTTTCGGAAAGCCAGTTTTGCATTTCCTACCACCACACCGGCAATATATACGGCCAAATAACCATTGCCATGAAGCAAATCCGTTGTCGTAAAGGTAATAAATACCAAGCTCAACAACAGAATCGGATACAAAGAGCCATTGGACAGACCTATCTTGTTTACCAACCAAACCGCAAATTTACCAAAGGCAAAGCCTATTACGCTACCAAAGAAGAATTGAATCAGCAAGTCTTTTACTACCAAGCCTATTTGCAAATCGCTTCCACTTCCCACCACCTGAATCAAAGCAATCGTAAGCATGTAGGCCATCGGATCATTACTACCACTCTCCAATTCCAACATCGGACGAAGATTTTCCTTCAGGTTCATCTTCTGCGAACGAAGCAGATTAAACACCGAAGCCGAATCCGTAGACGACATGGTAGCCGCCAAGAGTAAGCAAGTAAGCAAAGGCAAAGCAATATCCGTCGGAGTGAAAGAGGACAAATAATAGATGAATCCGCCCGTCAGCAATGTCGTCAACAACACGCCGAGAGTAGACAACAAGATTCCTTGTGCCAACACCGGTCGAATATCTTGAAGCTTGGTATCCATCCCACCGGTAAACAAGATAATACTCAGCGCCATCATACCGATAAACTGCGCATCGGCCGCACTATTGAACTGCAATCCCAAGCCATCGCTTCCAAACAGCATGCCCACCAACAGGAACAAGAGCAAAGTCGGAATACCAAACCGATAACCCGTTTTGCTAATCAGAATGCTACAAAATATAAGAATGGCTCCTATCAACAAAATATTCTCCGCTGTAAAAATCATATCCAAATTATTAAATTTCTTTTTCTTTTCGATGACAAAGTTACAAACTTTCTCCCTAATCAAACAAAATCTGCCTTTTCTATTAACCAACCAAATGAAAAAAGTCCTACCTTTGTTACAGAAAAAACAATTATAAGTTCAATACGACATGAAAAAGATCTCTTTTATTATTTCGTTCCTGTTTGTTGCGCTTTCGTCTCTTCAAGCCCAACAAGCTAAATACGTATTCTATTTCATCGGCGATGGAATGGGCGTCAATCAAGTGCAAGGTACAGAAATGTATCAGTCAGAGTTGAAAGGTGAAATAGGTATCACTCCTCTCCTTTTCACCCAGTTTCCTTATTCTACCATTGCAACCACTTTCTCTGCGACCAATGGAGTTACCGACTCGGCAGCTGCCGGCACCGCATTGGCTACCGGAAACAAGACCAAGAATGGTGCTTTGGGGGTAAAAAAGGACTTGACCACCGAAATCAATAGTGTGGCATCCTGGGCAAAAGCCAATGGTTATCGGGTAGGTATCAGTACCAGCGTTAGTATCGACCACGCCACTCCTGCCGCCTTTTATGCGCATCAAGGAAACAGAAGCAATTATTATAAGGTAGGTTTGGACTTGATTGAAGCCAACTACGACTTTTATAGTGCCGCCGATTTTCTTGATCCGACGAACGCCAAAGCAAAAGACGGCAAGACTTATCCTAACTTGTATGATTTGACCAAAGAAGCCGGTTATACATTAGCACGCGGCTATAAAGACTATCTGAAGAAAGCCAAGAAAGCAGACAAGATGATTCTTTTCCAAACAGAAGAAGCCTCAACCCAAGACAGAAGCAGTATCCCGTATGCCATCGACCGCAAGAAGGGCGATATGTCGTTGGCCGAAATCACACGTGCCGGTATCAACTTCTTATCTAAGGACTTGTCAAAAGGTTTCTTCCTGATGGTGGAAGGTGGTAAAATCGACTGGGCTTGCCATAGCAATGACGGTGCAACCGTTTTCCACGAAGTGATGGATTTGGACGAAGCCATCAAAGTGGCCTACGAATTCTATTCACAACATCCCGACGAAACTCTGATTGTGGTAACAGCCGACCATGAAACCGGTGGTATTGCCATTGGTACAGGTTCTTATACCCTCAACTTGCAAGCATTGAAAGCGCAAAAGGTTAGTGAAGCGGCTTTCACTAAAGTCATCAACAACTTAAGAGCAAAGTATAAGAATCAAGTATCTTGGGAAGTGATTCAACAGGCTTTGAAAGAGAACTTTGGATTCTGGGATACCGTCAAACTTAGCGAAAAGCAAGAAGCCCGTTTGAAAGCCGTATATGACAAATCATTCAGCAACCAACCGGTAGTATTGGAAAAGAGTTTGTACCAACAGGACGAACCTTTGGCGGCCGAAGCCAAGCGTATATTAAACAGCATTGCTACCGTAGGCTGGACAAGCGGAGGCCACTCTGCAGGTTATGTGCCTGTTTTCGCTATCGGAGCCAATGCACAGATTTTCCAGGAACGTATGGATAACACCGAAATCCCGGAAAAGATTGCTCAAGCAGCCGGTTACAATCACTAATCAGAATTTAAGATAAGCAGATAAACGTTTTAAGTCTTTCTCGGTAAACTCTTCATAAAGAGACAACTGAGAAAGACTTTTTATTTCGCCTTTCTTCTTTCGATACTCAACAATGACCTTTGCCTGGTAGAAGTTGATATAAGGATGTGCGCGAAGTTTGTCAAGACTTGCCTTGTTTATTTCCAACTGACTGACCGAAGGATTCTCCAACTTAAACCATTTCATCATATCCGGAGTGATGTATTTAATCTCACTCAGCTGTGCCAAATCATAAAAGCCACCCAAGCGTTTACGATACGACACAATGGCTTTTGCAATCCCGCTTCCAATACCCGGAATCTTCTTTAGTTCGGTAGTATCCGCTACTCCCACGTCTACCAAAGTACCTTCTGCATATTTTATCACCGGTGTTGGCTTAACCACAGGAGTTTCCTGAAGCTTTAGGGTAACTTGGAATTCCTTCTTTTCTTTCGGGATACGGATATAAGGCTCCAACTCTGCATACTTCTCCGCAGAGAGTCCATAGATTCGTTTCAAGGAAGCCGGCTCCAAGAACCGACCGCCCTTTTGCCGATATTTTAGGATGTTACGAACCAC
>JAFTSK010000197.1 GCA_017467385.1 Bacteroidaceae bacterium
AGTAAACAGAAAACAGTTTTTTATTTTAGATAAGAACCTTTTTATTAACATTATTAAGTTAATTTATATTATATATATAATTATATAAATATATTATATCCAGTATTTTTCTCTTTTTAATTTAACTGTTTACTGTTTATACTGTTTTCATCAACCTACAACCAACTGAATATCAACACTTAACACAAATAGAAAGTGTATTCAAATTGTTTTCAGGTACTCAAACACACCTAAAAACGTCCAAAAAAGGCTTTATTTTTCTAGCTCATTCAGCCTTGTTTTGCATCCAAATTGAGAAAATTCATCCAAAATCTACAAAAGCAAAGGTATTTTCATTTGATTTCAAACCATTTCCCCAAAATACGAAGTTAACAAATTCGCAAGTTCGACTTTTTCGAAAATCATGTATTTTCAATTCAAAGATGTCTTATTGGGGAATGAAAGCACTCTCGATGGCATGTGTAAGCGCTTACGATGGCTTGTGAAAGCGGTTAGAAATTGTATGGATTCCGTGTGATGATGAGTTGTTTATTATACCCGAAAAGGTATATTATTAAAAATGAACGCAAAATTTATACCCTATTGGGTATAACTATATGGAACATACAAGACTTTCTCAATATGTAAAGCCCATGCGTAAGCAATACAATCTGACGCAAATCGAGCTATCGGAAAAATCGGGTGTTATAAGGAACTGACAAATGGGGAAAAGGATTTCCATAAAGCCTGCTCCAAGAAAATATTCGGTACTCCAATGGTACCGGAACTCCCATACACTCGCGAGAACCTGACCGACAATCTCACCCACTCAAAAAAGTTTTTTTCTTGCCATTATCCCGAAAAGACGCTATATTTGCAGATAACTTACAAATCATAAAGAAAGAACCATTATGAATATAGGAGAAAAAGCGCCCGAAGTATTGGGCATCAACGAAAAGGGAGAAGAAATCCGCTTGAGTAACTATCAAGGAAAGAAGGTGGTGCTTTATTTCTATCCGAAGGACAATACCTCGGGATGTACCGCCGAAGCATGTAGCCTACGCGACAATTATGCCGAACTGAAAGCCAAGGGATACGAAGTGATTGGTGTCAGTGTAGATAGCGAAAAATCACATCAGAAGTTCATCGAGAAGCACGAACTTCCGTTCACCCTCATTGCCGACACGGACAAGAAGCTGGTGGAAGCCATGGGTGTGTGGGGCGAAAAGAGCATGTACGGACGGAAGTATATGGGCACCTACCGCACGACTTTCCTCCTCAATGAAGAAGGTATCGTGGAACGCATTTTCCTGCCCAAGGAAATCAAGACAAAGACTCATGCAGAACAAATCCTGAAAGCAATCGAATAAGAACAGACGAGGGTGTACCGAAAGGAACGCCCTCTCTTTGTATCATCAAATCTTCAACCTAACGTGAATCTTCATCAAGGCTCCGGCTATCCAGACGATAATCAACGAGAATAACAACGAACGGCACAAACCCGGCACTCCGGCACACAAGAAATCGGGATAATGGAATGCCAACAAGCGTTGGACGGCATACCATAAATAAGGAAGGATGTAGCAAGTGAGCGTCACCGTGCCGGCCGGCTTTATGAGCGCAAACCAATGAGTCATCCCCTTTACATCGGTGAAGAAGTAGAAGAAGGCGACCATGAAGAAGGAAATGGCATTGCACACAAAGAGCCATGTCGGGGTAGCTTGAATCTTCGAGATAATCCAATACGGATGCGAGACAAAGAACAAGACCATCATCAATGCACCCAAGCCGACCATTGTACCGATGAATTTGAACGGCTTTTCCCGATTGCCCCAATGAATCAACAGGACGGACGCAAAGGCTCCCGACACACCCAAGGCATGGTGCGTCATGTCGCTCGGAAGAGCCGACAAATCGAGCATGCCATTGTGGGACATGACCATCAAAACCAAGAACAACACCCAAGCCAAAGCCATACACACCAAACGAGTACGGACCACCAAGAAGACAATCGCCGTTACCAGATACGTCCAACCAATCAAACCCAATATGCCCCACCATTTCGGAGCAAAGACCGCCCCATTCTTGCCTTCGAAGATGCAGAAGAGTCCCACCATCAATAAGATGCCCCCGATTTTCATGCCTTGAAACAAACGTTTCCGCATGCCCTCGGCCTTGGGATAAAGATTCCATATCAAGAA
>JAFTSK010000025.1 GCA_017467385.1 Bacteroidaceae bacterium
ATACGAGGTAACAATGAAGATGAAGGAAAACCGGGATCGCAGTATCCGTATTATTCCGGAAATGATTTATCGGGCTCAAGAACGTATTATCTATCGTCGGGATACGCATATCGACATTTTAATTGACAAACTACGGGAAGAAAGAGTGCGTAGTGTTATTGCTCCTATATTGGCTAATGAAGATGGGGAGGTAGAACAACATCTGAAAGAAGATGATATTCAATATGTGATAGATTTGGGGCTTATTGTTCGAGGCAAACCGTTACGTATTGCTAATGCTATCTACAAAGAAGTAATTCCTCGCGAATTGACTTGGGCTCGCCAACAAACCTTGATTCAACAATCTGCTTGGTACATGAATCCTGATAACAGCATCAATATGGAAAAACTTTTGTTGGATTTCCAGCAGTTCTTCCGGGAAAATGCTGATGCTTGGATTGAACGTTTCGACTACAAGGAAAGTGGACCACAACTATTGTTGCAAGCTTTTCTGCAAAGGGTAGTCAATGGTGGAGGCTATATTGATCGTGAATATGGTTTAGGGCGAGGTCGTACAGACTTACTGATAACCAAACCCCTGACAGAACAATACGGTGGTCCTTTTCAACGCATCGTTCTTGAACTGAAGATTTTCCGTAGCAACATGGAAGCGACGATTGAGAAAGGTCTTCAACAAACCTCCGAATACATGGATAAATGTGGCGGAACGATTAATGAAGGGCATTTTATCTTGTTTGACCGTCGTCCGGGGCGCGCTTGGGATGACAAGATTTGGCATCGAACAGAAAATTATCAAGGAAAGAAGATTGAAGTGTGGGGAATGTAAGTTTAATTGGTTATAGTATAAAAATAATAAACGAGAGTACGGCAAACCGCACCCTCGTTTATTATTTAAGAATGGATAATTATCTGTCTTCTGTATAGCCTGTATATCTATAACCAGATACTTTCATAAAAGTAAATCCATAATAATCATCTGAATACTTGATATATGCAATTATAGAATCAGCAGGAACACCACGTGGCGTAGTCGCAGCTCCTTCGAGGACTTTCCCACCTATAATATCAACTACACAGCCTTCATACGCAGTTTGAGCATCACAGCTAAAAGTACGTTCGTCATAATTTACGTTACATTTGACCTGGGTACCCCAAAATTCATTGTCAATGAACCACATTTCTGTTGGTATATTTGCTGCGGTATTTGAAGTCATGATACTAACTTTTCCTGTATCATATAAATCAGCCCAATTTTGTTGTGCTAATTCCTCTGCACTCATTGACTCTAAATTCGGATTACTTCCACCATTAAATATAGCATTATATTCATCAACACTTTGTTCAAAGGTAACGGTCCATGTTCCGGCCATTTTTTCAACAGCTGTACCTCCAGGCTCTTCATCTGTTTCTGTATCACAACTTGTGAATGAGACAGAGAGAGCAATAAAAAACATTGAAATATATTTCTTCATAATATTCTATTATTTATTTAATGTAACTGAGAATAACATTCCAGCATAAACTACGTCAAATGAAACACGACCAACAGCAGGATCATATACCCCATTGTTTACAGAAGAATAGGAATCTCCCCAACCTTTCACATAACCAGTCAATGCCTCTACTGTATTGTCTGCATTTAACTTTATATAACCGGCCAATGCGTATGAAGCACCATAGCCACGTCCTTGTTCATAAAAACCTCCTAAATAGTCAGAAATCCAGTAGATTCCCGGAGCAGCCTGAGTTAATGAAACGGTAAAACCACTATATGCCGTTACTGTAGCACCAGATGTTCTGTTAGCATCGACGGTATAAGTACCGGCAATATTTGCTGTTACCGTCGGATCATAAACTGCTACTGTACGTGTGATTGAACTTGGGAATCCATCTTTATTAATAGCAGTATAGGTTACTGTATAAATTCCCACTTCGTTTGCATTGACAGGATTAGTTACTTCAACGTTACTTGATACATCTTTTGTACCTTCCATCGCAACAACCCCTTCATCGGTATAGCTTGAACCCAGAGGAACTAAAGTTAATGCATCTCCGTTCAATTCCAATGTAACATAATGCGTTACTACCGACAAATCTTGAGATGTCTCGTCTTCACATGACACAAACGTCATCGTAGCAAGACATAGCATTAAAGTATATAACGTCTTTTTCATAATAAAATTCTTTTCCGTTTTTACTAAATTAGTTAATATCCCACCAAACTGGTGTACTTCCCGGTTTCATGGCAGGAGTATTCTTGTTCAAATTACGTGCGGTCTGAGGATAGAACATACGTTTCATTAAACCACCTGCTTCCAAACCGTTACGATACGGTTCAATCATTTCACCTGAATTATAAATTGAAGCATCTTCGTAGATTTCTTTACCTGTATATGCAGAAAGGGCAGGAACGTCTGTACGACGAATCTCACTCCATGCTTCCATATTATCCATATAGAATAAAGCAACCCATTTTTGCATATAAATTAAGTTCAGCTTATCTGTGGCATTATCCCAATTTACATTAGCTCCACTTAAGAAAGAACCTACACCAGCTATACCACGTGCATTAAAATCGGCATTGATTGCAGCTTCATAAGCTGTCTTTGCGCCGCTTTCATCTTCCATAAAACGATATTTAGCTTCTGCAATCAAGAATTGGAGATTTGCTTGAGTAAACAAAAATGCAGGACGAGTAATACCGCTTCCATCAAACAACACATAATTAATGGCACTTACATCCTTGTTTTTCCAAGTAGTATTTGAACCAAATCCTTTCATGTCAGCTTTAGCACCCGGCATCTGACCTACATATTCACCACTTCCAGAAGTCTTAGAAATAGCATATTCAATACGTGGATCATTTGTTGCAGACATGTAAGATACGATAGGATGTGCTGCACAATGGTTACCTGTACCTAAAGCATAATAACTGGCATAGAACGGACTGCGGTTTCCAGCATCGTTAGAATAGATATCCAACATTACATCACCAGTGAAGAAATTATTGTCATTGACTAAAGAAACAATTTTAGACTTTACTGAATTGTCCTTGTCATACATGCGCATATACATACGTAAACGAAGTGCATTTGCATAACCAATCCATTGTCTCATGTTCTTATTGAACATCATATCAGTCATGGTCATGTTTTCTGTATTTTCATTATAAGCTTGTTCTGCGGCATCCAATTCAGCCAAAACACCTCTATAAACAGTTTCACCATCATCCCAAATAGGTGAAGGGTTTGCACTACCTTGTAAAGCTTCTGTATAAGGACAATCACTCATATTGTCAACCAATAACTGGAAAGCGACTGTACGCATTACAGCCAGTGCAAACAAATCGGCAGTGTTTGTTGTTTTTGTCTTAATGTCTTCAATGTCAGTTAACGCACCGGAATAAAGTCTGCTATAAGCACCGTCAATAGTCTGACTTGATTCGGTTATGGTCAGTTCTGCCAGTCCGTTAAACTGATTTGCTTCAGGCATTTGATCAAAATATTGTGCAAAAAAACCGGCATAATTAAACATGACATCACAGGAAACTGCAACGACTGCGTTTTGTACAGCGGGGAACATCAAGTCTGCCGTAATTGTACTACTTTGCGGATAATTCGGATCTTCGTTGATATTCAAATCACAAGAGCTGAACATCAAAGCCGCCGAACATAATGTTATAAGATATTTTTTCATTGTTTTTCTCTTTTAGAATTTAACCATTACATTGAAACCAAATCGACGAGAACTTGGGTTAGCAGAATACTCACCGAAATTACCTGTCAAGTCGTTACCAAAACTTGTTGTTTCTGGATCAACAAATGTATTGCTTGATGGAGTCCATACAAACAGGTTGTTTCCATAGGCCGAAAGGCGCAAGCCTCTAATGAAAGTTTTCTTTAACCAGTTATTAGGAACATCCCAACTCAAAACAACTGAACGAAGTTTTACGTATGATTTATCAATCAGATAACCACTACCCATGTCGAGACCACCGCCGTCCCAGAAATTATAGATAGTCGTATTATCCAATGGAGTTTTATTTTCTACGTATGATATAGAACCATCAGTGGCGGTAATAGCATTAACAGAATTAGGAACGATAAATGCATTTCTATCATTGTAAGCTGTTTGCATAGCATTACCTGTAAAGTATGTGATACTCTTGGTACGAGAGTACATCAAACCACCTTTACGGACATCCACATCTGCACTTAAGCTAATACCCTTATAAGAGAAGGATGTAGAGAAGCCCATTTGATATTTATAGTTCATATCACCTACAATTTTCATACCATCAGGATCGGCTTCTGGCAAACCGGTAGAAGAATTGACAACAATCTTACCGTCTTCTGTCATTTGAGGAACTTCGGCTTTGAAGACACCAACAGGTTCACCCACAACTGCATACATACCTGTACCACCGCTAAATCCATAGATAATAGCTTCGCCGCCTAATTCTTCCGGCAAGCTGACTACCTTACTCCAGTTCTTAGAATAGTTCCAACCTAAAGTCCATTTAAAATCACGTGTCTCAATCGGAGTTACGTTAACCATCAATTCAACCCCTCTGTTTTGAACTTTACCCAAATTCATCACTTGTGAAGTATATCCTGATGCCGGATCCATGTTCAGAGAATAGATTTGCTTGTCAGTATTACGATTGTAATATGCAGCATCAAATGAAACACGATTGTTAAAGAAGGCCATGTTCAAACCAACTTCTGTTTCGGTAGTCATTTCAGGACTCAAGTTATTGCTACCTAACTTGTTGCCCAATGTATAGGCATTATATCCTGCAGACTGGAATGGGAAAGAGTAACTGCCCCAATATCCTGATGCAGTGGCTTGTGCATATACGGCATTGATCTGATAAGGAGAAGCGTCGTTACCGGTTTTACCCCATGCTGCACGTACCTTACCAAAAGTAATAATGTCTTTTGTTTCTTTTGGAAGTAATTCAGAGAAGATAAAACTTGCTGTAACACCCGGATAGAAGAAACTTCTATTTTCCTTAGGTAATGTAGAAGACCAGTCGTTACGTGCGCTGAATGTCAAATAAAGCAGGTTCTTCCATGAAGCTTCAACCTGACCATAAACACCCATCAGACGACGCAATTGTTCATACGATTCTGTAGATGGCGCCTTAGCAGTATTGCTCAAATTATACCATGTAGGAATCGTCAAGTCAGTAATAGAAGAATATTGATAAGAATACTTACGTTCGTTACCATTAAATCCGACCAAAGCATTGATGTTAAAATCGGCAATTGGCATATTGAAAGTTACTGTTAAGTCTTGGTTGATTTCACGACGACGAGTAACTTGTTGAGTTACAGAGCCTGTTTCGCCAATAAATGGACTGGAACTTCCCATTGCTGCACCATTGGCTGTATCTGCATAAAACAAAGCGTATAAGTTAGGAGCACCGGTATTTGACTGACCAGTAGTAGTATCCAAACCAAAACGATAAGTAAACTTGAAATACTTTAAGAAATTGTAGTCCAATTGGAACTTACCGTAGAAACGTTCTGCTTCATATTCATTCTGATAGTTCTCCAATACATAATAAGGGTTCGTAACACCGTAAGGAGTGTAATAATATCCTGGAGTGTTGAACGGATCACTCAGATCTTCCAAACCGATGATACTGATATCACGTGGAGTCTGCATGATAGAGTTATACATTGAAAGGCCTTGTCCGGTTGTAGCAAAGCTATTCTTCTGGAAAGCATAATTCAAAGAAGATGAGAATGTAAGATCTTTGATTCTATGACTACCACGTGCAGAGAATGTATACTTGGTATAAGAGTCCGCATCTGTTGGAATCATACCGTCGTCTTCAATCTGAGAGAATGATACGAAATAATCGCTTCGGTCAGTTGCGCCATTGAAAGACACACTATTGCTATAACGCAAACCAGTATCAAAGAAATCCTTGATGTTGTCTTCCATAGCAACGTATGGCTTCAACTTTTGGGAATTGTTATAAATCGGTCCGAAAACTTGCATAGTGCCATCGAAACGAGGTCCCCAAGAACCATTTTCATTATCAGTCTTATCACCATACCATCCCATACCGAACTCATTTTGCATCTGAGGTAATCTAAGCACTGAAGTCCATTGCAAACCACCGTTATATTCAATACCAAATCCCTGACCTTTTTTACCGCTTTTTGTAGTAATCATTACTACGCCACCGGCAGCTCGGCTACCATACAATGCTGTTGCTGCTGCACCTTTCAAAATGGTCATGTTTTCCACGTCATCTGGGTTCACCGCATTAGCGCCGTTACCAAAGTCAAAACCATTATTTAAACCGTCTCCACTACTTACTGAACTATTATTCAAAGGTACACCGTCCACTACATAAAGAGGCTGGTTACTTCCACTTAACGAGCTGACACCACGAATAATTACGGAATTTGAAGCGCCCGGGTCTGAAGAAGTCGTTGAGATTTGTACACCGGCAACCTTACCTGCCAAACTGGACATTACATCACTTGTACGTTTCAAAGCAATTTCTCCACCCTTCACAGAAGTGGCAGAATATCCTAATGCTTTTTCTGAACGTTTCAATCCCATTGCAGTTACAACAACTTCGTCAAGTAGTTCACTTTCAGATTTTAACATCACCTTTAAATCTGGCGCAATCACGACTTCTTGAGTGCGCATACCGATGAACGAAATCATCAAAGTCTTTGCGGAACTTAGCCGATTTGCAAAAGGTTGTATTTCAAGTGTTTACGAAAGCAGTCGTTTGGTAAAAAATAAGGGATACCCCTTACAGGAAGCTTGTAAAGGGGATTCGTTCTCCAAGTTTCCACCCTATATATACTCTTTTTTACCCCATAAAAGGCTAAAATAAGAAAAACACGTTTCTGCATACATTCCTGCAATTTCATTTTTAACCTCTTGTCTATCTGTTTGTTCCAATGGCAGGAAGTCAAGATTTTGCTGTCATTCCTGCCATTACATGTCTCGCAACAGAA
>JAFTSK010000198.1 GCA_017467385.1 Bacteroidaceae bacterium
CAAGAATGGGGGAACCGTTGTATTCTCTGAAATCTATTATCCGGGTTGGCGTTCGTCTGTAGACGGTCAGGAAGTGGCTCATGGTCGTGCCAACTATATCCTTCGTGCCATGAACGTACCGGCTGGCAAACATGTGGTAGAATTCAGTTTTGATCCTGTTTCCCTGCACGTTACCGAGAACATTGCTTTTATTGCATTGGGATTGTTGGTATTGGCGGCAGTCGTCGTTGTCTTTCTGAAAGTCAAGGCTTGTAGAAAAGCCGAATGACAAACCAACTGTGATGTAAGACGGTACTTATCCAACCATAATGCTTCACCATGATACGAAAACGTTCTTTCAGTGAAGCCTTATGGTTTTTTGTTGTCATGCCTTCGTTCAGATAGTCGATGAGGGTAAGACGAGTGTTATGCAGTTGTTTGGTTTGCTTCATGATACGGATACACCAGTCAAAATCGGCAGAGAACCGATATTGTAAGTCGTAGAGTGTCTTTACAGCCAATTCTCTACGGGCAAAGAAAGCCTGATGACAAACCAACATTCCTTTCTTGAAACTTTTCCAGGTCAGCTCTTCCGGAGCCGAGAGTCTGCGCATACACAGAAAATCGCCTTTTTCATTGATGATGGCGGTTTCACCATAAAGAACGTCGGGGAGTAGTTGGCTTCTCAATGAATGTACCATTTGCAAGAGGGTATCATCGCTATGCAATCTGTCTCCGGCATTCAAAAAACAGAGGTAATCTCCGGTGGCCAATTGGATACCTTTGTTCATGGCATCGTACAATCCTTTGTCCGGCTCACTGACAATGTGATGAATCCACTCTCTGTATTTGTCAATAAGTGATAATGTTCCGTCTTTGGATTTTCCGTCCACGATGATATACTCTACGTTTCGGTAAGTTTGCGAAATGACGCTTTGTATGGTGTCTTCCAATACTTCTGCGGCGTTGTAAGTTACCGTAATAATGGAAAACTTAGGATGTGGATGCAGTAAGTTATGCATGGTCTCCAGTTATCTTATTGTACACATCAATGTATCTTTTGGCGATGGCACTTTCCGAATAGCTTGATACAGCTTTGCGGCAAGCTTCTTCGCTTAAAGAGGCATATTCACCTTCACTCAAAGCCCAATGAATACCGTTGGCAAAGTCTTCGGCCGACTTATATTCAGCCACATAACCATTGTGCAGATGGTCAATCATTTCAGGAATACCGCCTACGTTGAATCCCACGCAAGGCACTCCACAAGCCATTGCTTCCATGATGGTTGTGGGCAGGTTCTCTTCTAAGGAAGGAGTAACGTACAAGTCGATGGCATTGTAAATGCTGACCAAGTCCTTTTCATCGCTGATGTAATTGAGTGGAAATGCATCGAAAGGGAGCAAAGGTTTTAATTGTTCGGAGTACTTTCCGTAAATAACCACTCCTAACTTTTCCTTCATTTCGGGGTATTTCTCAGCCACTAAACGGCAAGACTCGATGAAATAGTCGATTCCCTTTCGTTTGTCGGTTACTTTGACAGAGCCAAACAGAATGAGCTTCTTGTTTGTAGGTAATTCCCATTTTTGTCTTGCTTTCTGCTTGTCTTGAGGCTTAAATAGGTTGGTATTGATAGGGTTAGGGATGTCGACAATAGAATGTCCTTGAAGCAAAGCACTTTGTTCCGCCCTTTCCTTTAACCATTGGCTACAAGTAACAAACGTGATGGGAGACAACTTGTACAATTCTCTTTTTTTCTTGAATACCCGATTGGAGAGGTCTTTTCTTCCCCCACCTTTATATATATAAGGGCAGTGATGACACTCTTCATGATATTTGTTACATTCTCGTGCATGATGACAGATACCTGTACATGGCCACATGTCATGCATGGTCCAAACAACGGGTTTACCGGAAAGAAGAATCTTCTTAATATTGTTCAGTGAGAGCATACCTTGATTAATCCAATGCAGGTGGATGATGTCTGCTGACTGGAACTCGGGATATTCTGTAATGTCTGTACCGGTGTTGGCTATATCTACGGCAAAGAGGTTGTGTTTCTTGAAACGGTTTTCTTTCCAAATGACGGTACGTTCCCAGATGAACTGCCATACTTTCCACCAACTCTTTTTCAGACCGACTACACTAATTCGTTCGGTCTGTTTGTCACGAACCAGCATCTTTGCCTTGATGCCATTATTCTTTAATGACTCCATTAAACGGCCGGCTGCTATGGCAGCTCCCCCCATTTTTTCGGATGTATTGATGATAAGTACTCTCATGCTCTCAAAGTTTACACAAAGGTACGGAATAAAATGAAACGGTATTCCTTTTCTGCTTTCTTTTTATGCTCCAAAGTCTCCTTTTAAGGTACGCTTGATTCTTCGAACGGCTTTTGCCCAGAAAGAATTGGTACGGGCGTAATAACGAACAAACACCTGACGGGCTTTCTTGTCTTCAACGATGGGAGAAATCTTCTGTACATCCAAACGAGACAGATGTAAGTTGGAGGCGTATAATCCGCCGCCGCCACAGTTGGTTCCGCTACCGTCAAAGCCTTCATTCTGTACCAACGACCGACCGACATTCAGCGAGAGTATATCCTTCAGGAATAGGCTGGCATTCCAACGAATAGCCCAAGAATTGTTCTTTCCCTCTATTTGGCGACGGAGCATACGGGTAAATCCGTATTTTCCGTTAAAGTCAAAGGTATAAGTTAACTTCCGTTGCTCCAGTTCTTGTAACAGTTCCTTGCCGTTGGGATTGAAATGTTGCCAGGCTCTCTCCCAGGTAGCCCACCCCCAGCTTCCGGTCCATTTAATCAGAAATGTATCAGGCAAAGTTGTATCCTGGGTGAAGTCGCAAGCCTGAATATGCCCTACCTTCGGCTCGTTTTTATAGACCTCCAATGCCTCGTTCATGAACTGAAGGAAGAAAGGAGCTACCACCAAATCGTCTTCCAAAACGATGACTTTCCCGTATTTATTCACTTGAGTCGTTACTCCGTCAATGATGTTACGTGCCAATCCCCAATTTTCATCCCTTTCGATGATAGTGATTTGCTTGAATCCTTGCAGAGAGTGAATGTATCGGCGTACTTCCTCTACCGCCGGTTTTCCTGCTTCGTCTTTGGCGGCATCGGAATAGATGAAAAGGTCGCTTTCCTTCGCCAAAGAGTTCTTCAAAAGAGACTCAATGCAACGGCAAGTATGGTGCAGGCGGTTGTAGGTAAATAGTAAGATGGGGGCAAGTGTCATGTAAACTTAATTTAGTAGATTCAGTAATTGAGAAATAAAAGATTGCCAGTTATGTTGCTCTAAAAAGGTTTGATAATCTTCCTTAGAGACTGGAATAAGCTTCTTCTGCTCGATGATATTGAAAACATCACCAAACTCTTCAAATGTATATACCTTAAGCAAAGGTTCATGACTGTAGTCTTTAAAAGAACCGGTAGCCGGTCCAATGACTTTGGCTCCAAATGAAAGAGAGTCCATCAATATTCCCGAACTAAGTATTGAATCACTAAAATAGGGAGCCAGTACAAACTGAGAACGTCTGATGTATTCAGCCAATTCCTCAAAAGGCATGCTTTTATGTATAAAAGTTACATTGGAAGGCAATTTCCCATTCAGTTCATTGAAAAGCTCGGCCGAAGCACATTTTCCTATCAGACATACTTTGACCTTTGTTTCTGAATGTTGGCGTAAATAGTCTATAAATTCGATTATTCCTTTGTACTTGGCAATGGCTCCCCAAATCAGAAGGTCGTATTCCATCTCCACATTGGAGCAGTCAATGTCGGACAGACGGTTCTTGGTTGGATGATGAAGGAAATGCACTTTCCCATAAGCAAAAGGGTAGTTTTGTTTAATAAGTTCCACCCCATCAGTGGCATGGGTAATGATCAAATCGGCATATTTAACGATGAGGAAAGTCAATGCTTTCTTTAGAAGTCCATATTTCTTGGCGTGAGGGTGTTTATTGTGTAATATCCACACAATTTTCCTGCCGCTCAGTTTAATAAAGGTTATAAAAAATACAGCGATAAAAGCCTGCAGAGGGCCATATTTAAAATCGGGAATACTTTCAAACCAATTGAAGACAAACGTGTCTCCCCAATATTTCTTTTTTAAGATACTCAATAAAGGGTTCTTATGGGGCGGATTGACAACAGTTACTCCGTCCTGGCTATTGAAAGCGTCAATGAAATCCTGAATATATGGATTGCTTTTAGTTATCAGATTGGGGAATAGGGTAACTTTTTTCATCTTATAAAGTCATCATTTGTAGTTTACAATGGCCTAACTGTGCGGCGATTTCAGAAAAGGAACTATAAAATGAACCTAATATCGTATGCGTCTTTGACAACGCATAAATGTCGACTACCGCCTGTTGCATTCCTGCAACCGTATTTCTTTCTGCAGGTTGGCAAGAGGTGATAATACGTTCTCCGAATCGTTTTATAAGCAGATTCTTATCGGTTTCTGAATCCGAAGCGACAAAGAAATTTGTCTGCTTGTCTTCGTCTATCTTTCTTTCCATCATTTGAGTGAAAAGTGCCAATGGGCTTTTTTCTATTGCGATTCGGTGATCTCCACGACGAATATGCACTCCTATCGTATGTGCAGTGAAAGGTTTACTGATTCTGTCTATTCTTTCTTGAATGGACTTAATAGGAACAAACAGGTCTTTCAGGTCTATTGTGGATTTGTAAAACTGGTTATAGCTGGCTAAATACACAGAATGATGACTTTGTTTCCATCTTTCATAATCAAGGGCATTTTCTTGGGTCTGGTCTTCGTACAAACAAGAATCAAATCTCATCTGTTGAA
The DNA here is from genome assembly GCA_017467385.1 of Bacteroidaceae bacterium. Classification (GTDB taxonomy): domain Bacteria; phylum Bacteroidota; class Bacteroidia; order Bacteroidales; family Bacteroidaceae; genus Phocaeicola. The sequence goes on from JAFTSK010000198.1 coordinate 4,810, forward strand.
AAAGACGAGGAATATACAAATTCTTCCTCCGGGGACGGTCAAACAACAATTGATGGCCTATATGCGTTTCCTTTACCTTCACATAGGATAATGGTATCGTTTGAAACAGCTGTCGAAAGGTACAGTTCAATCCAGCATCTTTGAACCAATATATTTGCAACTCGTCGCCACCTGATAGTGAGACAGCAGAGCTGATGGCTCTCATTCGATTGGCTAATCCGCCTACGGGAACTAATGCAATCATGCTTTTTTCTTGTTTATTATGTAATTCAAACTTTCCTTAAACGTAATCGAACCACTCAGCCACATAATCAATACATACAGCCCCCCTGCCATTGCTATTTTGGCAGCGAACCGCACGTAAATATTGGTACAATCGGCGGTGGTAAAGGCGGTAACTGCCATTGTTCCTGTTGCAATGAACAAGTAGGGAACCAAGTCCTTGAATAAGTCTACCAACCGATAACCGATTTCTTTTTTTACGAAGTGATTCCAAACCAACAGCCACATCATGTTGATAGTCACGTAAACAACAATCATTGTGTAGATGCCATACGGATATAGGACAAGAGCCATTAGGAGTTGTACAAGCACCAAGCAAATGGTGTTCCACATATAAATATTGGATTTCCCTTTGCTGACAAGCAGGTTGCTACAAAGACTGATGACCGGAATGAACGAACCGCCTATACTGAGGATTTGCAACATCTTGGCACTCTCTATCCATTTGTCGGTAATGGCAATGGTTATCAGTTCGGGAGCAATAAGGGAGAGTCCGAACATGGCCGGAAAGGATACGAAACAGGTAAAACGCATCATGCGGCGGAATACTCTCAGCTGGCGTTCCTTATTATCGGCCACTTGAGCCAAAACAGGCTGGGCTACTCCAGTGATCATGCCGTTTATCAAGGAATGTCCCATGTAGTTCCACTTGTTGGCTTGATTGAAATTACCTACGTCTGTAACGGTGTAGAACTTTCCTAATATCAAGGAGAAAAGGTTGTTTTGTATGTGAAAGAAAATGTTGGTAACCAGCAGTTTGCTACTGAACATAAACATTTCTTTCAAAGGTGAGAAATCAATCTTAAAGGTAGGCCGCCACGAAGAAAAATACCAGTAACAACCGGTGGTTACGCTGACATAAACCAAACTTTGGGTAGCGATTCCCCAATAGGAGAAGCCTAAATAAGCCAATGTAATCCCCGTCGTACCGGACAGGAGAAGCCCGAATACAGAGGCCATCGCCCGTTGCTTGACTTTCAGCGAACGGAACAGGTAGGCACTGTGAGCCACTCCGGTACTTGTAATTAAAAATCCTAAGAAGGAATAGCGTGCCAACGCGGTCAACTCCGGAAGTTGGAAGAACTTGGCAATGAGGGGAGCAGAAACAAACAGAATCAGGTACATGGTCAGTCCGGCCAAAGAGCTGAACCAGAAGACTGCATTGTAATCTTCGTGCTTGATTTCTTTCCGGTTGGCAAGGGCAGAGATGAATCCGCTTTCCTGCAAGGTGGCGGCAATCAAAGAAAAGATACTCAGCACTCCTACCATCCCGTAGTCTTCCTGGGTAAGCAGGCGTGCCAAGAAAATACCAAAGAACAGGTTAAGCAACTGTTGTAAACCGTTGCTTATGCCTCCCCAAAAGAGTCCTTTGGCTGTCTTTTCCTTTAAAGTTTCACTCATGATTGAAAATGAAAGAGACACGAAAGGCAGAGATTTACGTCTCGGCGTCTCCGTGTCTCTTTGGTGTTATTCGGATAAATGTTTATTTCACTTCGCTTCCCGGAGCAACCTCTTTCAGCAAAGAAGTTACGGCCAATGTGCCGTCAAAGTTTTCTGCACTTAGAATCATACCCTCGCTGACCAAACCGTTCTTGAACTGACGCGGAGCCAAGTTGGCAATGAACAGAACTTGCTTGCCTACCAATTCTTCCGGTTGGTAATGCTGGGCAATGCCGCTGACAATGGTTCGGTTTTCCAAACCGTCGGCAATTTTGAACTTCAAGAGCTTCTTCATTTTAGGAACTGCTTCACATTCCAAAACCTTACCTACACGAATATCCAACTTTTCAAAGTCTTCAAAGGAGATGGTCGGCTTGATGGGGTTTGCCTTGTGTGCAGCCGCTTCGTTCTGCTTCTTGATGTCTGCCAAGCGTTGCATTTGTGCGTCGATGGCACTGTCTTCTATCTTTTCAAACAACAAGGCAGGTTCGCCCAACTGATGGCCGGCTTTCAAAAGGTCTGTGCTGCCCAACTGGTTCCATTCAAAGCTTTCCATGTTCAACATCTGGCGAAGCTTTTCACTGCTGAACGGCAAGAACGGTTCAAAGGCAATTGCTAAGTTGGCTACCAACTGCAAGGAGATGTGAAGGATGGTCTTTACACGTTCCGGATCGGTCTTGATAACCTTCCAGGGTTCGCAGTCGGCCAAATACTTGTTGCCGATACGTGCCAAGTTCATGGCTTCCTTCTGTGCATCGCGGAACTTGAACACATCCAACAGTTTTTCCACTTCCTGCTTTACGTCAGAGAACTCTTTCAACGTTTCCTTGTCGTAGTCGGTCAGCTCGCCGCAAGCAGGAACTACACCGTCATAGTATTTCTTGGTCAGCTGTAACGCACGATTCACGAAGTTGCCATAGACAGCCACCAATTCATTGTTGTTGCGAGCTTGGAAATCCTTCCAAGTAAAGTTATTGTCCTTTGTTTCAGGAGCATTGGCTGTCAAAACATAGCGAAGCACGTCTTGCTTGCCAGGGAAGTCTACCAAATATTCGTGCAACCATACAGCCCAGTTGCGTGAAGTCGAAATCTTATCGTCTTCCAAGTTCAGGAACTCGTTGCTTGGCACATTGTCTGGAAGGATATAGCTTCCTTCTGCCTTCAGCATGGCCGGGAATACGATACAATGGAACACGATGTTGTCCTTTCCGATGAAATGGATGAGGCGTGTTTCAGGATCCTTCCACCAGGTTTCCCAAGTGTCCGGGAGTAATTCTTTGGTGTTGCTGATATAGCCGATAGGAGCATCGAACCATACATAAAGCACCTTACCTTCGGCACCTTCTACCGGAACAGGGATACCCCAGTCGAGGTCGCGGCTTACGGCACGAGGTTGCAGGCCCATGTCGAGCCAGCTCTTGCATTGGCCGTACACGTTCGGACGCCATTCCTTGTGGTCTTCCAAAATCCACTGACGCAACCAACCTTCGTGCTTGTCGAGTGGCAAATACCAGTGCTTGGTTTCCTTCATGACCGGCTGGCTACCGCTGATGGCACTCTTCGGATTGATCAAATCGGTTGGAGAGAGAGAGGTTCCACACTTTTCGCATTGGTCGCCGTAGGCACCTTCGGCATGGCAATGCGGACATTCGCCGGTGATGTAACGGTCGGCCAAGAACTGTTTGGCTTCCTCATCGTAATATTGCATAGAGGTCTTTTCCACAAATTCGCCCTTGTCGTACAGCTTGCGGAAGAAGTCTGCGGCCAGTTCGTGGTGCGTCTTCGAGGTTGTACGTGAATAAATGTCGAAAGAGATGCCGAATTCCTTGAACGAATCCTTAATCAACGTATGATAACGGTCGACTACATCCTGCGGAGTGATGCCTTCCTTCTTGGCGCGGATAGTAATAGGCACTCCATGTTCGTCAGAGCCTCCGATAAAAAGCACGTCTTCCTTCTTCAAACGAAGATAGCGCACATAAATGTCGGCAGGAACATAAACGCCTGCCAAGTGTCCTATATGAACCGGTCCGTTGGCATACGGCAGAGCCGAGGTTACGGTGGTTCTCTTGTAGTTTTTCTCCATATATTGTGTCTTTTTATTTATCGTCTCTAGTATATCGTGCAAATTTAGTGAATTCGGCATTTATCCTAAAGAGATTTGTCGCTTTTTTTTAGATAGAGGGCATCTTTAGTAGGCTGAAAAAACGCTTTGGCGCGTTGAGGCTTTCTCCAAAGAGGATTAATCAATCCTCTTTGGAGAAAAATTAAAAGTTCAAAAGGAAAATAAAATAGGTGAAAAGGAAATTTTAAAAGCTGAAGAGGTTATTTACCCCAGCTTTCTCGATCCAGGTTTCGATAGCTGATGGCTTCTGCCAAATGATGACTTTGGATTCGTTCGCTTCCTTCTATGTCGGCGATGGTCCGGGCTACTTTCAGGATGCGATCGTATGCCCGAGCCGAGAGATTCAGTCGGCTCATGGCATTACGAAGCAAGGCCAACCCCTGTGCATCGGGTTGGGCATAAAGGTGGATGAGTTTGCTCTCCATCTGTGCATTGCAATATACGCCGGGATGCTGGGAGAAACGTTGTTCTTGGATTTTTCGGGCTTTGATTACCCTTTCTCGAATGGCCGAACTGCTTTCGCCTTGTCGAGATTCGGAGAGTTTTTCAAAAGGGACAGGGACAATTTCTATCTGTATGTCTATTCGGTCTAATAAGGGGCCGGACACTCTGTTCAGATAGCGTTGGACTTGACCGGTGTGGCACACACAAGCCTTAGTGGGATGGTTGTAATATCCGCATGGGCAAGGGTTCATGCTGGCTATGAACATGAATGAACAGGGATATTCGATGGTGTATTTGGCTCGGGCAATGGTAATTTTTCTGTCCTCCAACGGTTGCCTTAATACTTCCAATGTGGCTTTGCCGAATTCGGGCAACTCGTCGGCATATAAAATCCCGTTGTGTGCCAGACTGATTTCTCCGGGCTGAGGATTACTGCCTCCGCCTACCATAGCCACTTGTGAAATGGTGTGATGCGGACTGCGAAAGGGGCGGGTGGCGATAAGCGAATCGTCTTTTCCTAACTTGCCGGCTACCGAGTGAATCTTGGTCGTTTCCAAACTTTCTGCCAATGTAAGGGGAGGCAGAATCCCGGGTAATCGCTTGGCCATCATGGACTTCCCACTTCCAGGCGCACCAATCATGATGACGTTATGCCCTCCGGCTGCTGCCACCTCTAAGGCACGCTTCACATTTTCTTGCCCTCTGACTTCAGCAAAATCGTAGGGATAATCACTTTGATGTTGATAGAACTCTTCTCGGGTGTTAACGATGGTTGGTGTGAGTTCCCGTTCATTGTTGAAATATTCAATCACTTCTTTGATGTTCTCCACGCCATACACATTCAGATTATTGACCACAGCCGCTTCTCGGGCATTTTGTTGGGGGAGAATCAGCCCTTCGAATCCTTGTGCGCGGGCGCTGATGGCGATAGGAAGAGCCCCTTTGATGGGTTGAAGGCTTCCATCCAAACTCAGTTCGCCGATAATAAGATGTTTGGAAAGCTTTTCTTCTTGCACCTCACCTGCTGAGGCCAAAATGCCGATAGCCAAAGGTAAGTCATAGGACGAACCTTCTTTGCGTATGTCGGCAGGAGCCATGTTGATGACGATTTGGCGGGTAGGAAACTTGTATCCATTGACCTGCAAAGCCGAAATAATTCGTTCGTGGCTTTCCTTGACGGCCGAATCGGGCAGACCTACCAAAAAGAATTTAATACCTCGTGAACAGTTTACTTCTATTGTAATTATTGTAGCATTAATTCCTTGTAATGCAGCGGCATAAACTTTTGTTAGCATAAAAATACGTTTTAGTTGTATGGAAAATTAGGGTTATTTCTTCTTTTTCTTCCTTTGCTCGATAAGGAGTTGTAGCTTTTCTTTTAGATCCTTCCCGTAGATATTCCGGTCGATGATGCGTTTGCTCGTATCGAGTAAGATATTGCTGGGCAATGTCTGAATGCCTTGATTCTTGACAATTGAACTTTGCCAGCCTTTGAAATCGCATAATTGTTCCCATTGGGTGGTGTCTCTGTCGGATGCATCCAGCCAGGCTTGTTTATCATAATCCAACGAAACACTTACGACTACAAAGTCTTCTTTCTTAAATGCCTGGATAAGTTTTGCAATCGAATCTTGTTGGGCAACGCTTTCGGGATGCCAACTTGCCCAGAAGCTAATCAAGACATATTTGTTTTTAAGGATGTTCAATCTAAAATTTTTCCCTTCTCGGTCTTTGTTGCTCAGAGCCTGAATGAAAGAAGTTCTTTTCTTGGCAACTTGTTTGTCTATTTGGGCTTGTAGGTCTATCATGTAAGGAGTGTCCTTGATGATTCCATGTAGCCCCTTCAATAGTTCCTCCATTCTCTCGTAATCGGGAATGGAATCTTGCACATAATATTTGTCTATTAAATAGATGTTGGTAAAAGAACGGTTGTCTGTTCGGATGAATGAGTCTACCTTATTTAATATATAAGGCTCAGGTGTTTCATGTAATACCTTTCTGATTTGTGTCAACCGTTTGTTTTCGCCGTCTCCTTTGATGGACAATTCTTCTACTTTCCCTTTGATTTCTACCGTTTTCCCTTTTTCTGCATAGATAGGCAGCGCTTCTTTTTCGTTCAAGACCAAAGAAAACACCGTAAATGTATCCGGAGTAAAGGTGTAGCTGAAATTCCCGTTTTCAGAAAAAATAGTGTCGAGCTTGTATTCGGGAATTTGGTAAAATATCAGAAGTGTATCTGAGGGAAGCCCTTGAATGTTTCCTTTTAGTGTGAACTCTGTTTTCTCACTACACCCTGTAATACCCAAAACGATGGACAATATGAAGTATATGTATTTTCTCATCTTTATAAATTTTCCGCTAAAATACTCATTTTGTTTTTATGAAGCATCATAAAGCAAGCATTTTATGGAAATAAAATAAGGAGTCCTTCAAAGAAGAACCCCTTATCCTTATATGAAAAACGAAGTAATTACTTCAAAAGGCTTGTGTACTTAGCGAATTCACGATCGTTTGCAGCCTTTGTTGCCAAAGATGCATCCTTAGCGATAGCACTCTTCAAGCTACTGCTTACCAATGATTCGTTGTTTGTACGAGCACCTACGATAGCCATCAAATAGTCTGTCATAGCGTCCTTGTTTGCTACAGCTTGCAAAGTAGCCTTAGCCTTGTTGTAGTCCTTAGCCAAGATTTGAGCCTGAGCAGCACTGTTTGTCTTAGCATCGCCAAATGCATTGACAGCTCTCTGATATTGACCTTGCTTGATGTACAAGTTACCCAAAGCTTCGTTGACAGCGTTAGCACCAGTTGCCTTACCCAAGTAAGATTCAGCAGCAGCTACATTGTTCTTAACCAATTCAGACAAACCGAGGTTAGCGTTTACTTCAGGAGCATTAGCGTTCTTAGCAGCAGCTTGCTTGAAGTATGATTCAGCCTTAGCAGCATCACCAGCAGCGTAAGCCAATTCACCGAGGTTGTTGTAAGCACGGAAGTCGTTAGGATACAATTCAGTAGTCTTCTTGAAGATAGCTTCCTTACGAGCATTGTCGTTAGTCAAAGTTGCAGCATAAAGCAATTCTTCAACACTCAAAACCTTAGCATCAGTATCGAATGCTTCGTTGATTTCTTCGTCGCTACGACCAATGATGTCATAGTTAGCAGTCAAGCGAGCACGACGCAACTGTGGAAGGATTTCGTCAGCCAAAGTCTTGTAAACAGAAGAGATGTTCTTGATTTCATTTTCTCTTTGTTCAGGATCTTGGTACATAGAAAGAACACGAAGGATCAAGTCCTTGTCTTGCAAGTTAGACTTAGCAACCAATTCTTGGAAGCCTTCCCAGTCTTGAGCAGTATACTTAGCATCAACATTTGTTTCAATCTTGGCCTTCTTCAATTGCTTGTTCAAGTACTTTTCAGCGTTTTCTTCACGATTTTCAGCCAAACCAGTATTCAACTTCACACCACCATCAGGAGAAGCGTATGCAGAAACTTCGATGTTGTTCAACTTGAAGTTCTTAGTGTCTGCGTTTACTTCAGCAACCTTCTTGTGGAATTCTTTCATTTCAGCTGAGTTCAATTCGCTGTTACGCAAGTTTGCTTGTTGAATCAAGAACATGATGTTAGCTTCTTGAGCTTGCTTGATGATGCGTTGGAAAGCATCGTTAGCGTATGAAGCATTAGCGCTGTTTACAGTTGGAAGTTCAGAAGTAGCGATTACACCGTCAGCCACCTTTACAGAAGGAATAGTGTAAGTTTTGCTTCCTCTGGTAATCTTGAAGTCAAGGTACAATTCAGACTTTGCCATTTCAGGAACATAGTCGAAGTTAGCCTTCATAGAATAGCTACCACCCATCTTGTAAGAGATTGTTTGACCGTTTCCTTCTACTTTTTCACCCTGGAATGTAGCAGGTTGGCCTTTAGCTTCTCCACCGTTCCATCTCAAAACCGGAGTTACTTCTACTGTTGCGTTCTTCTTCATGTACTTTTCAGGGAACTTACCATTGATAGTTACAGGTACTTTACCGCCGACAGCTTCAAGTACTTCAGGGTTAGTTGTGAAATAGTCAGAAGACAATTCTCCCATCTTGCCGCATGATGAAAGGGCAAGGACCAATAAAGCCACTAAAGGCAAATACAACTTTTTCATCATAGTTACTTTAAATTTATAAACGTTTGTAATAGATTTTCTACTAAATGAGTCTGTTATACATTATTCGGAACAAAGATAGGAAAAAGAACATTATAGATACTCTTGTATTGCCACTTTTTTTAATTAAAAAATAAAAAAAGGTAAAACAAATGAGACTTATGGGTGTTTTTTTCTGAATTTGCGGTTGCGAGGGTGGTGTTCTATAATCTCACTCCTCAATAAATTTCGATCGATGTGAGTATAGATTTCTGTCGTTGATATGCTTTCATGACCGAGCATGCATTGGATGGCACGCAGATTACAACCGCCGTCCAAAAGATGAGTGGCAAATGAATGACGGAAGGTGTGCGGACCGATGTTCTTTTGCAGTCCAATGGAATCGGCTAAAACTTTAATAATATGGAACACCATGATGCGGGAGATGTTTTTTCCCCTTTTGCTAATGAATACATAATCTTCAAATTCGGGCTTGATATTCATGCTGTTTCTATCTATAAAGTAGTATTTTAATTCGTCAATGGCACGTTGAGAGATTGGAACGAGACGTTGTTTGTTTCCTTTTCCTTCTACCTTAATGTATTGTTGTTCTAAATATAAGTTGGATAGTTTTAGGTTGCAAAGTTCGGAAACGCGAAGACCGCAACTGTACAATACTTCCAATATAGTACGGTTTCGCTGTCCTTCTTTGGTGCTAAGGTCAATACTTCCTATCAAATTATCAATCTCTTCTACACTTAATATCTCAGGTAGGTGCAAACCTATTTGGGGGGATTTTATCAATTCGGTCGGATCTGACTCTATATGCCCGTCTATGACGAGATAATGGTAGAATGAACGAATGCTTGATAGAACTCGAGATTGGGAACGAGGATGGATGCCGGTGTCATGCAATGTTGCCAAAAATGCCTCCAAATCTTCTTGTTGAATCTTTAAATACGGCTTCTGATTCTCAGCCGCAAAGTCAAACAATTTCTCTAAATCAGAAAAATAAGCTTGTATCGTATTGGGGGATAATGATTTCTCTAATCTTAAATATGCTTTGTAGCCTCTTAATATCTTGTCTGATTTGTCGATGCTTTTCATTTCTTTTTCTAACTTTGTACCCAAATTCTTCGCAAAGGTATTAAAAGTTTAAATATATTGGAATATGAAAATACAAATTATCAATGGACCGAACATTAATCTGTTAGGGAAACGGGAACCATCTATTTATGGGGCTCAGTCTTTTGAAGATTATTTGGTGGAGTTGAAACAATTGTATCCAACGATTGAGTTTTCGTATTATCAGTCGAACATTGAGGGCGAAATGATAAATAAGATTCATGAGGTTGGATTTGAATATGATGGTATTGTGCTGAATGCGGGTGCCTATACCCATACATCTATCGCTTTGCAAGATGCGATTCGGGCAGTTACCACTCCTGTGATTGAGGTACATATTTCCAATGTACATGCTCGTGAAGAATTTCGTCATAAATCCATGATCTCAAGTGCGTGTTGGGGCGTTATTTGTGGCTTCGGATTGTCTTCTTATCGATTGGCGATAGAAGCTTTGGTAGGTAAAAAGTAAGGATTCTTATTAATTAAGGTAGAAAGATTATGATGTTGAAACAAACAAAAATCGTAGCGTCAATCTCTGATTTGCGTTGTGATGTGGACTTTATTAAAGATTTGTTTGAGGCTGGGATGAATGTGGTTCGTATGAATACAGCACATGCGTCGCGAGAAGGTTTTGAAAAATTGATAGCGAATGTACGTGAAGTATCCAATCGAATTGCTATTTTGATGGATACAAAAGGGCCGGAAGTTCGTACTACTTCATTGGAAAATGGAGAACCCATCTTTTTTAAGATAGGCGATAAGGTGAAGATTATAGGCAATCCCGAACAGGAAACCAATCGTAGTTGTATCGCTGTGTCCTATCCGTTGTTTGTGGAAGATTTGAAAGTGGGTGGAGATATTTTGATCGACGATGGTGAATTGGAATTGCGTGTCATTGAAAAGCAAGAAGATTGTTTGATTTGTGAGGTACAGAATGAAGCGACTTTAGGCAGTCGTAAGAGTGTCAATGTTCCAGGAGTTCGTATTAATTTGCCGTCATTGACAGAAAAAGATCGTAAGAATATTCTCTTTGCCATAGAAAAAGACATTGATTATATTGCACATTCTTTTGTTCGTAATAAACAGGATGTACTTGATATTCGTAGTATTTTAGATGAATATGGAAGTGATATTCAAATAATTGCTAAGATTGAAAACCAGGAAGGGGTAGACAATATTGATGAAATCCTTGAGGTAGCTGATGGTATTATGGTTGCTCGTGGTGATTTAGGTATTGAAGTACCCCAAGAACGTATTCCGGGCATTCAACGTTTGTTGATACGAAAGGCCATTTTGGCAAAGAAGCCTGTTATCGTAGCTACTCAAATGCTTCATACGATGATTGAAAACCCTCGTCCGACACGAGCCGAAGTTACAGATATTGCCAATGCGATTCATTATCGAACTGATGCGTTGATGTTGAGTGGTGAAACAGCGTATGGCAAGTATCCGGTTGAAGCTGTTCGGACAATGACAAAGGTAGCGGCACAGGCAGAAAAAGATAAATTGTCAGAAAATGATATAAAGATCCCGTTGGTTGCCGGTTCTAACGATGTTACTGCCTTTTTAGCTAAGCAGGCTGTGAAGGCAACTAATAAATTGAACATTAAGGCGATCATTACTGATAGCTTTAGTGGACGAACGGCTCGTAACTTAGCGGCTTTTAGAGGGAAGTATCCGGTTTTGGCTATTTGCTACAAGGAAAAGACCATGCGTCATTTGGCTCTTTCTTATGGTGTAGAGGCAATTTATATGCCGGAAAAGGCTAATGGACAAGCTTATTACTTTGCTGCATTGCGTAAGTTATTGGACGATGGCGTTTTGTCGGAAACTGATATGGTTGCTTATTTGAGTAGTGGAAAGCAAGGCTCACGTACTTCTTTCCTCGAAATAAATGTAGTGGGTGATGTATTAGGCTACGGCCTTGAATATGTATTACCGAATCGTAATCGTTATTTGTAAAGATAGGAAATGAAAGAGACGGATGCAATAGATGACTATATCCTTCAGCACATTGACGAAGAAGGCGATTACCTGAAAGCACTCTACCGAGATACGCATGTTAAGTTGTTGCGTCCTCGGATGGCTTCCGGGCATCTGCAAGGACGTATGCTGAAAATGTTTGTGCAGATGATACGCCCTTGTCAAGTGCTTGAAATAGGTACTTATAGTGGGTATTCGGCTCTTTGTCTGGCAGAAGGGTTGGGAGAAGGTGCTTGTTTGCATACATTTGAAATCAATGATGAACAGGAGGACTTTACCCGCCCCTGGTTGGAACAATCGCTTTATGCGGACAAAATAAAATTCTATATTGGAGATGCACTTGAGCTGCTACCGAAGATGGATATTACGTTTGATCTGGCTTTTGTAGACGGAGACAAACGAAAATACATCGACTATTATGAATTGGTGTTGAAAATGCTTGCTCCGGGAGGTTATATTATAGCCGACAATACGCTATGGGATGGGCATGTGTTGGAGGAACCCCATCATACGGACATGCAGACTATTGGTATCAAGAAGTTTAATGATTTGGTAGCCTCCGACAATAGAGTGGAAAAAGTGATATTGCCATTGAGAGATGGTTTGACGATAATTAGAAAGAAATAATAAGTAAATATATGGAAACAACCAGACAGAATAAGGTATGTCGTTTGATTCAAAAGGAATTGAGTGAGATTTTTTTGCTTCAAACAAAGTCGATGAACGGAGTATTGGTTTCAGTTAGTACGGTTCGTATCAGCCCGGACATGAGTATTGTTCGTGCTTATCTGAGTGTGTTCCCGTCGAACAGGGCGGAGGAGATAGTCAAGAACATCAACGACAATGCTAAATCTATCCGTTATGAGTTGGGAACTCGTGTGCGTCATCAGTTGCGTATCATTCCGGAACTGAAGTTCTTCGTGGATGATTCTTTGGACTATGTAGAACGCATTGATGAACTATTGAAGAAATAGTAACGTCGTGAATTTCCCTTTTTATATTGCCAAGCGTTATCTTTTTTCCAAGAAATCACACAATGCTATCAATGTGATTTCGGGAGTATCTGTGTGCGGAGTAGCTTTGGCTACTTTGGCATTGGTTTGTACGTTGTCGGTGTTCAATGGATTTCAAGAGTTGGTAGCCACTTTCTTTACGGCGTTTGATCCGGAACTGAAGATTACGGCCGTAAACGGAAAGGTATTTGATGCTCAAGACAAACGTATTCAGGCGTTGCGTCAATTACCGGAGATTGAGGTCTTTTCTGAGTCGTTGGAAGACAATGCAATGGTACAATATAATGGTAAGCAGGCAATGGTCGTGATAAAGGGAATTGAAGAGAACTTCAGTCAGCTGACCGCCATTGATAGTATCCTTTTCGGACGCGGCGATATGGTGTTGTATGACGAGGTTGTAGATTATGCCATTCCAGGAGTGGAGTTGACTTCTATTTTAGGAACAGGGATTCGTTTCCTGGATCCTTTAGAAGTTTTTGCTCCGAAACGTGGTTCTCAGATAAATATGGCTAATCCGGCTTCCAGCTTTCAATCGGCTTATTTACATTCTTCGGGATTGGTCTTTGCCGTCAACCAACAAAAATACGATGCGTCTTATATCCTGACTTCGTTGCAGTTTGCTCGTAATTTGTTTCAATATGATACGGAAGTCAGTTCCATCGAATTGAAGTTGGTGCCTGGAAGCAATGTGAAAAAGACCATCGGAAAGATCAACGAACTTTTGGGAGATGAGTTCCTGGTTCGGGATAGATACCAACAGCAAGAGGATACTTTTCGAATCATGGAAGTGGAAAAACTCATTTCCTATCTTTTCTTGAGCTTTATTCTGTTAGTGGCTTGTTTCAATGTGATAGGCTCTCTTTCCATGCTGATTTTGGAAAAACGGGCGGATGTCATCACGCTACGCGGATTAGGAGCCGACAATCAAACGATTTCCCGAATCTTTATTTTTGAAGGTTGTCTGATTTCCTTTATGGGAGCTTTGGTGGGCATTGTCTTGGGCTTGGTGCTTTGCTATATTCAGCAAGAGTTTGGGGTGATTTCTCTGGGAAGTGGAGCTACGGCAGGGGCTTTTGTGGTAGATGCTTATCCGGTCAGTGTACATTGGCAAGACATACTTTTGATTTTAGGTACAGTCTTAGCGGTGGGCTTTTTTTCGGTCTTGTATCCGGTGAAGTATCTTAGTCGCCGTTTGTTGGAAAAGTATTAAGACTATTCCAACGCAATGCTTTCTACTTTTATGTCTTTTTGTTGGAGGAAGATGGAGGCAGATTCCTCGAATTTATTCTTGCTTTCTGTGGTCAGGAAGCGGCACGTGCCATTCTTGGTACATCTCTCATCCATGTCGGTGTGCCTGTTCAAATAATCTTTTAGACTATGCGCCACATATTCTCCTTGTGCCACAATACGGATATGGGGTGGGGTAAATTGTTTGATTTTCTCCATCAACAACGGATAATGGGTACACCCCAAAATGAATGTGTCAATGAGGGGATCTTTCTCCAACAAACGATTGATGTGCTTCTCGATGAAGTAATCGGCTCCTTTTGAATTGTATTCGTTGTTTTCGACCAAAGGAACCCACATAGGACATGCCTCGCCTGTAACGGTGATGTTGGGGAATAGCTTGTGTATCTCTAATATATAGGATTCCGATTTGATGGTTCCCGAAGTGGCTAATATGCCAATGTGCTGACTTTGAGTTAACTCTCCGGCACATTCCGCCGTAGGGCGAATCACGCCAAGCACTCTTCGAGAGGCATCAAGTTGGGGGAGATTAATCTGCTGGATGCTTCTAAGGGCTTTGGCCGATGCGGTGTTGCAGGCCAATATCACCAACGGACAACCTAACTCAAATAGCTTTTCTACCGCTTGCAACGTGAATTCGTAGACAACTTCAAAGGAACGTGTTCCGTAGGGGGTACGGGCGTTGTCTCCCAAATAGATGTAATCATATTCGGGCATCGCTTCTCGTATCTTTTCGAGTATGGTCAATCCACCATAACCGGAGTCAAATACACCGATGGCACCTTTGGAAGTTGTCGATTGTGGGTTAATCATGCGAGGAAAAACGCTTTGGAGAGTGAATCAATTCTCTTTGGAGAGTTGCCTTGTTCTTCAAAGAGAGTTTTTAAAAAAGCTGAAGAAGTATTCAAAGAACCTCTTCAGCTTTTTATGTGAGTTGTAAAAGGCATCATTATTTAATGCCCAACTTAGTCTTAACTGCTGTTGTTACGTCTGTAGAAAGGGTTTCGCTAACGTAAGGAATGTTGGTTGCATTCAAGTCAAAGATGTAAGTATAACCACCTTCCTGACCAACAGCCTTGATAGCATCTTCAATCTTCTTTACGATAGGCTCCAACATCTGCATCCAGCTTTGTTGTAACTGCTGTTCTGCATCTTGTTGAAGTTGCATACCTTTCTGAGTAAGCTCTTGCAATTCTTTCTGACGTCTTTCTTGAATATTCTTAGGCAAGTTAGCTTGGTCTTGCTGGTATTCTGCATATTTCTTGTTTACTTCATCAGATGCACGTTTGATTTCGTCTTCAAATTGTTTCTGCATAGTTTTAATGTCAGTCTGAGCCTTTGTGTATTCAGGCATAGCAGTCAGAATTTCTTGAGTCTTGATATGACCGAACTTCTGTGCAAAAACACTCATCGGCGCGATGAGCAAAAGGATTAAAGCAATTTTCTTCAACATAGTTTTATAGTTTATTAGTTATTATATTATTCTTAGCGGTTGCAAATGTATGAAATTAATTTGAATATCCTAATTTTGAAAGCACTTCATTGCTGATGTCGATACGTGGAGAAGCAAAGACAACGCTTGATGCAGAGGCGCGGTCGACCACTACATCGTAGCCTTTTTGCAATGAAATTTGTTTGATGGCTTCGTATATCTTGTCTTGGATAGGGCTAATCAGTGCTTCTTGCTTCTTCACCATTTCGCCTTCCGGACCAAAATATTTCTTTCTCAGTTCTGCTGCTTCCTTTTCTTTGGCTACAATAGCTTCTTCCTTTTGTGTCTTTTGAGTCGAACTCATGGTAGCGGCATTCTTCTGATAAGCCTTGTACAATGTTTCAGCTTCTTTTATCTTGGCTTCGACTTCTTGCTGAAATTGTTGAGATAGCTGATTCAGTTCATTGTTCGCTTGTTGATAACTTGGAATATTTTCCATGATATAGTCCATGTCAACCAAAGCAAACTTTTGTGCATGGGCTGTAAACAAACCGGCGATGCACATGATTAACAATAAAGCAAACTTCTTCATAAATACCTCCTTTGTTAGAGTGATTAAAATTCTTGTCCCAAAATGAAGTGGAATTGGCTTCCGCTATATTGAGACGAACCATTGATTTTGTCGAAACCATAAGCCCAGTCGATACCCATCATACCCACCATCGGCAAGAAGATACGTACACCCAAACCAGCCGAACGTTTCAAACTGAATGGGTTGAACTTGCTTACTTCTGTCCAAGCATTACCACCTTCCACGAAACCTAAAGCGTAAATGCTGGTTGAGTTTTCCAACATCAACGGATAACGCAGTTCGGCACCTAAACGAATGTAGGCATAACCTTCGCTACCGTATGGAGTCAAAGAACCGTTTTCATAACCACGCAATGCAATGGTTTCAGATGCATAACTTGTACTATAACCGGTCATACCGTCACCACCCATGTAGAATGTTTCAAACGGTGATTTCTTATACTTGTTATAGTGTCCCAACAAACCGAATTCTGTACGTGTCATGATAACCGGACACTTCTGACCGTCGGTTAATTGTGTATAAGTCTTTGCTTTGAATTTCCATTTGTGGTATTCAATCCAGTTGTAAACACTGGCGGCTTCATCGTAATCGTTCTGGCCGTAAGTCTTGTAGTCCTTGTTGCTGAACAAAGAATACGGCGGAGTGAAATGTACAGAAGCAGTAAATTCAGAACCGCTACGTGGGAAGATTGGATTATCCGTAGAGTTACGTGATAAGGTTAATCCAAAGCTCAAGTTGTTACAAGCACCGGTCGACATGTATTCGCCGTTGTTCAACTTGATGTACAAATAACTCCAATCCTTCAAGATAAAGCGTTGGAAAGACAATTCTGCAGACAAGGTGAAGTAGTCATCCGGCCATCTTAAGCGCTTACCCCAACCGATAGCGGCACCATACATCTGAATGGACTTATCCGGATCGTAGTATGATTCGTAATTGTTGTAGTAGTTGTTGTAATAGCTACCGTAACCACTATAATAGTTATAGTAGTTGTTCATGTATGCAGAGTTGTAGTAGTTGCTACTAATGTCTGTCTGTACAGAATAGAAAGCAGAAACAGAGAATGAATTCGGACGCTTTCCACCAAACCAGGGATCAAAGAAAGATACATTGTATGATTGATAGTATGTACCGTTTGTTTGCGCACTGATTGTTAAAGTCTGTCCGTCTCCTTGTGGTAAGAAGCCACGATAGTTATCGTTCTTTCTGAACAAATTGGCCATTGAGAAGTTGGTAAACTTCAAACTCAACTTACCGATAACCCCTGTTTGTCCCCAACCGGCAGAGAATTCAATTTGGTCGTTGGCTTTGGATTCCAATTGCCAATTGATGTCAACAGTACCGTTGGCGGCATCCGGTCGTACATCCGGATTGATGTTTTCCGGATTGAAGTGTCCCATTTGGGCAATTTCACGATAAGAACGTTCCAATGCTGTTCTATTGAACAAATCGCCCGGCTTAGTACGCAATTCACGACGTACAATGTTTTCGTACAATCGGTCATTACCGTTAATGCTTACCTTGTTGATAGTAGCTTGCGGGCCTTCAATGATACGCATTTCCAAGTCAATAGAGTCTCCCACAATATTCACTTCTACTGGATCAAGACGGTAGAATACATAACCCTGATTGTAGTAGTCGTTACCGATAGCATCTTCATCTTGGCTGAGACGGTCATTCAAGAGTTTCTGATTATATACATCTCCTTTCTTCATGAGCAGTTTAGCTGCCAAATAGTCAGAATGATACACCGTATTACCTACCCAATCAATGTTTCTTAAGTAGTATTTATTTCCTTCTTCGATGCGCATGTAGACATTTACAGTACGATCATCGAAAGGTGTAACGCTATCCACTACGATTTGTGCATCACGATAACCCAATTCGTTATACTTGTCAATGATGAGTTGCTTGTCTTCTTCGTATTTTTCTTCAATGAATTTCTTGGTGCGGAACAAGTTGACCAACTTATTCTTTTCGTTGGTCTTTTTCATGACACGTTTCAACTTCTTGTCAGACAACACCGTATTTCCGTCAATGGTAATTTGATTGACTTTAACCTTTTCCTTCTTGTCAATCATGATGTCTACATTGACTTGTTCTTTGTTGCCTTCGATGTTTCGTTCAATGATGTTTACTTCTGCGTTCTTGAAACCTTTATCATCGAAATGTCTCTTGATGAGCAATTTAGCACGGTCTACCAAGTTTGGCGTGATTTGGCTACCTTTGGCCAATCCTAATTTAGCTTCCAAATCTTGTTTTTCGCTTTTCTTCACCCCATGATAGCGAATGTCTGCGATACGTGGACGTTGAGTCAATATGATTTTCAAATAAATCTTATTGCCCACGATCTTTTCGGCTTCAATTCTCACGTCGGAGAACAAACCATGCTTCCAATAGTTCTTGATGGCTCCTGTAATTTCATCGCCTGGAACAGTTATTGTTTGCCCCACAGAAAGACCTGATATGCCAAGCAATATGTAGTCTTCATAGTTCTTGACACCTTCTACTTTAATGCCGCCAATCTCATATTGTTTGGGAGAGGCTGAGTAGAGAATAACTGGACTATTGTTTTCTTCGGCTGTAATGTCCTGAGCATAAGTGTTAGTGCTGAAAAGACATGCCACTATTGATAGTATGAATAAAATACGATATAGCATTTTGATTTATATTATATTTGTTCACTGGTTTTTCCGAAACGGCGTTCTCTCTGTTGGTAATCGTAAATTGCCTTGCAGAATTCTTCTTCTTTGAAGTCCGGCCAAAAGGTTTCGCAGAAATAGAATTCCGAGTAGGCACATTGCCATAATAAATAGTTGCTAATCCGTAATTCACCTCCTGTTCGGATAAGTAAATCAGGATCGGGCATATAGTTTGTACATAAATGTTCATCAATGGTCTTGTCCGTAATATCAGATACGGCAAGCGCGCCATCTTGTACTTCTTTTGCAATTCGTTGTACGGCATCTGTTATCTCCCATTTGGAAGAATAACTCAATGCAAGTGTCAGGCACATGCCTGTATTGGCAGAGGTATGCTCTATACATTGGTTCAGTCGGGCTGATACCTCAGCTGGTAATTTGGTGGTATCTCCAATGATTCGGAAACAAATGTTGTTCTTCATAAATGTTTCTTCTTCGAGGGAGTCCATCAATAAAGCCATGAGTGCATTCACTTCATCCACCGGTCGATTCCAGTTTTCTGTTGAGAATGTGTATAAGGTCAAATATTTAACCCCTAATCGAGCAGCTTCTTCGGCAACAACATGAACAGTTTCTGCTCCGGCTTGATGGCCGAAACTTCTTGCTTGACCTTGTTGCTTAGCCCATCTGCCATTTCCATCCATGATAATAGCAACATGGGTAGGGATACGATTCTTGTCTATTTGCTCTTTGTATAGCATACCTTTCGGAGTTTATTGTTTTTTGAAACCTAATTTGTTGATTCTACCACGCCAGATTTCGCCTGTCTTACTCCAGATAACCCAGATGAATTTGTTTTTGTCGACAATGCAAGAATAATTGCCTTCTGCTTGTTCGTACAAATTCGTGAATTCTTCAGGGAATAACATGTTTTCAGTCATTGCTTCCCAACTGATTCCATTATCTGTGGATGAATAGAAACAACTGAATGCATCAACCTCTCCTCCGTCTACAGCAGGACCACCAAAGGCATACAAGGCATCGTTGTAACGGATGATTGTCGGGTTCTCAAACTTCGGACAAAGTTTTTTATTGTTTTCGTAGGTCATTGCAGACCATTCGGTTTCATTGCTCAACTGACTCCAGATGATGTTGGTTGTGTCTTCTTCATTGGCATTGTATCCCATGAGAACTGTACGTTCAATCGCCGAGTTGGTCAACAAACTATAAGATGCAAACTGGTAAGGACTCTGTGGGAAACTTTCCGGAAGAAGTGCCTGACGTCCCCAAGTTATACCATCGGTGCTTTCAATGTAATAATTATCAGCATCTGCACCTATCATCTTACTGCTATTACATGTAATGAGGCTGTTGAATGTCTGTTCGGTTTCTACTTTGGTCCAATTTATACCGTTCTCTGAACAATACAATTCATTGTTAGCCAGAATATACAATTGGTCGTTCCAAACCATAGCGGTGGAGTAGTCTGCTTTAACCGGAATGTCAATGTCTTGAAGTTCAGACCATTCTTTTCCATTCGTACTGTAAGTTACAGCAGTTTGTGCTTCTTGTTCAGCAAATACATAAATGGTTTTATTCAGATATACTGCTTTTTGCGCTTGAATAGCTGTGCTGAAGTTGTTGTTCATTCGCGTCCAGTTTAATAATTCCGGTTCTTGCTTGTGTACAAGAAGTTCTGCAGTATAAGTATGACCAAATACTCCCATCTGAGACAAAACCTTGAACTTAATAGGATTAGTGAAATCCAATGAGTCGGTTTCTACAAAAATGGTGTCTTTATCTCCTTTTACTCTGAATACATAATAACCGTCCGAAGAAATGCTTACCACCACTTTGCTGATGTCTGTTCCTACAGGAAGTGAGTCGGCATTATAGATGCGATGATTCAGCTGGTCGATGATGAACGGGTAATCTGTACCCAGGACTGCTGTACTTAATGTCGTATCTTTTCCCGAAGCAGTGATTGATGGATAGTATGTTACAATGCTGTCTGTGATAGCAAATGCTGTAATGCTGGCATTTTGGCTAAAATCGTATTCTACTGTTTCGTCATCCAAACAAGACGTAATGCTACATGCTGCAATAAACAGGCAGGCAAAAATATTCAGAACTTTTAATTTCATTATTCAATGAGTCTTATGTTACAAGTTGCAAAAGTAGAAAGTTTTTTCTCTCTACAGAAGTTTTGAAGCAAGTTTTATATTAATTTATAGATAAAATGGGCTTTTTTTTCTCTTATTTTCCTTGTTTTCCCCTCGTAGAAGGTCTGTTGAGGGCATATCGAATGTTTCGGCCAAAGTTATTATCTGTTAAAAAAATGCACTTATCTTTCATTTGGGGTGCTTTTACTCCTGCTTTAAGCATGATAGGCGAAGTCTCTATGTAAACTTCATCCCACAAATCATCTTCTATGAAAGATTGGAGTAAGGTGCTCCCGCCTTCCACTAATACGGACTGTACTTTTCGCTGATACAAGACTTCCATGATTTGAGGGAGTATGTTTCGGGAGAAATCCAAGCGGACAAATTCTACCGAATTTTGGACGCTTGTTACATCTTGCTGTGTGAAAACCAATGTTTTAACTTGGCCATTGAATAGCTGAAGCTCGCGGGGCAAGGTCAGGTCTTTGTCTATCACTAACCGAATCGGGTTTTCTCCATACCAGTTTCGGGTGGTCAGCGAGGGATTGTCTAACAAGGCGGTTCGGCGGCCTACTAAAATGGCTTTGTGTTCGGCTCTCCGCTTGTGGACAATCATGGAGGTCAAAGGCGAAGAAAGTAGGATGGGGTGGCCGTCTGTTCGTAGAACGTCGATGAATCCGTCGGCTGATTCTGCCCATTTTAGGGTGATGTAAGGCCTTTTTTGTGTGTTGAACGTGATGAAACGGCGGATGAGGTGTTGACATTCTTCTTCAAGTACGCCCACTTTTACCTCGATGCCTGCATTGCGTAATTTCTCAATGCCTCTGCCGGCAACCAACGAGAAAGGATCCATACAACCTACCACCACTTTGGGGATTTGTTTCTCAATAATCAGGTCGGCGCATGGGGGAGTCTTTCCGTAATGCGAACAAGGCTCTAAACTGACGTAAATAGTCGATTCCTTCAAAAGACTTTCTTCTTTGACAGAACGAATGGCGTTGACTTCGGCATGGGCTTCGCCGCAACGGACGTGATAGCCCTCGCCAATGACGCGGTCGTTGTGTACGATGACGGCTCCAACCATTGGGTTGGGGGCGGCGTTGTTGAATCCGTTTTTGGCTAATTGAAGACAACGGGCGATATATTTTTCATCTTTTGTCATGACGATTCTGTTTTAATTCTTATTTTTGCGCCGAATTATTGAACCTTATGCATCCACTTGTCTATCAAATACGTGAAGCTTTGCGAGGGTATTACCCTGAATCAGAAGCTGCATCGCTGGCAAAGTTATTGTTGGCGGAGGTGTTCGGCTTCTCAACGATTGAATTGTACGGTGGCAAAGATAAGGGCTTTTCCGAAAAAGAACAAAAGCTTTTAACGGATATTATAGCTCGTTTGCGTAAGAATGAGCCGATACAATATATAATAGGTAGGGAAAGTTTCTGTGGATTGACGTTTGAAGTGAATCCACATGTGTTGATTCCTCGACCGGAAACTCAGGAGCTGGTGGCTTGGATTGTGGAGGATTATCGGCTTGAAAAGGAATGTCGGGTGTTGGACATTGGAACGGGAAGCGGATGTATTCCTGTTGCTTTGGCACATTCGTTGGAAGGCGCAGAGGTGGAAGCCTGGGATATTTCCGAAGAAGCCCTGCAAGTGGCACGCCGAAATGCCGAACGCAACCATGTACGGGTGAACTTCCGTAGGCAGGATGTGTTTGAGGCTGTTCCAGGAGAATCCCGTTATGATGTCTTGGTGAGCAATCCGCCCTATATTACAGAACAGGAAAAGGAAGACATGGAGGCAAATGTTCTCGATTGGGAGCCTTCCATCGCTTTGTTTGTTCCTGATTCAGAGCCGCTACGCTATTATCAGACCATTGCTTCGTTGGGCTTTGAAATGCTGAAGGAAGGTGGCTCGCTTTATGTTGAAATCAATCGGGCTTACGGCCAACAGACCGTACAGCTTTTGGAAAAAGTAGGATATAATAAGGTGGAGTTGCGAAAGGATTTGTTTGGCAATGACCGCATGATTAAAGCAATTAAATGAGATGAAAAAGGAATATTCAGTAGAAGAGGCACGCAATAAGGCAGAAGCCTATTGCTCTGTGGCCGAACGTTGTCCGATGGAAGTCGCAACGAAATTGACTCTGTGGGGAGTGTCTGCCGAGAGTGTGGACGAAATCATCGGGCAATTAATCAAGGAAAAATTTATAGATAGTCTTCGATATGCGAAGGCGTTCACTCGCGATAAATATCGTTTCAATCAATGGGGGAGAGTCAAAATCGCCCAAGCATTGCGGATGAAGCAAATCGCTTCGACGGAAATCCGTTTGGCGTTGGAGGAGATTGATGAGGAAGAATATCGGTCTATTCTCCGTTCATTGATGGCAAAGAAGTTGAAAACCATTAAGGCCGCCAATGATTACGAACGAAGCGGCAAGCTGATTCGTTTTGCCGTTGGACATGGCTATGAGATGGAAAGTATTCTGGATTGCATGAAACAGTTGGGTTGCGAGGATGAATCTTTTGACTGATTTCTGGGAACTTTTCTTTCCTCGTTGTTGTGCGATTTGTGGAAAACGATTGCTCGGCAGTGAAGAGCAACTCTGCTTTCATTGTTTGTCTGCTTTGCCTCGCACGCAATTTCATTTTTCCGAGGAGAACGAATTGGCGCAAAGTCTCTGGGGAAAATTGACCATTGTTCGAGCCGGGGCTTTCTTGCACTATGCGAAAGGGGGAAGTGTGCAACGCTTGTTGTATGAACTGAAGTATTACGGAAATAGTCGGTTGGGGCGTTTCTTAGGTCGGTGTATGGCTACGGAATTGCTTCCTTGTGGCTTCTTTGATGGAATGGATTGGATTATTCCGGTTCCTCTTCATGCTAAAAAGCGGAAATTGCGTGGCTATAATCAAAGTGAGATGTTGGCAGAAGGGCTTTCGTGGGTTTCCCGGGTTCCGATGCTCCAGAAGGTGGTGGTGAGAAGGCAGTTTACAGAAACACAAACTCGGAAGGGTAATTACGAACGGTGGGAGAATGTAAAAGATGCTTTTGAATATACCTCTTGTGTAGACTTGCGAAACAAGCACGTGCTTTTGGTCGATGATGTTTGGACAACGGGAGCCACACTTGTAGCCTGCGCCGATGCGTTGAAAGGAATCCCCGGTTTGCAGATTAGTATTCTGACATTGGCTTGGGCAGGAGAGACGTAAAATATCGTGTTTGTAACCCCTTAAGAGCTTTTCAAAAAACTCTTTGACGAAAGACTTAAAAGCCTTTGAAGAGTTCGGTCGTTCTCCAAAGAGTTTTTGAGGCTTCGTAAAGCAACGTTTGAAATTGTGTCTAAATCCATCATTTTATTCCAAAATACCTTTCTTCTTTTTTCGTTATATCAATTCCTTTCTTTAATTTTGCAAAAATTATCAGATTCATATAACTATGAGAACTTTAGAAAAATTATTCGCAGAGAAATTATTGAAGGTAAAGGCTATCAAGTTGCAGCCTGCTAACCCGTTTACATGGGCTTCTGGTTGGAAATCTCCTTTTTATTGTGATAACCGCAAGACGCTTTCGTATCCTTCTCTTCGAAACTTTGTGAAACTTGAAATCAGTCGTATCATCCTTGAAAAGTTTGGTCAAGTAGATGCTATTGCAGGTGTGGCTACAGGTGCTATTGCACAAGGTGCTTTGGTGGCTGAAGAATTGAGCCTTCCGTTTGTGTATGTTCGTTCATCTCCAAAGGATCATGGTTTGGAAAACTTGATTGAAGGCGAACTCCGTCCGGGTATGAAGGTTGTGGTTATCGAAGACTTGATTTCAACCGGTGGTAGCAGTTTGAAGGCTGTAGAAGCAATTCGTCGCGATGGTTGTGAAGTAATCGGTATGGTAGCTGCATATACATACGGTTTCCCGGTTGCTATTGAAGCCTTTAAGGAAGCAAAAGTCAATTTGGTAACTTTGACTAATTATGAAGCCGTTCTGGATGTTGCATTGAAGACAGGCTATATTAACGAAGAAGACGTACCTGTGTTGGATGCTTGGAGAAAAGATCCGGCTCATTGGGATGCAGGAAAATAATATTTTTTAGAACGTAAGGAGAAGGAAGCCCGGAACTGAAAAGTGTCGGGTTGTCCTTCTTTTTTATATATAATATATGGTACAGTTTGAAAGTAGTGTAAAGCACGTTCCGTATTGTCAGGAACGAGTGTATGGCAAATTGGAGGACTTGAACAATTTGGCAGGCTTGAAAGAACGTTTGGAACAAGTACGCGAGAAGGTAGGCGATAAGATTCAGGATGTGGCTTTTGACCGCGATTCTTTGACACTTACCGTACAAGGCATGAACGTTACGTTGCGCATCATTGAACGGGAACCTTGCAAATGCATTAAGTTTGAAGGAGACCATTCTCCGATTCCGTTGAATCTTTGGATTCAGATTCTTCCCGTAACATCGGAAGAAGCTAAGATGAAAGTAACCATTCGTGCGGAAGTGAATATGTTTATGAAGGCGATGGTTTCCAAACCTTTGCAGGAAGGGGTGGAAAAATTGGCCGAGATGTTGGCAATGATTCCTTATTAATGCAACTATGGCTCAGAAACTTTGGGAGAAAAACGTACAGGTAAACGAAGAAATTGATCGTTTTACTGTAGGCCGGGATCGTGAAATGGATTTGTATCTGGCCAAGCATGACGTGATAGGTTCTATGGCGCACATCACCATGTTGGAAAGCATTGGTTTGTTGAAGGCGGAAGAGCTGGCTGTGTTGTTGGAAGAATTGAAGAATATCTATGCTTCAGCAGAGAAAGGCGATTTTGTAATCGAGGACGGCATTGAAGACGTTCATTCGCAAGTAGAGCTGATGCTAACCCGTAAGTTGGGCGATGTCGGCAAGAAAATTCATAGCGGACGTTCGCGCAACGACCAGGTGTTGGTCGACTTGAAACTTTATACTCGTGCCCAGTTGAAGGAGATTGCCGAAGCGGTGGAAGACTTGTTTAAAGTGCTTGTAGCTCAGAGCAATAAATACAAGGACGTGTTGATGCCTGGCTATACCCATTTGCAGATTGCCATGCCTTCTTCGTTCGGTTTGTGGTTTGGTGCATACGCTGAAAGCCTGGTAGATGACATGATGTTCCTTCAGGCGGCATTCAAGATGTGTAATCGCAATCCGTTAGGCTCGGCGGCCGGATATGGTTCTTCCTTCCCGTTGGACAGAGAGATGACCACCCGTTTGTTAGGTTTCGACTCTATGAACTACAATGTGGTTTATGCACAGATGGGGCGTGGAAAGATGGAGCGCAACGTAGCGTTTGCAATGGCTTCTATCGCAGGAACCGTTTCTAAGTTGGCTTTCGATGCCTGTATGTTCAGCAGTCAGAACTTTGGCTTTGTGAAGCTTCCGGACGAATGTACCACCGGCTCCAGCATCATGCCGCACAAGAAGAATCCGGATGTGTTTGAGTTGACACGTGCCAAATGCAACAAGATTCAGGCACTTCCTCAGCAAATCATGATGATTATGAACAATCTGCCTTCCGGTTACTTCCGCGACTTGCAGATAATCAAGGAAGTGTTCCTTCCGGCGTTTGAGGAATTGAAGGATTGTTTACAAATGGCCACTTACATCATGGATAAGATAAAGATTAACGAGCATATCTTGGACGATGATCGTTATCTGTATATCTTTAGTGTAGAAGAAGTGAATCGTTTGGCCGGTGAAGGTATGCCTTTCCGAGATGCCTACAAGAAGGTCGGTCTTGACATTGAGGCAGGCAAATTTACGCATAACAAACAAGTGCATCATACACATGCCGGAAGTATAGGCAATCTTTGCAACGATCGTATTGAAGCTTTGATGAATCAGGTGGTGGAAGGCTTTAACTTCCGGATGATGGAAGAAGCAGAACGTTCTTTGTTAGGAAGATAATATTCTTGCGAATATAGTATGAAATAAAAAAACGGGTGTAAAATTTGGCTGTTAACATAAAAGCCCTTATCTTTGCACCCGTTAAAAATGAATGCGGAAATAGCTCAGTTGGTAGAGCACAACCTTGCCAAGGTTGGGGTCGCGGGTTCGAGCCTCGTTTTCCGCTCTCTTTTTGAGGATGCTCGAATGGTGGAATCGGTAGACACGAGGGACTTAAAATCCCTTGGCCATTGCGGCTGTGCGGGTTCAAGTCCCGCTTCGAGTACTCTACGGGGCGGACTGCAATTTTTGCAGTCCGTCTTTTTTTATCGCAGTTCAAAATAACTTTCACTTCTATTTGAGAAATTTCAGTATATAAAGGCATTATCATTTCCCCTCTTGAGAGGGGATTAAGGGGTGTGTGATACCCATACAGATGGATGTGTTTTTACGCTTGATGTACTCTAATACACCCATACAGTTGATGTATTCTAACACACCCCCTTCCCCCTCTCAAGAGGGGGAGTTTATGCAATTATGAATGGGTAAGCACATCGGCTCGTCCATACAAAGGCGTTCATTTTGCAAGTGAAATTGACGGGCTGAAAGCCCGTCAGTCAATAGCCCGGGGCATCCCCTGGGTATAATCGGCATCATTCAATACTGCGCTGAAAGTGCAGAACTGCAGGTTGTGTTACACTTATAACCCTCAACGGTGTTAAGAATCCAAGAAATACGCACAGGAGTGGGAGTAAGTGGGCCCAAATGGACTCTGGCCCCAACTCTCTTTGGAGAAAGACTTAATTCTCTTTGGAGGAAGGGAAGTTTCTCCAAAGAGAATTTTTTTCATTCTTCCAACCAAGCCTTGATGATACCGATGGCTTCTTTCTTCATGTCCTCGGGCAAGGTACTGATACGAGCTTTGTGGCTTCCTCGAGGTTCTACAAAGATGTGCATATTTTCCTTCTTGCTGGTATCCAACCAAGTTACAGCCGCTGCCGACCAGGGATCAATTTCTCCATAGATGAACACCATCTTTGGATCGTTCTTCTTCAAGAACTTGGTGATTTTCTTGCTTAAGGTCTTGTCGAACTTAATGTCTTTGCCGTCGGCCGGAAGCATTAGGCGTTTCAAGTAGCCCTTACTCGATTTGATGGAAAGGTATTTCTTGAACGGCTTGATGTCGTATCCGTAATAACCAAGTTCGCGGGCGGCTTGGATAAAGAAAGACTCGTTTCCACCGCCTTTGGCAAAGTAAGACGGTTCGCTGATGGCCATGAAGTGTTTGTAGATTTCATCGTCGGTGGCATCGCAAGCCGGAATGGTGCTGACCGGTGTACCCCATTGCCAGAAGGCAAAGGAATATTCCAAAACCGAGTAATCATAGATTTCTTCAACGGAACCGAAAAACTCGTATTTCTTTTCTGTACAATGCTTTTCAAAACGAGGAAGCAAGGTTGCTTTGCGTTTCAGTACTTCCAACTGGAAATCTTCAATCTTCTGGCGTTCTTCTGGCGTTCCCACTTGATGAAGGAACGGCTCGTGACGACCGTCTTCCACTCCGTAGCATAACGGACCAACGTAGGGTACGGTAATGTCTACGTCATTCGGGTAAAAGGTACGGTAGAGCATGGCTGTTTGTCCGCCTTTGCTGATGCCTGTAGCAATCCATTTGCCCGGATAGATGGTCTTGAAGGCATTGCGGACGGCGTGAAGGTCGTCGGCGCTGTTTTCGGCGGTCAGGTATTGCCAGTCTCTCGGTTCGGGAGTCGATTCCAAGAAATAGCGGTATTCCACAAAAATCATGTTGGTATTGAACATTCTGGAAAGCTCTTCCCGATACTTGGGGTAGAGGGCGTATGCGGCTCCATAGCCTTCGGTAACAATGACTGTCGGGCGGTCGAACCCTACATGAGACACCACTACTCGTTGGCTGAAGCTTCCTTTTTCCGGGTGCTTATGGTCGAGAGGTTGCGTGAAATAAGTTACGTATTTCTCGGCAAACTCAGCAGATTCCAACGGATTGACTTTAGTGATTTGAGTAATTTCTTTCAGCTTCTCTTGAAGGGCTGTTTGTGCCGCTGTGGAAAAAGGCAACAAGAGGAATACGCATAATAGCACGAAACTATTTAACTTTTTCATGGGATTGCCATACTTTGCCTTAAGATGCAAAGGGGTATTCAAAGTCATTCTGTACATACGATGATAATTTGAGGTTAATAAGATGTTTCACAAAGGTAGTGTTTTTCGGGGTAAAACAAAGAAGGATGAGTAAATTTCCCAAGATTTAGGGAATAAAAAAGTGGATGCGTATTTGCGCACCCACTTCTATATTTAAATTGAGAACTTATTAATCCCAACCCGGATTTTGTTTCAAAACACCCTTAGACAAGTCAACTTCTTCTGAAGGAATTGCCCACAAGTAGTCGCGGTTCGGATTGAAGTTACGAGTTTCAACGTGGATAGGTTCGCCTTGCTGGTCGATACCCCAAACCGGACGCTTCACTTCTTCTTCAGTTGTCTTCCAGCTACGAGTATCAAACAAGTGGATACCTTCAAATGCCAATTCGATACGACGTTCGTGACGGATAGCGGCACGCATTTCATCCTTTGTCAAACCTTCTTCCAATGTAGGCATGTTTACAGAAGGACGTTGGCGTACTTGGTTAACAGCCGCGTAAACTAATTCGTCCGGACCTACATTTTCGTTACGTGCTTCAGCGTATGTCAACAACACTTCTGCATAACGGATATAGATGAAGTTGGTTTGTCCGTAATACCAAATACCGTAATCTTCTGGATCTAAGTATTTACGCATGCTGTAGCCGGTACGAGTGTGGCTACCGTCTCCCATTCTTTGATTGTCGAATTCCAAAGTGTATTCAGTACCATTGTAAATAACTGGATATGTTGCACCCGGCCACAAAACAGAATAAGCTAAACGTGGATCGCGGTTTTCATACGGATTGGCTGGATCGTACAATGGAGATTCTGTGATTGATAACCCGTCGGTACAAAGATAAGCATCTATCATGTCTTGAGTTGGAGACAAAGCTTCCCATGCACCAAAGGCTACTGGCATGAAGAACAAAGAAATTTTGTTTCCTTCTATACTGTTGGCTGGGGTTTCATTGAATTCCTTGTTGAAGATGATTTCGTTGTCAAACTCAGATTCCGGACGGAACAAAGTTTCATAATTATCTGCCAAATCAAATTTACCCATATCCATAACTGCCTTAGCAGCTTGTTCTGCTACTTCGTATTTGTGCGCGTAATATGCCACACGTGCCTTTAAAGCCATACATGCACCGGCAGATGGCTTTCCATGATCCGAATTAGAACGGATAGAAGGCAAGTTGGGAGCTGCTGCATCAAGCAATGTTATGATGTGGCTGTAAACTTCTTCTTCAGTATTTCTGGCAGGCATTTCTTCACTTAAAGCCATAGCATGATCCAAGATAGGCACACCACCCATATATTTTAATAAGGTAGCATAGAAGAATGCTTCCAAAAACTGTACTTCAGCCTTGATGGTAGCTTTTGATGCTTCATTCATCGGTACCTCGTCAATGTGTTCCTGGAAAATCAAGCAACGACGAATACCATAATAGGTTTCTGCCCACAACTGAGTGAAGTGCGGATTGGTAGAAACGGCTGAACCGGCAGACAATTGGCCTTGTTCGGCTGTAACATGCACCGGAATGGCATTGGCTGTGTAACAGTCGGTCATGATGGTGTGGTTTTCCGGCTGTACCAAATATCTATAAATACCATTGGCAAACTTTTCAGCATCATCTTGATTCTGCCAATAGGGAGTGTCAGACAGTTTGTCCTTGGGGGCTCTATCCAAGAAACTGTCATTACAAGAAGTGATTGCACATGCAGACACAAGCCCTAAAATGTAATATTTAAGTTTCATAGTTATCTGTTTTTTAGAATGATAAGTTCAAACCAAATGAATAACTTCTGGTTAATGGGTGTACATTTCCTGTTGCTTCCGGATCAGTACCTTCAAAACCTGTAATGGTAAATAGGTTGTCAATGCTACAATATACTCTCAAACGGCTGATAGCATACTTCTTCAAAATACTTGGGTTGATAGAGTAACCTACTTGCAAGTTTCTCATCTTCACGTATGAAGCATCTGTTACCCAGAAAGAAGAAGTGATTTTATTGCTACTGTTGCTCATAGAAAGACGTGGCATAGAAGCATTCGGATTCTCAGGACTCCAGCTGTCTAAGTATTTTTCAGTCACTTTACCACCGTTATAGAATGCATAAGCAACGGTAGACGGAACCATAGCCTTCACATCTGCAGCACCCTGTAACAAAGCGCTGAGATCAAATCCCTTGTAAGAAGCAGAAAGATTCAAACCAAAGTTCCACTTCGGGAAAGCTGAACCGAGGATAACGCGGTCATCGCTGTTTACAACACCTTCTCCTGTTACGTCCTTGTACATCAAGTCACCCAAAACCGGAGTGCCAAAAGCTGCACTTTGGTCTGCATGATTGTCAATGTCGTCCTGAGTACGGAAGATACCTTCGCATACATAACCGAAGTATGCAGACAATGGATCGCCTACAGACTGTCCCGGAGTGTCAGCACCCTTCAAATCGGTAATCTTGTTCTTTACGTAGCTGACATTGGCAGTAACAGAATACTGAAGATCGTTGATTCGGTTGTTGTGTCCCAATTGAAGTTCAAAACCGGTATTACGTACTCCACCTGCATTCTGATAAGGAGCGCTAACACCCAACATGCTCATTACCGGTAATTCCAAAAGAATGTCTCTGGTTTGCTTACGGAATACATCCAATGTAGCTGTCAACTTGTTGTTGAAGAAAGTTGCATCAACACCTACGTTGATTTGTTCTGTCTTTTCCCAAGTGATGTCTTCGTTAGTCATAGGACTGGAGATAGAGATGGTTTGTACCTTGCTTCCACCGAAACTATAATTGTATCCGAATACATAGTTATTATAGAATGCATAGTTACCGATTTCCTGGTTACCCAGCAAACCCCATGATGCGCGCAACTTCAAGTTGTTTACCCAATCAGCTTTGAAGAAGTCTTCTTCAGAAATTCTCCAACCCAAAGAGAATGATGGGAATGCACCGAAGCGGTTGTTCTTAGCGAAACGTGAAGTACCGTCGTAACGAACGTTAGCTTCAAACAAATAACGGTCGTTGAATGCATAGTTCAAACGTGCGAAACCTGAACGAAGAGCATATTCTGTTTCGTTACCACTGGTTCGTTGTCCTGTTTCGCTACCGGCATTAATCTGATCCAATGAATTGGAAGCAGGTAAGTTACGGCGATAAGCATACAGATTGTTATACTTGTTGTAAATCTGAGAATAACCTAACAAACCGCTAACGGCATGTTTGCCAAAGGTCTTGTTGTAATCCAAATATGCTTGAAGGTTTACTTCCAAAGTCTTTCCGTCAGTATTGCTGATGTAGTTTGAAGAAGTCATCAAGTTGTCATAGCTTCCCGGAGCATAATAAGACAATGTTTTGTAGTGAGTCTTATTTTCGGCTAAAGAGAAGCGAGTAGAGGCACTACCACGAAGTTTCAAACCATCGATGATTTTGTATTCCATACCGACGTTACCGGTAAAGTTGTAACTATAAGTGCGGTAAACACCACCTTCTTTGGCTGATTGAATGGAGTTGTGTTCGTTCTTGAAACGTACATAATGTCCGTCTTGAGCCTGAATCGGAGTAACCGGAGTTTCGCGGTAAGCGTAGTGGATGATACTTGACAAGCCTTCGGCTGGTTCTTGAGCATCGCTACGATAACCGGCCAAGTTCAAGTTGAAAGACAAACGGTTGTTTATCTGTGCATCCAAGTTAGCGCGGAAGTTGATTTTCTTGTAGTTGGTGTTAGGAATCAAACCGTCCTTATCGTGATAACCGAAAGAAACGGCGTAACGGATACCTTGATTACCACCATTAATAGAAAGGTGGTGGTTGTGGTAGAGACCGCTTTCGCTTAACAATTCACCTAACCAATCAGAATCTGGATAATTGAGAAGGTCTGTTCCTGATTTGAATTTCTGCAAGTCTTCGTCGCTGTAAGGTACAGTAGCACCATCGTTTCTGTAAGCTTCGTTCATCATGACAGCATAGTCATACGAATTGGCAAACTTAGGAAGACGAGTAGCTTCTTGCCAGCCGATGTAACCGTTGTAGGTTACTTTAGCCTTGCCTTGTGCGCCTTTCTTGGTAGTAATCAAAATCACACCGTTAGCGGCACGCACCCCATAGATAGCCGAAGCCGAAGCATCTTTCAAGATAGAGATGTTGTCGATGTCGTTAGGGTCAACGGCATTCATGAACGATTCTACACCGTCTACGATGACCATTGCATCTGAACCACTATTCATGGTGCCGATACCACGTACACGCAATGTACCTGTGTCGTAACCCGGTTGGCCGGAAGATTGAATAACGGTTACACCCGGCATGTGGCCTGAAAGCAAATTGGTAACATTGGTAGCTACACGATTCTGTAATTGTTCAGACTTCACGACTGCTACCGAACCGGTTAAGTTTACTTTCTTCTGTGTACCGTAACCCACGACTACAACTTCTTCCAAGTTCTGTGTATCTTCGGTAAGTACTACTTCGTAGTTGGAATTGGTGTTGATAATCAACTCGCGAGTGTTATAACCGATGTAAGAAACAACGATAGATGCACCTTTAGGAACTTCCAAAACGAAATTACCGTCAATGTCGGCAATGGTTCCATTGGTTGTACCTTTCTGATAAATGTTCGCACCGATAATAGGCATGCCTGCGGTGTCGACCACTTTACCAAAAATCTTCTTTGTAGTTTGTTGCGGTAAGTCGCTTCTAAGTGTAGATTCTTCCGCAGAAATGGGGGGGTAATAAAGGCCCCTAATAAAGCGATACAAGCGCTTAAAAATACCCTGTTGGGGATTTCTCTAAAATAGACCTTTCATCTTTTTGTGGTTTTAGTTAATAAATGGGATCTAAATTTTAAATAGGCTTTTTAAAGTCAAATTTACTTTTATGCCGCAAATGTAAGAAATCTTTTATGAGTAAACAAAAAAATGTGAAAAACTTATAATAATCGAATAATTTAAGCGGCTGAGATTAAAACACACTCATTCCTATTGTTTTCAGTTTTATCCTTTGGCTGTTTACAAAATACCTTTTATCTTTGTGGATATGGAATATCAGCAAATACTCGAAAATATTTATCAGGAGATTCAGCCGTATGCAAAGGAAGGTAAGCAGGCGGACTATATCCCGGCGTTGGCAAAGGTCAATCCCGACCAGTTTGGGATGTGTATTCATACCATTTATGGGGAAATCTACTCCATAGAGCAGGCGGATACTCGTTTCTCTATTCAAAGTATATCGAAGGTGTTCGCCCTTGCTATGTGTCTTTCGCTGAAAGGAGATGACTTGTGGAAGCGGGTAGGAAAAGAGCCTTCGGGTACGGCATTCAACTCTTTGATACAGTTGGAAGTGGAGAAGGGTATCCCGCGTAATCCGTTTATCAATGCCGGAGCAATCGTAATGACAGACGTACTGCTCACTTGTTTGGAACGTCCGGAAGAGGAATTTTTGGCGTTCGTTCGGGCGGTGGCCGGTGATGATACGTTGGATTATAATGAGGAAGTGGTGGTCTCGGAACGCGAAAAGGGGTACTTGAATGCCGCCATTGCCAATTTACTGAAATATCATGGTACGATTGAAAACGACATCGAACGGGTGCTTCATTTTTATTTTCAGATGTGTTCCGTTGAAATGAGTTGTCGGGAGCTGTCAAGAGCTTTTCTCGCTTTTGCCAATCACCGGAAGAAATTCAACTATGCCGGTGTGACTCTGACGGCTTCGCAGGTAAAACGTATGAATGCCATTATGCAGACGTGTGGCTTCTACGATGAGGCCGGAGAGTTTTCTTATTTGGTAGGACTTCCGGGAAAGAGTGGCGTAGGTGGTGGTATTGTGGCTATTTATCCGTTGCAATATTCAGTCGCAGTATGGAGCCCTCGCCTCAATTCTAAAGGAAATTCAGTAATGGGTATCAAGGCGTTGGAGTTGTTTACTACTGAAACGAAAGAGTCTATTTTCTGATTCCTTTTTGCTTGCAGTCTCGTTCCCATACGCTTGCAGTCTCATGTGTCAACGGAGCAAGTCTTGTGTGTTCACGCTTGCGGTCTCGATGGCCGATGAGACTTGCTTCGTTTTATTCTCCTTGTACAATGTACAGAAAAAGAAAAAGCCAGCGTTTCTGCTGGCTTGTCTACTCTGGCTCTTCCTCTTGGACTTGAACCAAGGACCCTCTGATTAACAGTCAGATGCTCTAACCGACTGAGCTAAGGAAGAATTTGCATTGAGTTTTTTGCTCTTCCTCTTGGACTTGAACCAAGGACCCTCTGATTAACAGTCAGA
>JAFTSK010000199.1 GCA_017467385.1 Bacteroidaceae bacterium
AAGCGTCCAAACCTGTCTGGAAATCCTTTTCCTGACCTTGCAACACGTATTCGAAGTTAGCAGCCAACGGGTTGCTATCGAATGCAGAAACGAAGATTGACTTTGGTGTAGCATCCGGGTTGGCAGTCACAGCGTATGGACGTTCAACGATGAATGCAAAAAGACCGGCTTCCATCAAAGCGGCCTTCACTTCTGCGCCACTCATCTTGGAAACGTCCTTCTTACCAAACTCTACGTACTCTTGTGCCTTAGCAGCCGCTACGGTAATGCTGAGGACTTTACGACGTTCGCCTCTCGTAACGGCAGTTACCGTACCGCTTACCGGAGAAACAAACTTGACTTCAGGGTGATTCTTGTCTACGAACAAGGCATCACCAGCCTTCACACTTTCCTGTTCTTTGACCACTACTTTCGGAGTAACTCCATGAAAATCATCGGGCACAAGTGCGTATGTGTCCGGTGCATTCACAGTGAAAATCTCTTGAGCAGGTTTCCCTTTCAGGTTGATGTTCAGGCCTTTGTGTAATTTTATCACATTTGCCATATTGAATGTTTATAAATGGTTTTAAAATTTAGAGACAAAGGTAGACAAAAAAAATGTGAAAAAAGAAACTTTTTGAGAGTAATTATGGAAAAATTTCTGTTATTCTAAGATTTGGGGTAAAATGCCCGTAGAAATACTTCTGAGAAAGATTTGGATTTTATTTATTCCTTTCTCAAAAAGGGAAGGCGTGTATGAATATTTATTTAAAAGCTTTTCAAAAAAAACTCTTTGGTGAACTGATCTTTTCTCTTTGGTGTTAACACTTTTGTTTCAAAGAGAATTTTATCGTCTTTTTAAGAGATTTCTATAAACGTCTGCCATTCCTGCAATTTCACTCCTAAACAGTTGAAGCATAATAAAATACAATGGCAGGAGTGCTAAAATGCCCTTACATTCCTGCCATGCTTGTCTTGTCCTGAAACGGAGCAAGTCTCATCCCCCATCGTAATAAGTCTCACAGGCCAATGAAGCAAGTCTCGTTGCCTTGCGCTTGCTGTCTCGTTTGATTTCATTCACGCTTGCAGGAGAAGAAAGCTTCGTGCAAGCGTAATTGATTGATACAAAGCGAATTGCAACAGAAATTGCACGAAACAGGAGTTTTTCTAAAATTGCCTGTAAGTAAGCCCTGATTATGCAACACTTTCTGTTACTTCTGTCGGTTTCTTGACCTTGCGGACAATGGTATATCCGGTGGCGGCCACAATAATACTCATCAGCGGACTGATGATGTTGAAGAAACAGTACGGCAAATAAGTGAATGTAGGAACACTTAAGATGGTTGCCTGTGTCATGCCACATGTGTTCCAGGGAATCAACGGGGAAGTAACCGTTACGGCATCTTCGGTGGTTCGGCCTAACAATCGTCCTTCGTATCCGTTCTTTTCGTAGATGTCTCTAAACATATTTCCGGTAAGGATGATGGAAATGTATTGGTCGGCCGTTGTAATGTTAAGGAAAAGACCGGATGCCACCGTTGAAGACACAAGACCGGTGCAAGTCTTGGCAAAACGGGTAAAGACCGAAGTGATGCTTTCTAACATTCCCCCTGCTGTCATGGCTCCCCCAAAACACATGGCGCAAATAATCAGCCAAATGGTATCCATCATGCCCGACATGCCTCGAGTTGCGATCAATTCGTTGATTTCTGCACTTCCTGCTTCCAAATTTGTACTTCCAAAAAGAATAGACATAGAGCCTTTTACCAATGCCAAAGCGTGATTTTCTGCTTCTCCGGCTATTTCCATTAAAAGTTGCGGTTGGAAAATAATCGCAAAGATGGTCGCAATAGCCGTAGATAGGAAAAGCGTAATCAGCGAAGGAACTTTCTTGGCAATCATGATGCCGGTAGCGATAGGAACAATCATGAGCCATCCGGAAATATGAAACTTATTATCCAATGCTTGACTGAACTCGGCGATGTGTCCGGTGTTGGTTGCTTCATGGGATAATCCGGCAATCGTAAAGATAATCAGGGTAATGACCAACGATGGAATGGTGGTAAACATCAAATAACGAATGTGCGTGAAAATAGGACTTCCCGTTACAGAAGCCGCCAAAACGGTTGTATCTGAAAGAGGTGAGACTTTATCGCCAAAGTAAGCTCCCGAGATAATGGCTCCGGCAATCCAACCAGCGTCAAATCCTTGTGCATTCCCGATTCCCATAAGAGCAATGCCGATGGTTGCAATTGTCGTCCAAGAGCTTCCGGTCATGACAGATACAATGCTACAAATCAGACAGGTAGAGACCAAAAAGAAGCTTGGATGAATGATTTGGATTCCGTAATAAATCATGGTTGGCACTACCCCACTCACCATCCAGGCTCCTGAAAGGGCGCCGATAATCAGTAGTATAATCAGTGCTGTGCCTATTCCGGATATGTTGTTGGTAATGGCTTTTTCAAAATCTTTCCAACGTCGTTTATAACCGGCCATCCCTATCAAGACACAGATGCTGGTAGCTATCAACAAACAGATTTGGCTTCCTCCTCCCAGTGCATCGCTTCCAAATAAATAGATGGTTATAGCCAGCATGATGACGAGTGCAACGATGGGCAATAAAGAAAGAAGCGGTGAGGGTATTTTCTTGTTTTTCATTCTTTATAAAAGTAAATTTGATTTTATTGTTCTTGCTTTAAATTTTTCGGGGTGCAAATTTCGTAATATTTTTTGAGTTGGGAAAGTCTCCCCTTTATATTTGCCATCTTTTTTGCAATAATAAGATTCTTGTTCATTAGTTATGCAATTTTTATTCCTTTTTTCTCTTTAGTTGTAAAAAGAATGAAAAAATATTGTTCAAAAATTGTGCATACTCGTCTGATATTTGTACTTTTGCTTTCCTTTTAATAAATAATGATTTTAAGTCGACGTTTAAAGTATATATTCAGAATCCTTGTGGGGGTGGTAATTGGACTTCATGTAGGGATTCTGGTGCTTCTGAACATGCCCTACGTTCAGAATAAATTGTCATATTATGCCTCGAAAGAACTGAGTGCTTTACTGAATACGGAAGTTTCGGTAGGTCATATAAACTTAGGCTTGCTGAATCGGGTAATAATTGAAGATGTTTATTTGGAAGACCAAGAAGGACATGAATTATTAAAAGTAGCCCGTTTGTCAGCCCGTTATGAAGTTCGGCCTCTATTTGAAGGTAAAATCGTCATAAATAGTGTACAATTGCAAGGCTTCTCTGCCTTAATGTATCGCGATACACCGGAAGCTACTCCTAATTATCAGTTTGTGTTGGATGCACTTGCCTCGAAAGACACCGTAAAGACTCAAAGCAATCTGGATTTGAGAATCAACTCTATCCTGGTTCGTCGAGGTAGAATCAAATACGATGTTTTATCCATTCCCGAAACAGAAGATAAGTTCAATGCTTCTCATATTGACATCGAGAATTTGGCAACGACCATTTCGTTGAAAGCGCTTCGCAACGACACCTTGAACGCATCGGTTCGCAGACTTGCTTTTACAGAGAAATCAGGATTTACACTAAGTAAGTTTGATTTCAAGATAGAAGCGAATAATAAATCATTGAAAATAAGTGATTTTACTTTAAACCTTCCAAGTTCTTCTTTAACGGTGGACAGCATGTTTGTTAGCTATGACAGCTTACAGAATCTGCCTTTAATGGGAAACGATGTGGTGTATCAAGGTCAGTTGAACGGTTCTTTGACTCCGGCCGACTTCTCCCCTTTCGTGCCTGTTTTGAATGGATTGGATAGTCCTGTCTCTTTGTCCTTAACATTCGATGGAATCGGGAAAAAGATTCATTGCCCCAGTATGAGATTGACAGATGCAGGACACCTTAAATTAATGGCGAAGGCTTCTATCCAAAATTGGGATGCAGGACAAGACATGTTTATAGATGCAGAAGTGGGCGACATGCAGATTACTTCTGAAGGAATGAAATACTTCTTTACGAACCTTTCTAAAAGTAATTCTCCTTTGTGGCAGAGATTGGAATATCTTCAGTTCAAAGGAAATGCGAATGGATATGTCCGTAAGATGAAAGTGAATGGTTTGTTACAATCGGCAGCCGGTTCCATTCGGACGGACATGACAATGAATACGGATGAAAGCTATAATCGTACTTATTCCGGAGGGGTTGTCAGCCACGATTTGAATCTGGGCAAATTGTTTGGAGACGAGAAAAAGTTTGGAATGGCCGACTTTAATGTAGAGTTGCAAGGATTCAATTATAAAGGGAAATATCCGGAGTCATATATAAAAGGTGTCGTATCTTCGTTGGACTATAGTAACTATCGTTATGAAAACATCTTGCTGGACGGCGTTTACAAAGATGGCGGTTTTAATGGGAAATTGGCTTTGGATGACGAGAATGCCCAGATACAGATAGATGGGGCTTTCAATGTTGTAGAAACAACGTCCGACTTTAATCTTCGTGCTGAAGTAAAGCATTTCCGTCCGAATAAGTTAAACCTCTCCGAGAAATATGTTGATTCGGATATAGCTTTAAAACTGACGGCTGATTTTACCGGAAGCTCTTTAGATGACATAAACGGAAGCATTTCATTGGATAGTCTTTGTTTGAATGCCCCCGAAGGACAAGGCAGTTTTTTGGATAATCTGACACTTACGGCAGGTATGGTCGACGGAGTGAAAGAATTGCGCGTCCACTCCCCTTTCTTGAATGTGCTGATTTCGGGAGATTTCTCTTACCATACACTTCCATCAAGCTTTTTGCATATTGCTCAGCGTTATATTCCTTCTTTGGTTAGTGTAAAGGAAAACATGGCAACGCCTCATAATAACTTTAAGTTTGATATTCGGTTGGAAGATACGGATTTGTTCAGAAAGTTATTCTATTTCCCCTTAGAAGTGCATATTCCTACGACATTGCAAGGTTATTTGGATGACAACAAGAAGGAATTGTCTGTAAAAGGTTCTTTCCCTCGCTTCACTTACAATGGCACTTTGTATGAATCGGGAACGTTGCTTTGTGAAAATCCGTCGGGTGTATTTAATTGCCGTTTGCGAACCAGCATGTTGATGAATAGCGGAGCCATGTTGAATTTGGCTTTGGATGCCAATGCCCATCAAGACCAAATGAAGACCGTATTGAATTGGGGTAATAATACGAACATCACTTATGGAGGGCAGTTTGCCGCTATAACAAAGTTCTTCAAGACAGAAGGCAAGAATCCGCTACTTCAGGCAGACATCAATATTCTTCCTACGAAAGTCGTGTTAAATGATACGATTTGGAACATACGTTCTTCCCATGTGGCGGTAGATTCCGGTCGTGTCTTCATTGACAACTTCTTGTTTGAACGTCCTAACCAGCATTTCCGCATAGACGGTAAATTAGCCAAAGGAGAAACCGATTCCTGTCAAATTGATTTGAGAAACATTGACGTTAAATACGTCCTTGACATTGTACAGTTTGACGACATCGAATTTGGGGGATTGGCTACCGGTCGAGTGAATCTGAAAAGTGTACTGAAAGACTTTGCCATGAACACTCAGTTGAATGTACGTCAGTTCTCGGTTAACAAAGGAATCATGGGAGATGCAAACATTGTGGGGCATTGGGATAAAGAGTTGGGAGGAATCCGTTTGGATGCACAAATGGCCGAAAAGAATCTTTCAGCTACTCATGTTACAGGCTATGTGTCGCCGAAGATGAAAGGGCTTGATCTGTTGATTGAAGCAGACAGTACAAACCTCGATTTGCTTGAACCTTACGTTGAAGGCATCTTTAGCGAGTTAGATGGTCGGGTGAATGGAGATATTAGGTTACATGGGCCTTTCAAGGCGTTGGATTTTGAGGGAAAGGTCAGTGCTGTCCTTGATGCAAAAGTAGATGTATTGAATACTTATCTGCAAGTTCGCAATGATTCCATACATATCAGTTCCGGAAACTTTGGTCTGAACAATGTTCGTATCTATGACCGGGAAGGAAATGCTGGCGTAGTAAATGGGTATTTGCGTCATACTCACTTAAAGGATTGGACCTATTATGTCGATGTGGATGGAAACAATTTATTAATGTATGACACGAATGATCCAGGCGATTTGCTCTTCTATGGAAAGGTTTATGGAAGCGGCAAAGTTACGATTGAGGGAGGTAATAATGCCATGAATGTGGATGCGACTTTGACAACCGGACGTAATACGACTTTTACTTATGTAACCGGATTGACCACAGAAGCCACCAATAATCAGTTTATTACGTTTGTAGACAAAACTCCTAAGCGTATTCAGGACAGTGTAAAAACCGATTTCTACCATTATTCAGACATTCATCAACAAGAGGAAGAAGAAGGTCCTCCAATGGATTTGCGCATCAATATGTTGATAGATGCAACTCCCAATGCCGAGATGAAAGTAATCATGGACCCCGTTGCGGGAGATTACATCATGGCTCGTGGCAATGGACATTTCCGTGTGAACCATTATAATAAGGGAGACTTCAGAATGTTTGGCAATTATTACATTGATGAAGGTATTTATAAGCTGAGTATGCAGGAAGTCATCCGTAAGGACTTTGTGCTAAAGTCGGGTAGTACGGTTTCGTTTACCGGCGATCCTTATCAAGCCAACTTGGACGTAAACGCGGCTTATACGGTTAACTCGGTTTCTTTGAGTGATTTGTCTCCGGATGCTTCTTTGAATCAGAGTACAGTAAAAGTCAACTGTTTGATGAATCTGACTGGTAGCTTGGCGAATCCGGACATTAAATTCGACTTGGAACTCCCTACGGTTAGTGAAGAAGACAGGGAATTGGTCAGAAGTGCAACCAGTACGGAAGAACAAATGAACACTCAAATCATTTATTTGTTGGGCATCGGTAAGTTCTATACGTATGACTATGCCAACAACGCCAACCAGTCATCAAACGCTACGAGTTCGTTGGCTTTCAACACTCTTTCCGGACAGTTGAACAACATGCTTTCCCAATGGGTGGAAAACAAGAACTGGAACATTGGAGCCAACTTGAGTACAGGAGAAAAAGGTTGGACGGATGTGGAAGCAGAAGCCATCCTTTCAGGCCGATTGCTTAACAACCGTTTGTTGATTAACGGCAATTTTGGTTATCGGGAAAACGTGATGGCCAATACAAACTTTGTGGGCGACTTTGAAGCTATTTGGTTGCTGACTCGTAACGGTGAGTTCAGAATACGTGGATACAATCAAACCAACGACCGATATTTTACCAAGTCCACGTTGACCACACAAGGAATCGGCTTTATTTATAAAAAGGACTTTGACAAATGGAATGAACTTTTCCAATGGTTCGTAAAGAAAAGAAACAAAAAGAAAGCAGAAGAAGCCGCAAAAAAAGAAATGGACTCTTCCCTACCCGCTTCTCAAATAAAACGGAACGCAGAGTGATTTCCATGAATTTGTTGGGTTGGTTTAAATAACGTAAATAGATAAACATTTGCAGGCTTAAAGCTGTTTTGCTGATTGAAATTCAAACTGAATCTTTAATTCACAAAACAGCTTTAATTATGAAAAAGGTATTATTTATGACAGCACTCATGCTCGTTAGCTTTACGGTGGCTATCCATGCACAGACCAAAAAAGAAGAACGGGCGGCCAAGCGAGAACTCCTGAAGAAAGAACGTGAGGCGAAAAAGGCAATAGAAGCAAGAATGGACTCAATCGCTTTCAACAAAGCGGTGAATGCATTGAAAAACGGGGCGTTTGTGTTGGAAGCAAACAATGTAACTTTCCCTAATGGAATTGTACGTTTCGTTTCCTCTACCACCAATTATGTACAAGTAGACAATGGTGAAGGCATTGTGCAGACGGCCTTCAATAACTTTGCCTTTAGTCCGGGGCCTAATGGAT
This sequence comes from Bacteroidaceae bacterium, assembly GCA_017467385.1. Taxonomy (GTDB): domain Bacteria; phylum Bacteroidota; class Bacteroidia; order Bacteroidales; family Bacteroidaceae; genus Phocaeicola. The sequence continues at coordinate 7,867 of JAFTSK010000199.1, forward strand.
TGGGCGGAGTTACAGTTCAAGGAAATATCAGCGCACCCGAGATTCGCCAGGATAAAGATGGAAATGTGTATTATAGTTTTTCCATTCAAGGCATTGCAATTTCTGCAACGGTGTCTATTTCGCTGACCGGAGGAACGGACAATGCAAGTGCGCAGATTAGTCCGAACTTCAACAATAACAATATGACGATGACAGGCCGATTGATTCCGATTGAGGAAAGTGATGTATTCCAGGGTACGACCTGGTAGAAAGGAAATATAAAAAAACGTGAAGCAGGAGCTAACCTACTTCACGTTTTGTCTTTTTATTCTTTAAGGTTCAATGCAAGTTGAAGCTCGTCAAGCTGAGACTGGTCTAAGGCTGCCGGAGCATCCAACATCACATCGCGTCCGCTGTTGTTCTTCGGGAAGGCAATACAATCGCGAATACTGTCAAGGCCGGCAAACAAAGACACCCAACGGTCTAAGCCGTAAGCCAGACCACCATGAGGAGGTGCGCCAAACTTAAATGCATTCATCAAGAAGCCAAACTGTTCTTGCGCCTTTTCCGGAGTGAAGCCGAGAATTTCAAACATCTTGGCTTGCAACTGGGAGTCGTGGATACGAATAGAACCACCTCCGACTTCTACCCCGTTGATAACCATATCGTAGGCATCTGCACGAACAGCCGCCGGATTTGTATCCAACATTGGAATGTCTTCGTCCTTCGGATGAGTGAACGGATGGTGCATAGCCATCAAACGGCCTTCTTCTTCACTCCATTCAAACATCGGGAAGTCAACCACCCAAAGGCATACAAACTTATCCTTGTCGCGCAAGCCAAGCTGACGTCCCATTTCCAAACGAAGTTCGCAAAGCTGTTTGCGAGTCTTCATCACATCGTCTCCACTCAAGATAAGAATCAAATCGCCTGGTTTTGCACCAAAGGCTTCCTTCATCTGTTGCAAGACTTCCTGACTATAGAACTTGTCTACGCTTGATTTTACATTGCCATCGGCTTCTACGCGGGCATATACCATGCCTTTTGCACCAATCTGAGGACGCTTTACAAACTCTGTCAACTGGTCGAGTTGCTTACGGGTGTAAGTAGCCGCGCCTTCGGCACAAATACCTCCAATGTAAGCGGCATTGTCGAATACGCCGAATCCATGACCTTTCATAATATCCATCAGCTCTACGAACTTCATGCCGAAGCGCAAGTCCGGTTTGTCGCTTCCGTAATATTTCATGGCATCAGCCCAGGGCATGCGGATGAATGGTTCGGTCAATTCTACGCCACGCAATTCCTTGAAAAGATGCTTGGCCATGCCTTCAAACAAGTTGATGACATCTTCTTGTTCAACGAAGCTCATTTCGCAGTCAATCTGAGTAAATTCTGGCTGACGGTCGGCACGAAGGTCTTCGTCGCGGAAACATTTTACGATTTGGAAATAGCGGTCCATACCTGAAACCATCAACAACTGCTTCAAGGTTTGCGGAGATTGTGGAAGCGCATAGAATTGTCCCGGATTCATACGTGAAGGCACAACGAAGTCGCGCGCACCTTCCGGCGTTGAACCAACCAACATCGGAGTTTCTATTTCCAAGAAACCTTTGCTATCCAAATAACGGCGAACTTCCATTGTCATCTGATGGCGAAGCTCCAAGTTCTTGCGAACCGGTGTACGGCGCAAATCCAAATAACGATATTTCATACGGATGTCGTCTCCACCGTCGCTGTTATCTTCGATGGTAAACGGAGGTGTCAATGCGCTGTTCAGCACATTCAACTCGGATACGATGATTTCGATTTCTCCCGTCGGTATATTCGGGTTTTTGTTAGAACGTTCGTTCACAACGCCGGTTGCTTGAATCACGAACTCACGACCTAAATGATTGGCTTGTTCGCAAAGTTCGGCGTTCACTTCTGTGTTGAACACTAACTGGGTAATTCCATAACGGTCGCGAAGGTCTACAAAGGTCATCCCTCCCATTTTACGTGAACGTTGCACCCAGCCCGACAACGTTACTGTTTTTCCTGCATCGGCAAGTCGCAACTCACCGCAAGTATGACTTCTGAACATAATTTCTGATTTATTCTTATTTATTGACCGCAAAGATAAGAAAAAGAAAGCTAATAAATGCGCTAAAGCAGACTAAAAAATTCTCTTTGGAGAATTGCCTCGTTCTCCAAAGAGAAATGTTCCTTTCGTCAAAGAGTTTTTTTCTTGTTTTTTAGAAGAGATTTTGAGCCTCTTTTGAAAGAAGAAAAGCCTGCTTGAGCTAACAACAACAGCCCTTCAGCTTTTTGAAAAAGCTCTTCATCTTTCATCGAAAAGCTGAAGAGGAAAGATATTCTTAAGGTTTTCTAAACGAATGTTATTCCTATAAAAATACTTTGCTTCCCTCATAAATAATTGTATCTTTGCGTGAAATCAATCCAATCGACATGAAGAAACTGATTACGCTATATTTCCTTATCCTGACGTTCCTGCCTGCTTTTTCGCAGACGGAGACGAGGGAAGAAACTCTCCCGGACTTTGACTTTCAGCGTCAAAAGAGTTTCGACGGATTTATTTTAGATATGGGGACTATGCTGGATGCGTCTTTGTTCATGCCCCCTCCATCGCTTACTTTCAGCCCTTTTACGAATGTAGACTTTGCTCCTGCTTTCAAGATAAATCCGGAGGCTATCCGATTAAACTCGAATATGACATACAAAAGTGGAAATGCTTTCCCATTTACCTCTTTCTATTCGATGCTTTATCCGGCTTCTTCGATGAATATCCCCTGGCAAGGAGCCTCGTATAAGTTGAACAATGGTTTGCGAATTAACACATACGGCGAATACAATGCAGATGGATACAAGGTGTATAACCCGGCGGCGTTGCCCTGGGAAAGAAACAATTTTAATGCCGCGTTCGAGGTAAAATCGCCTAATGGAAAGTTTGGCATCAAAGTAGAAGTCCATCAAGGTAGAAATTATCCTTAATCATTCGTTTAATTCGGAAACTTGTTTTATATTTGTGCAATTCAAACCCCAGAAAGATGAAACGGAATAGAATGAATGTAGGAATAGTCTGTATGATGCTTTTGTCTGCTTTGATGGCGGGCGGATGTAGTTTGAAGGCGCAAACCGACGACTCTCCTGTCTTACATATTAATATAGTAGAAGAAGTTCATCTCGTAGAAACTCCCTCTTCGCCTTATTGCGATTTCTCCATTGATTATAGTTATTTGAACGAAGCCGACGATTCGATTGCCGTTGTCATCAATCGGCTTATTCAGCGTGAAATATTGGGGGGAGATTATGCTTCTCTCCTTCCCGAAGCGGCAGTAGACTCCTTTAAGAACGCCTACATTCGTGATTATCGCACCGAGGTAGGCCGACTTTACGAAGCCGAAAGAGAGCAAGCCACCTCCACAGAGGAAATTCCGAATTGGTTCAATCGTACCTATTCGTTGGTTACGTTCGTTGAAGAAGGACATGAAGGAATCATCAACGCCACCGCCCAGATATTTGTAGATACGGGCGGCGCACACCCGAATCAATGGGGGCGTTGGCTGAACTTCGATGCTTCCACCGGAAAGCTTCTGACAAAAGAAGAAGTTTTCCAGACATCGGCAAAGGCTGACATAGAACAACTCTTATTCGACCAACTCATGCTTTTACAAGCCGACCTTTATCCGAACGAAACATTGAAAACATTGGAAGACCTTCAGCAGAAAGGGATTCTTCGACATACTGCGATGTATATCCCAGACAATTTCCTTTTAGGCAAAGAGGAAGTGTCTTTCTTGTTCAATCGTTATGACATTGCTCCCTATTCGGCCGGCGAGATTGTAATCCATGTGCCGTATGAAGCCATTAAACCCTTTATGAAAATCTGAAATTATGGAACTGATAACAAAATATTTCCCCCATCTGACGGATGTACAACGTGAGCAATTTGCCGCGTTATACGACCTTTATGTGGATTGGAATTCAAAGATAAACGTTATATCTCGCAAAGATATAACCAATCTGTATGAACATCATGTGTTGCACTCATTAGGCATTGCCAAATACACCGGATTCACTCCCGGAACAACCATCATGGATTTAGGCACAGGCGGAGGTTTCCCCGGAATCCCGTTGGCTATTCTTTTTCCGGAAGTAAAATTTCATTTGGTAGACAGCATTGGGAAGAAGATTCGGGTGGCTACAGAAGTAGCTACGGCCATTGGCTTGAAAAACGTAACATTCCGTCATTGTCGTGCCGAAGAGGAAAAACAGAAGTTTGATTTTGTAGTCAGTCGGGCTGTCATGCCTCTGACCGATTTGTTGAAGATAATCCGTAAGAATATCTCCCAAGAACAGCACAATGCCCTACCCAACGGGTTGATTTGTCTGAAGGGGGGCGAATTGGAAAAGGAAGCCATGCCTGTTCGCCAACAAACGGATTTCTTCGATTTGAAGACTGTATTTGAAGAAGAGTTTTTTGAAACAAAGAAAATTGTCTACGTTCAAGTTTAATAAATTATAAATTGAAAATTAAAAATTAAAGGAATAGAATGAACGTTAATTTTTAATTCTCAATTCTCAATTTTCAATTATAATGAGAGTAAAGAAATTTGAATTTAATATGTTCCCTGTGAACTGCTACGTGCTTTCCGATGAAACGGGGGAAGCAGTTGTCATTGATCCAGGGTGCTTTTATCCCGAAGAGAAAGAGGCGTTAAAGACCTATCTTTCGACCAACGGATTGACTTTAAAGCATGTATTAAACACCCATCTGCACCTTGACCACATCTTCGGCAATCCATACCTTTTTCAAGTCTATGGCTTACGTCCGGAAGGCGGTCAGCAAGATGAGTTTTGGTTGAAGCAAGCTTCGGCTATGGCTCGTAGCTACGGCTTCTTGTATGAGGAAGAACAACCGGCTTTAGGGAAATATGTTTGTGATGGCGATGTCATCACTTTTGGGCATACAAAACTGCAAGCAATTCATGTGCCGGGACATTCACCGGGTAGCATGGTTTATTATTGTGAAGAAGATTCCTGCCTGTTCTGTGGAGATGTCTTGTTCTATGGAAGCATTGGACGAGCCGACTTGAAAGGTGGAAACTTTGATGAATTGCGAGAAGGAATTTGCAGTCGTCTCTTTGTCTTGCCTCCTGATACGAAGGTATATCCGGGGCATGGTCCGGCAACTTCCATTGGCTATGAGAAACAGAATAATCCTTTTTTTAGATAAAACTCAAATGATAATATTATGAAAACAGATTTATTGACCGACCGTCATAACGGTATACAGGAAGCCGACCTTCCCGTAATGCTTCAGAAAATTGGTGTGGAAAGTGTTGACGAACTGATTGACAAGACCATTCCGGCCAACATACGTTTGAAGGAACCTTTGCCTTTGGCTGCTCCGATGACCGAACGCCAGTTTGCTGAACACATTGGCGATTTGGCCGCACAGAATAAATTATATACCTCTTATATAGGTATGGGTTGGTATGACACCGTTTGTCCGGCTGTTATCCAACGTAATGTATTTGAAAATCCGGTGTGGTACACCTCCTACACTCCTTATCAAGCCGAAGTTTCACAAGGTCGTCTGGAAGCTTTGCTGAATTTCCAGACCGCTATATCAGACTTGACCGCCATGCCGCTTGCCAACTGCTCTCTGCTTGATGAAGCCACCGCTGCGGCCGAAGCGGCCAACATGATGTATGGCCTTCGTAGTCGTGACCAACAAAAGAAAGGTGCCAACGTTTTGTTTGTGGATCAAAACATCTTCCCACAGAATTTGGCTGTCATCCGTACTCGTGTTATCCCTCAGGGTATGGAAATCAAGGTAGGCGATTATAAGACATTGGAATTCACTCCGGAAATTTTCGGTTGCATTATCCAATATCCAAACTCCAACGGTAGCGTGGAAGACTATCGTGAATTTGTAGAAAAGGCTCATGCTGCTAATTGCAAGGTAGCTGTTGATGCCGACATTCTAAGTTTGGCATTGCTTGTTCCACCGGGCGAATGGGGAGCCGACATTGTATTTGGTAGCACCCAACGATTGGGTATTCCGATGTTCTACGGTGGTCCATCGGCTGCATATTTTGCTACTCGCGATGAATTCAAACGGAATATGCCAGGCCGTATCATCGGTCTTTCCAAAGATAAATATGGTAAGGTATGCTACCGTATGGCTTTGCAAACTCGCGAACAGCACATTAAGCGTGAAAAGGCTACTTCCAACATTTGTACGGCACAAGCATTGCTCGCTACAATGGCCGGGTTCTATGTAGCTTATCATGGTCAGGACGGAATCAAGACCATTGCCAAGCGTATCCACAGCATTGCCACTTTCTTGAACAAGGCATTGGCTAAGCTGGGCTTTGTGCAGAAAAACGAATTGTTCTTCGATACATTGTGCTTTGAATTGCCGGAACATGTTTCTCAGCAGAAACTTCGTACCATTGCATTGAGCAAGGAAGTAAACCTCCGCTATTTTGAAAACGGTATGGTGGGATTGAGTGTAGACGAAGCAACTGACATCAAGCGTTTGAATGTCCTACTTTCTATCTTCTGTATCGCCGCCGAAGAGCCAATTGTAGAAATAACTGATGTGCCGGAAAACTCTTCATTGAATCGTGAGCTCCGTCGTCGTACTTCATTCTTGACTCATGAAGTGTTCAGCAAATATCATACTGAAACCGAAATGATGCGTTACATCAAGCGTCTTGAACGCAAAGACATTTCGTTGGCTCATTCCATGATTTCATTGGGTTCTTGTACCATGAAATTGAATGCGGCTCAGGAAATGCTTCCACTCAGCAATGCCGGTTTCATGAATATCCACCCATTGGTTCCGGAAGACCAAGCAAAAGGTTATCAGACATTGATTGAAAACCTCTGCAACCAACTGAAGGTAATTACCGGATTTGCAGGCATAACCTTGCAACCGAATTCGGGAGCTGCCGGCGAATACACCGGTTTGCGTGTGATTCGTGCTTATCAGGAAAGCATTGGACAAGGTCATCGTAACAAGATTTTGATTCCGGCTTCAGCACATGGAACCAATCCGGCTTCCGCTGTACAATGCGGCTATTCTACCATCACTTGTGCATGCGATGAAAAGGGTAATGTAGATGTGGAAGACCTTCGTGCTAAGGCAGAAGCCAACAAGGATGAATTGGCTGCATTGATGATTACTTATCCTTCCACTCATGGTATCTTTGAACCGGAAATCAAGAAGATTTGCGAAATCATTCACGCTTGTGGCGCACAAGTGTATATGGACGGTGCGAACATGAATGCACAAGTAGGTTTGACCAATCCGGGAACCATCGGTGCTGACGTTTGCCACTTGAACCTTCATAAGACATTTGCCAGCCCACATGGTGGCGGTGGACCGGGTGTAGGTCCGGTAGGTGTAGCAGAACATTTGGTTCCTTTCTTGCCAGGCCATGTGTCTTTCGGCAATGATGCCAACCAGGTTTCGGCTGCTCCATACGGTAGTGCAGGTATTCTTCCGATTACATACGGCTATATCTGTATGATGGGCGAAGAAGGCTTGACACGTGCCACTAAGACCGCTATCTTGAGTGCCAATTACTTGGCTGCTTGTTTCAAGGATACATACGGCATTGTTTATTCAGGTGCAACAGGTTTCGTTGGCCATGAAATGATTCTCGATTGCCGTTACTTGCATGAAATGGCAGGAATCAGCGAAAACGACATCGCCAAACGTTTGATGGACTACGGTTATCATGCACCTACCCTCTCCTTCCCTGTTCATGGTACACTCATGATTGAACCGACTGAAAGCGAAAGCTTGTGGGAACTCGACAACTTCGTCAAGGTAATGGAAACTATCTGGGAAGAAATCCAGGAAGTGAAAGACGGACGTGCCGACAAAACGGACAATGTACTTGTCAATGCTCCTCATCCGGAATATGAAGTGGTAGCTGACGAATGGAATCATAGCTATAGCCGTGCGAAAGCGGCTTATCCAATCGAAAGCGTGCGTGAAAACAAGTTCTGGGTTAATGTAGCGAGAGTAGACAACACATTGGGCGACCGTAAATTGTTGCCTACCCGTTACGGTAAATTTGATTAATTATTAACCTCCCCTCTTGAGAGGGGAATGAGGGGTGTGTGAGACACATATAGTTGATGGATGCATAATTATAAATACATGGTTGATGTATTTCCCACACCCCCTTCCCCCTCTCAAGAGGGGAGAAAATTCCTATTAAATGAAAAAACAACTTTGTATATTATCTGCTTGTACCCTGCTATTTGCGGGGTACAGCTGTACTGAGCCAAAGAATGAAGCTCAAGCTGACTTGACACAATACGTTGATCCGTATATCGGTTCGGGCGGACATGGACATGTATTCGTGGGAGCAAACGTACCTTACGGTATGGTACAGTTAGGCCCTTCCAGTATTCCTCAGGAATGGGATTGGACTTCGGGATACCATATCTCCGACTCAACAGTTATAGGTTTTCCGCACATGCACCTAAGTGGTACAGGAATCGGCGACTTGCATGACATTACCTTAATGCCGGTAACGGGTGAAGTTACATACGCCAGAGGACGTGAAAGCGATCCTACTTCGGGGTTATGGTCGTATTCGGACAGAAGTAAGGAAGTGGTAAAGCCTGGCTATTACGCCACTCATTTATTGCGTTATGGTGTGGACGTGGAATTGACAGCTACCAAGCGTGTCGGTTTTCATAAGTACACTTTCCCACAGACAGACAATGCAGCAGTTGTATTTGATTTGCAAAACGGTGGTTGTTGGGATAGCCCGACAAAAGCATACATTGCCAAGACCGATGATAAAACTATCGAAGGCTATCGTTATTCCACCGGTTGGGCGAATGACCAACGTGTTTTCTTTGTGGCAGAGTTCTCTCAACCAATAACCTCTCTTGATGTAATAGTCGACGGTGCTGATGCGATAGCCGACAAGGGCGAAGGAAAGGTGGTATATGCTCGTGCAAACGTAGATGCAAAGGAACCAGTATATGTAAAGGTAGCTCTCTCTCCTACTTCCATCGAGAATGCCAAGATGAACATGCAGGCAGAACTTCCAGGATGGGATTTTGAAGGCACCGTTGTTTCAGCTGACCAAGCTTGGGAAAAGGCATTGGCTAAGATTGAGATGGAGTCAGCTTGTGAGAAAACCAAAAAGATTTTCTATACCTCTTTGTATCATACAATGGTGGCTCCTTCCGAATTTTGTGATGTGAACGGCGACTATTATGGGGCAGACAACCAAATGCACAAAGGCGAAGGTTTTGTAAACTATACCACAATGTCCTGCTGGGATACTTATCGTTCGGCTCATCCGTTGATGACTTTGATTCATCCTGAGATGATGAAGGACATGATGCAGGCATTCGTTACCATCTACAAGCAACAAGGAAAGTTACCGGTATGGCACTTGATGGGTTGTGAAACCAACTGTATGGTGGGTAATCCGGGTGTTATCATTGTTGCCGATGGTTTAATGAAAGGCTACATAGAAAACGAAGAAGAAGCTTTTGAGGCCTTAAAGAATTCTGTAATGCTTGACGACAGAGGTCAGGACATTCGTAAGAAATACGGCTTTATCCCATATAATTTAATGAAAGAGTCCGTAGCCAATGATATGGAATATGCCATTGCCGATGGTTCGGTAGCTTTAGCAGCCAAGAAGTTGGGTAAGACAGAAGATTATGACTATTTCTTCAATCGTAGCCGATCTTACCAGAATTACTTTGACCGAGAAACCGGCTTTATGCGTGGACGGGGTACGAGAGGCGAATTTCATGAACCGTTCAATCCGTTTGCTTCCACCCATCGTGATGACGACTATTGTGAAGGTAACGCTTGGCAATATACCTTCTTGACTCCCCACGATTTTGAAGGTTTGGTTGCTTGCTTCGGAAGCAAAGAATCGTTGGTAAAGAAAATGGATGAATTGTTTGTGGCCGAAGCAAAATTGGACGGTACAAACGCTTCTCCAGACATCAGCGGTTTAATCGGTCAGTATGCACATGGCAACGAACCAAGCCATCACATCATCTATTTTTATACATTGGCAAGCGAACCGGCGAAAGCAGCCGATAAGGTTCGTCAGGTATTTGAGACGATGTATAGCGACCAACCGGACGGTCTTTCAGGCAATGAAGATGTAGGTGCCATGTCATCGTGGTATGTATTGTCATCACTTGGTTTCTATCAGTTGAATCCTGCCGACGGTCGTTATGTCTTCGGTTCTCCAAACATAGACAAGGCCGTACTAAATGTGCGTGATGGCAAGTTTACGATTATTGCTCATAACAACTCCAAAGAAAACAAGTACATCCAAAGCATTAAACTTAACGGTCAGCCTTACAACAAGGCATGGATTGAGTTTGAAGATATAGCTAAGGGAGGTACATTGGAATACGAAATGGGTGCAACACCGGCTTGCTGGTATTGATAATTACCTCCCCTCTTGAGAGGGGGAAGGGGGTGTGTTAGAATGCACAAACTATATGCGTTTCACACACCCCTACCCCTCTCAAGAGGGGATTTTTGTATAATGATTTTTTTTATTACCTTTGCCCCCGAATTTAAAATAAGAACATAATGATTAAGGTATCGGAACACCCTTTTAAAAAAAACCGAATGAATAGCCACACCGCCCTAATGGTCGTGTCGGCTCTCTTCGTAACCCTCTATTTAGTGTCAAACATCATGGCCGTCAAGGTCATTAGTATTTGGGGACTTTTCTATTTTGATGCAGGCACCATCACTTTCCCGTTTGCATACATGTTAGGCGATGTACTCACAGAAATGTGGGGTTTCCGAACGGCCAAGAAAGTTATTTGGATGACTTTCTTTTGTAATATACTCATGGTTGTCTGCACACAAGTCGGTGTTTGGCTTCCTTCCCCCGATTATTTAGCAGAGACCGCAGGTGCTTATAATCATATCTTTTCGTATGTACCCCGTATTGTAATCGGTTCATTGGTTGGCTTTCTCTTGGGAGAACTCTCCAATGCTTGGCTTATGGAGAAGATTAAAGAGAAAACCAAAGGAAAACGGTTATGGGTACGTACTATCGGAAGCTCGGCAGTAGCCTATCTTTTCGATAGCTTGCCATTTGTCTTAATAGCCTTCTTAGGAATTGTTTCTACACATGATTTATTACTGATGATTGCTTTTCAGTATGGTGCCAAGTTGCTGATAGAAGCTTTCTTCGGTACTCCGATGGCGTATGCGGTTATCCATGCCTTGAAGCGTTATATCTTAAAGAAAGAATAACATGGATAGATATTCGTTGATTCATACCAAGATGCCTCGTGAATTTGTATTATTACAAGGTACGGGGTGCCGTTGGCGGAAATGTACGTTTTGCGATTATCACGAAGATGTGAGTGAAAATCCTTTTGTGGTCAATGAACCGGTCTTGCGTCAGGTTACAGGACAATATGGAATACTTGACATCATCAATTCCGGTTCGGCAATGGAATTGGATACGGAAACCATTAAACTTATCAAAGAGATTGTACAAGAGAAACGGATACATACCCTTTGGTTCGAGGCACATTACATGTATCGTAAGAAGTTGGCGGCTTTTGCTGAACAATTCTTTCCTACCCAAGTAAAATTTCGTTGTGGGGTAGAAACCTTTAATGTAGCCCTTCGGGATAGTTGGAAAAAGGGAATACCTTCTTCCGTTTCTGTCGAAGACATTGCCCGCTATTTTCAAGGCGTTTGCCTCTTATGTTGTACACAAGGCGAAAACAAAGAACATATTTTTAAAGACATCGAATTAGCCAAACAGTATTTTGAATATTTCAGCGTGAATATCTTTTGCAATAATCATACTCCAGTAAAACAAGATACGGCATTAGCTACCTGGTTTGCCAAAGAGGTCTACCCTCTCATTAAAGACGAACCACGCATTGAAGTTTTGATGGAGAATACGGATTTGGGAGTGGGTTGATTATTCTTTACATCTCCATAAGGATAATAAAAAAGTCTTTGACGTGTTTCAGGTTTCGTCAAAGACTTTTTATCTACATTAGTGTTGCAATTTAAACTTTGTAATAAGTCATTCTTTCATCATCTTCGTAATCTTCAAGAACAAGTTTATTAGATGAAATAGATACTATTCTTATTTCAAGGTGATCACCATCAATATCTACTATAAGTTCATCCCCTTCAATCTCCCAGGTTCCTCTCAATGTTTCTGTACTATAATCGCCATAATAATTTTCTACAGACTCAAGAATGAAGGTTCCATTAGCTTTGAAAGTGATTTCTTCATAATAATAATCCCCATCACCGTAATCTTCTTCGTATGCCCAAGTTCCAATAATGGAAGAATCTGCACCATCATTATCATCACTACATCCAGAAAATCCTGTTGTCAGCATTAACATGGACATCATGATGAATAAAAATCTACAAGTTGCTTTCATGTTCTTTTTTATTACATATTAAAACCAATGGTGATGCTTGGCATAGCTACCTTACCGCCGTCCAAAATTTCGCTGAAATCTGTACCGTAGCTTGCGCCAACATAGAATGTGTTGAAGTTTGCACCTACACCTATCTGCCAACCAATCTGGAAACGATTAAGTTGCATATCACCAACTTCATCTTCGTCGAAAGCATTATAACTTTCTCCGTCTTCTTTGTAATTACCAAATATATTACCTCTTAGCGTTAAACCCACATAAGGGAATATACCATTATTTTCACCGAAAGAAAATTTGTAACCAAAGTTTACTGGAACATTGACAGAAAAAACATTCATCTTAATATCGGTATCCTCAATTTCACCACCAAACCAAGATACATTACCACCAGTTTCAATGAATAAAGGAGCAGAACTTGAAACACCAAAACTCTTCACATAACCCACAGAAGCTCCGCTGAAACTGATATCTCCTCCTCCATCAGCATTGATAGATACAGGGTGATAAGAAACTCTTAATCCTTGCCATTCAGTAGCTTCAGAACTACTGCTTAAAGAAGAACTACCAGTTTTCACAAATTGAGCTGACATTGTTGATGCTATACCTAACAAGCAAACAACCATTAAGAATTTAATACTCTTCATAACTTATAATAATTAATAAATAAAATTCATACGCCAAACATTAGCTACCCCTTCTGCATTTCCACGTTGAGAAATAAAGTAAATATACTTCCCATCTTTACTCCATACAGGACTCAAATCATCTGCTGCATGATAAGTTATTTGTGATAACTCGCTTCCATCTGTACGAGCTACATAAATGTCCGTATTGTAATAGTTAATGTTCCCTGCACTAATTTTACTACTTCCAACTAATAAAATCCATTGTTTGTCAGGTGATAAAGTCGGTGAAGTAAAACTACGTTCCACATCCGAAACAATACATTCTTCAACTCCGGTTTCGTAATTGATTTTCCATATTTCGCTTCTCCCGTCAGTGGTAAGTCGAGTACAAATAAAAGTATTGTTCTCGGACAATGGATATGGATTCATACCAGCGGTATAATTGGATAAGAAATTATTACCAATGGTGTAACTCCATATACTAACTCCTTTCATTTCTTGCCGAGCAAAGAAAATTTGTGTCATATCCGATGAGTATATCGGAGAATAATCTTGATTCCCATTGGTTATTTGTCGGCAAACATATCCTTTACTTGCATTGGTTTGAAATATCTGATTTGTTTTACCGCGTTTCTCAGAAAAACATATATATTTCCCATCAGGTGAATAAGAAAAGTCCAACACATTTGTTCGGTTCGTGCGCTGTATGGAACTACCTTGTTTGTCTAACGCCTTAATGAAAATATTAGTAGTATTATTTCTTAGTGAAAGGTATGCAAGATTCTTACCATCAATAGAAATATCCAGAATTCTATTAGAAAACCAGTTAATGCCTTTGATTGTTCTTCTTACGATAGGCATACATACATAATCGTTAGGGGTAGTCATTTGCACAAATTCTATACCAGATTCTTCTGAAACAGAAACGACTGAATAATCAACTTGCTGAGCTGATACAGCACCAAAGATTCCCAATAGAATAATGGTTGCTATCTTTCTTTTAATCATATTTATACTTAAATTTATATTTATTTGCAAAGGTATGTATAATCAATAAGTCAAACAGAATGTAAACCGTCGATAAACTGTACAGAATCGACGGTTTGTTTTAACTACAATTTTTGTTTTAGTAATTCAATAAACTCTTGTGGTAAGTTAGAAATGTCTATACCTTCTGAAGTAAGTGGAAGAACTATACAAGGAAACTGGAAGTCTGTTTTTTTAGACTTCTTATAAACTTCTTCAATGAAATCATACTCTAATATTTCTGAAATTAACAACAAACGTTCGACATCAATATTTTTACTGTTAAATATGTGGTACAAAGATGTACGTGCGCAATTAATTTTACGGGCGAACTCGGCGTAACAGAGGCCACGTTCATCTACCTTTCGCTTAATAATTTTCCCGATATATATGTCCTTGAATTTGTGTTCCACTTTTGTGCTTTTTTCAATTAAAAATATTTTTGTCCTCATCGAAAATAGGACTTTCTATACCCAAAAAGTATAATACACTATGAAATACGTGGTACTGATCAATTTCTTGTAAAGTTTTTGTTTTCAATGTGGAATCTGAAGTCCATGTAATAAATGGAATCTCAATCTGTTCGGCTGGTGCCATAATCATAGGAACACCATGCATATAAAGATTATTCTCGCCCAAAGATTCTCCATGATCTGAAACATATAGTACACAACTTCGTATATTTTTCATTCTGCGAAGCTTTTCTATGACTTCATGAATCAAATAATCGGTATAAAGTATGGTGTTATCATAGGCATTTATCAGTTCATCTCGATTGCTTTTCGACATTTCTACAGTAGTACATACAGGCTTAAAAACTTCAAATGATGAAGGATACTTTTGAAAATAGATAGGACTGACACTTGTACCAATGAACAACATGAAAGCTATAAGAAGTAATGCACATAGAGTTTTGTATGTAGCTATAAATAGTTTTTTTATCCTTTTCATTGTCTTGTCTTTTAAAAATTGCAAGACAAATTAATTTAGAAAAAAACGGTAGGACAATTCATAAAATGGATAATGGGTAAAGTATAGGGATTAATGGGTAAAATGATTTTTCCTATCAGATTAGAGTCATTTATAGCTTGTTGGGGAGATATAAGTCTTTTAATTTTTTCAAGGCTTCTTTCGATATTGATAAAGTATATAACTGTGGGTAATAAAAATTAGTGAGAAGTAATTTCTTTTTTGCTGTATTAATTTGAAAGATATACGAAGTATTCACAATGTAACACTTTCCAGTACGAATAAAAGGGTTTGTCTTTCCTTTCAATTTTTCATTAATAAGTAATTCCATATTGGATAAAGTACATAATATGGTTGCCTTTACCCCATTAGAAAAATGGATATCGGTGAAATTGTCATCAGCCTCAAAAAATACTACATGCCTTAAGTTGACTTTTATCAATTCATCTCGCGTATTAAAAAGCAATTCCATTATACAACCAAAGTATTCCAGCAGACTCCCCGAACCGGATGGTTCGAAATAGATTAAGATTAACTCCATATAAAAAGAAAAAGCGCGGGAATCTGTACCTGTTACTCGTCCCACACTTCAAAGGCCTTCGCATTGCCCAACCTGCCTGAACGAGCAACGCCGAGATAGCCCACGCCGATATGTATAACGACAAAGTACACCTACTGTTGGCACAAAGGTGTACTAAGGTATATAACATACCCCGTAGACATCTACCGTTGCTTTGCTTTTGACAGGTTTAAAGAGTGTGCGAAGTTCTTGAAGTGTCAAAGACAAAAACGTAGTAAACGTCTTTTCTTAAATATATGTTCGCCCACCTCCCAAGTACTCTATATAAAGAGTATCGGCGATGAGCACTACAAAGCTATAAAAAAAAATTTGGAATAGGAAATATAAACGAAAAAAGTATAAAAACGCTATTGAAGTGCATCAAAGAAAACGAGACTTCGCGTCAAAGGATAATAAAAATCCTCTTTGGCGCGTTAGTCGTTACGCCAAAGAGAATTTTCAATAGTTTTTAATCGGGCACCAATAAAATAAATAAGGGAACATCAAATAGACATCCCCTTATTTATCATACTTCATTCTTTATTACAACTTATGAATAACCTTCATCATTTGTTCACCCAGACCGATGGTATAACCTTGTGAAACAAAGACGACACGATTGAATGTATCGCCAATGATGAACATCGGAAGAATCGTTTTGTTTGATAACTTCATGCCTTTAGCTATCTGTTCTTGAATGCTTCCATCCTTATCAATACCGTAGGTAATGTTCTGAGGCAATCCAGGGAAATCTTGTGGACGGAATTTTGCATATTCTTCTTCACTTGGGAAAAGCAAAATAAGTTGTCTACCCCACTCTTCAAAGTCTTTGCTCAATGCGGCAATATCGCGCAAAGCATGGTTGGTAGGTTCCTGGTTTACACCCAATACAGCCACAATATAATAACCACGACCTGTAGTAGACAAAACAGACTTCAAATCTGTACTTCCAATTGGTTGGTATAATGACTCAGAATTAAAGTTACCTATTACTTGTACATCGTCTTGAGCTTCACGCATTACCATGTCAAGCTTAGTTGTCTTATTGGCACGAATGGGGAAGAACTCCATTTCAGCCAATACACCACCATTTGCCAAACGAGTACCTGTTACTAATACATAATCACCTTCGTCTAAAGCGGTTCCATTCTTCAATAAATTACTCCAAGTAGTACCTTCTCCCATGTCAATATCACCTTCATCATAATTGAGCAACTGCAAGGAGCCTTCCGGAGTAATCTTAGAAATAGAGAAGTGTGAATAATATTTAGGATCGGCCAATGACTTGATAGGTTTGTATGTGGCTACCAACTTACCATTCTTGGTTTCTACCGGAGTAGCCACTTCGAAATTGACATCTATAATTCCGTCTGTTTCACTTATCATCTGTACCTTTCCGGTTACTTCATCAATACGAGAAGGAATCCCCAAGCTACGAGCCATAGCTACGAAGAAAATATTACGACTATGTGCATCAGCTACGCGAGCTTTCCAGACACCTGCAGGAGAGATAGGCGCACCACCCAAATTGCATTGTGCATCAATACGGATGTTTTCGGAAACCCAAGTTGTCAATTTGTTCCAATCTGCTTGGAAAGCGGCTTTGTCTTCTTCTGGAATCACTTCCTTAAAGAAAGACTTATAAGGAGTCAACATTTCGTTGGCTACTCGTGGATTGCGTACAAAACGACGGTAATAATCCATGTTTTCTTTATATACCTTCGACTGCATGTGATCTATCAAAACTTCTGAACTTACGTCACGCAAGTCTTTTGCAGAGATGCGTTGTAACAGATCAATACCGGCAACCTTTGACTTGTCTGAACGTAAGCGAGCCAAGAAATCACAAATCGCAACGTGATTACCACGAGAGGCTACCAGAATCTTGGCCACTGCATTTTCGTCCAATTTATAGTCTTTTGCAAATTTACGAGCTTTTTCATCGGTCATAAAAGTAGCTACATACGCGTTGCGTATAGAGTCTTCTATTTCCATGCGACGATTGTTTTCTGCTCTTTGTTCTGGAGTTACTTCCGGCATGTTTACGCCTTCTACCGGAGGAATAATATCCAATTTCACAGAAGAGACCTCTCCAGCTTTCTTATCCAATTTTACAGTCAGATCTGTGTTCATTCCAAACGACAGCTTTCCATAGCCAAATTGACCATCTTTTGAAGCCCACACTAACATGTCTCCTTTACCAGCTGACAAAGAAGTTTTTCCTTCAGCATCTGTTTGTTTACGTGCTACAGTATAGAACTCTGCATAATTATATACCTTGAATTCTACTTTAGCATCAGCTACTGGTTGATCGTTTGCATCTACAATCAAAACAGTAGCTTTGGCACTCGGAGCATAGTTATCTATGATGTTGATTTCTGTATAGTTCGGATTCTGGTGCATAATTTCTTCCGGCCCGTTATAACGTCCAAACACTTTGGTGTGCATCAGCATACCACGAGAAGCAGGAGCATTAAACCATCCGAGATTCAACACCGGTTCAGGTTCGCAAGCACCCAAGAAGTACCATTTACCATCTACCCAAGCTTCTACCCAAGCATGATTGTCATCGGTATGCGCCCAACGCGGTGTATATACTTGACGAGCAGGAATACCTACTGAACGCAAAGCAGCTACCGTAAATGTAGATTCTTCTCCACAACGACCATAAGCTGTTTTTACAGAAGCTAATGGAGAACTGGTACGTGCATCTGATGGAGTGTAAACTACCTTTTCATGACACCAATGGTTGACTTCCAACACAGCATCGTGCAAAGACAAGTTCTTCACGCGGTCCTTTAGTTCTTCATAGAACACCTTACGGCTATGATCTAAATTTTCATTGTTTACGCGGATAGGAAGTACAAAATGGCGGAATTCGCGTTCCGGAATAAGTTTACCCCAGGGCATTTCTTCCTTTGCCTTCAATGAATAGTCTACATTTTCTAAGAAGAACTCTCCTGAGTAATCTGTAATATCCCCCAACGGCATATAAGCATAGAGGAAAGTCAACGCTTCCCGTTGAGGAGTCGTTATCTCTTGATCAAACACCTTGAATAAGTCTCCTTGATTCAAGGAAGCAGCACGATTATTAAAATCGTCCTGTACAACGGCAAACTCGGCATCATCACTAAATAAACGGTTTCCTGTACAAGAAACGTTCATCAGTAACAAACCAAGACTTAATGCACAAATAGACAAAAACTTCATGTTGTTATGATTTTTAAGGTTAATAATTCTTTTAGGTTCTCCCTCACTAAGAGGGAGAATTAGGAGTCTTTAATCGAGCTTCAATACTGCAAGGAAAGCCTTTTGAGGTACTTCTACATTACCAATCTGTTTCATACGTTTCTTACCCTTCTTCTGTTTTTCCAACAATTTACGTTTACGGCTTACGTCGCCCCCGTAACATTTGGCAGTAACGTCTTTACGTACCTGTTTGATGGTTTCTCGGGCGATAATCTTCGCACCAATAGCCGCCTGAATCGCAATGTCAAACTGCTGTCTTGGAATCAACTCTTTCAACTTTTCGCACATACGACGACCGAAAGTTTCAGCATTGTCTACGTGTGTCAAAGTAGACAAGGCATCCACCGGTTCACCATTTAGCAAAATATCCAATTTAATCAGCTTGGATGGTCGGAAACCGTTCATGTGATAGTCAAACGAAGCATATCCCTTTGAAATACTCTTTAGCTTATCATAGAAGTCAATAACGATTTCTCCCAACGGTATGTCGTAGAAGATTTCCACTCTGTTACCCGAAATGTATTCCTGCTTGACAAGCTCTCCACGCTTACCCAAACACAACGTCATGATAGGACCTATGTAATTGGTCGAAGTGATGACAGACGCACGAATATACGGTTCCTCGATATGGTCAATCAACGTAACTTCCGGCATTCCCGATGGATTGTGTACTTCTTTCGCTTCACCATGCTTATCGTATATCATGTACGAAACGTTTGGTACAGTGGTAATAACGTTCATATCGAATTCTCGATCCAGACGTTCCTGAATGATTTCCATGTGAAGCAATCCCAAAAAACCGCAACGGAAGCCAAAGCCCAAAGCCACCGAAGACTCCGGAGTGAATGTCAGAGAAGCATCATTCAACTGCAACTTTTCCAACGAAGCACGAAGGTTTTCGTAATCTTCTGCTTCAATCGGATATACCCCGGCAAACACCATCGGTTTTACTTCTTCAAAACCGGCAATGGCCTTGTCGCAAGGACGGGCAATGTGGGTAATGGTATCCCCTACCTTTACTTCTTTTGAGGTCTTAATTCCCGAAATGATATAACCTACATCTCCGGTACAAAGTTCTTGTCGAGGAATCATATCCATCTTCAATACTCCGATTTCATCGGCATCATATTCCTTGCCTGTATTGAAGAACTTTACCTTATCTCCCTTTCGGATAATGCCGTTTTCTATCTTAAAGTAAGCAATGATTCCTCGGAAAGAGTTGAACACAGAGTCAAAAATCAAAGCTTGCAATGGAGCTTCTTCATCACCTTCCGGATGTGGAATACGTTCCACCACCGCCGCCAAGATTTCTTTTACCCCTAAGCCGGTCTTTCCGGATGCTCGGATAATTTCTTCCCGTTTACAGCCCAAGAGGTCTACGATTTCATCTTCCACTTCGTCGGGCATGGCACTATCCATGTCGCACTTGTTCATGACAGGAATGATTTCGAGGTCATGTTCCAAAGCCATGTAAAGGTTGGATATGGTCTGTGCCTGTACACCTTGAGAAGCATCAACCACCAACAAAGCTCCTTCGCAGGCAGCAATCGAACGAGAGACTTCATACGAGAAGTCCACGTGTCCCGGAGTGTCAATCAGGTTCAAGACATATTTCTCGCCTTTATAAGTGTACTCCATCTGGATGGCATGGCTTTTGATGGTGATTCCTCTCTCCTTCTCCAAATCCATATCATCCAGCATCTGTCCTTCTGTAACCTTAATGGTCTGGGTATATTCCAACAAACGGTCGGCCAACGTAGACTTACCGTGATCAATATGCGCTATAATGCAAAAATTACGTATGTGTTTCATCCTTATTTTGTTTATCCCTGCAAAGATATAAAAAAAATGCGTTGGTCAATATCTAAAAGACACGCCAACGCATTTTTTATAGAAACAATTCTTTCTTACACCAATTTTACAAAGATTTCACCTTCTACTTCAGAAACAGCAACCTTATCTTCTCTCAACAACCAACCTAAGCCCAAGAAAAAATCCTTGTCTGCTTTCAACTTTGCTGCTTTCTTGATTTGTTTCTGTGTCAAACCTTCGGTTTCGTTCAATGCTGTCCAGATTTGTCCGGCCAAAGCACCTGCTTTTTCTTTTAACATTCTTAATTATGGTTTTAAGTTAAACGATCGTTATCATCCGAATACGAATGATTGGCTTTCTTTTGCGTTGCAAAGATACAACTTTTATGCTTTACAGCATATTTTGTAAAGAAAAACCAAGTACGTTTTTATATTTTTTTAAACATTTAAGGCTGTTTCTGCCTACTTTCGGCTTGTTTTTCAAGATATTCACACCAGATACGGGCGGCCTCTTCTACCATTTTTGCACAAGGACGCTTGGCATAATACTTCTCTGTCCGAGCTTCGGGAGTGGAAACAACCGGTTCTTTCTTGGATAAACCTAATAAATCGGCACATTTCAAAGCTCCGTTTCGTTCGATAAACTGTTTGGCAAGTTCTTGAACCAATGCATAGTTGGCAGCTTTTCCTTCGCGGTCTGCTCCTTCCGTCGAACCGGTTTCCAGACCGGCCAACATGAACAACCCACAAGCCGCCCCACAAGTTTCTCTCATTCGTCCAATCCCTCCCCCAAAAGAGGCCGACATATGCAATGCCTGTTCACGAGTAAATCCGTATTTATCAGCAAATGCGGCAACTACTGCTTGCGAACAATTAAAGCCTTCCTTAAACAAAGCTACTGCCTTTTCTATCCTTTCTTTTTCCATAACCACTTACTTTGCTACATTATTAATTACATGCCCTTCCATGTACCCTTTCAAGTTCGCTACAGCAATCTGCATGAGTCGGCTACGGGCTTCTTTGGTTGCCCAGGCAATATGAGGGGTGATAAAGCAATTACGAGCCGTCAGCAATGGATTGTCAGGTGTAGGGGGTTCCGTAGAAAGTACGTCCAATCCTGCTGCGGCAATAACTCCTGTATTTAAGGCTTCGGCTAAGTCTTGTTCGTTTATCAGAGGACCACGACCGGTGTTTATCAGGATAGCAGTAGGCTTCATGCTCTTCAGACGGGTGGCATTGACCATTTCCTTTGTGGTTGAAGTCAACGGACAATGAAGGCTTACTACATCACAAGTTTTAAACAATTCGTCCAGCTCCATCTTTTTGAATCCTTCCGGAAGCTCTGCCTGACTTTTCGAAGTGTACACGCCTACGTTCATACCAAACGCCGAAGCAATGCGAGCCGTAGCCTGACCAATGTTGCCAAACCCCACAATTCCCATCCATTTGCCGCTAAGTTCCATCAAACAGGAATCCCAATAACAAAAATCAGCATTGGCCGACCAGACTCCCTGACGGTTCTTTTCGGCGTAATAGCTTACTCGTTGGGTGATGTTCAACAAATGGGCAAAGACCATCTGTGCCACCGAATCCGTACTATATGCGGGGATATTTGTTACGATGATTCCCCGTTCTTTTGCGGCTTCGATGTCGACCACATTATAACCGGTGGCCAGCACGCCGATGTATTTTAACTTTGGCAAAGCCGCCATATTCTCTGCTGTAATGAGTGTCTTGTTGGCTATCAAGACTTCTGCATCCTTTGCCCGTTCGAGTAACTCGGCCGGAAAAGTGCGGTCGTAAACAACCAGATTCCCCAAACGCCCCATTTCTTCCCATGACAGATCGCCGGGATTTAAGCAATAGCCATCTAAAACTCTGATTTCCATATTCCTGTTATTCTTTGAATCGTTCTCCCCACAAGCTTTGCATCCGTTCTTTCAACTTGGCTTCCTGTGGATTGGCTTGCGGATGCCAAATACGGGTGTCGGCCACCTCGTCGGGCAAGAACTGTTGTTTGACAAAATTTCCTTGATAGGCATGAGCATACTTATAATCTTTTCCATACCCCAACTGCTTCATAAGCTTGGTGGGAGCATTACGAAGATGCAAAGGCACTGGCAGATTGCCCGTTTCACGAACCAGCTCCAATGCCTGGTTGATGCCCTCATAGGCTGAATTACTCTTCGGACTGGTGGCCAAATAGACCGTTGCTTCTGCCAAAGGTATCCTTCCTTCCGGCCAACCGATTTTCATGACGGCATCGAAAGCGGCATTGGCTAATAGCAATGCATTCGGATTGGCTAAACCGATGTCTTCGGAAGCCGAGATAACCAAACGACGGGCGATGAATGCGGGATCTTCTCCCCCTTCGACCATGCGTGCCAACCAATACAAAGCTCCATCGGGATCGCTTCCTCGAATGGACTTGATAAAGGCCGAAATGATGTCATAATGCATCTCGCCTTCCTTGTCGTAAGCCAACGGATTCTGCTGAAGCCTTTCTAACACCTTTTCGTTGGTGATGACAATCTTATCGGTAGATGTATCTGCTTCCACCACCAATTCCAATATATTAAGGAGCTTTCGCGCATCGCCTCCCGAATAGCGAAGCATGGCATCCGTTTCTTCCAGTTCGATGTCTTTTTCCTTTAAATATACGTCTTTCCGGAGAGCATTCTGAAGCAACTCCAATAAATCGTCTTTCTCCAACGACTTCAGCACATAAAGCTGACAACGCGACAACAGCGGCCGAATGACTTCAAAAGAAGGATTCTCGGTGGTGGCTCCAATCAATGTAACCACCCCTGTCTCCACCGCGCCCAACAAAGAGTCTTGTTGCGATTTGCTGAAACGATGTATTTCGTCAATAAAAAGAATCGGACTGGCCTGATTGAAATAACGGCTGTTACGGGCTTTTTCGATGACTTCGCGCACATCTTTCACACCACTTGTAACCGCACTCAATGTAAAGAAAGGGGTTTCCAACTTGTTGGCAATGATTTGTGCCAATGTGGTCTTCCCCACTCCGGGAGGTCCCCAGAGGATAAAGGACGAAATACGTCCGGCTTCTATCATTTTACGAAGGATAGCACCGGTGCCAACTAAATGTTTCTGCCCGATGTACTCGTCTAACGTCTTTGGTCTTAATCGTTCTGCTAACGGCTGTGCCATGTGCTATGTTTTTTTATTTGCAAATATACATAATAATTCATGAGCTATTGAAAAGTTGAAGAGATTTTTTAAAAAGCTTTGCATCTTTTCAAGAAAAGCTTTTGAGCTATTTTCAAAAGCGCTTGTTTAAAGAATATTGTAAATCCTTTTCTATTTCATATAGATTAAAAAGTAAAAAAGGAATCTTTTCACAAAGACTCCTTTTTTGTTTTCAATAGGTATTAGTTTTTTAAGGTAAAAAGATTGTTTTCAGGATAACTCTACAAAGATGCGGGTTTTTTCTCAAACTATCAAATAAAAAAAGCATGTTACTTAACATGTTTTGGGGTTATTCTAACAATTTGCTAAAAAAACTTTCGTCTTACCCCAGCATCTTTGCCAATTACATGACAAAGATAGTAAAATTTTGGTTTCGGAAAGAAAATAGGGGCTTTTTTTCTTACATTTCTATATTTTTACGTTTTATTTGGGAGAAACACAAGTTTATTTGTAATTATTGATTACAGTAAAAATTATCATCTGTAAAGAGAAAAAGTTTTATATATCTTCACAAAGCAAGAAAAAAGCCGAGAGATTTTTCTTTTTTATAATGTATATACCAAAAAGTTTGTGTATTTTTGCACCTCAAATGATGTAAAAGAAAGAAAAGACTATGACTGAATTGAATGCAACAGAAGCAACTGAGAAGAAAAGTCTCAACTTCATCGAACAAGCAATAGAGAATGACTTAAAAGAAGGCAAGAACGGAAACCGCGTGCAAACCCGTTTCCCGCCCGAACCCAACGGATACCTTCACATCGGTCATGCTAAAGCTATCTGCTTGGACTTCGGAATTGCAGCAAAATATGGCGGTGTATGTAACCTCCGCTTCGACGACACCAACCCTACTAAGGAAGACATGGAATATGTGGAAGCCATCAAGGAAGACATCCAATGGTTGGGCTTCCAATGGGGAAACGAATATTATGCTTCCGACTACTTCCAACAACTTTGGGATTTCGCGGTGCGCTTAATTAAAGGAGGAAAAGCTTATATAGACGAACAGACTTCCGAACAGATTGCCGCACAGAAGGGAACCCCTACCCAACCAGGTACGGAAAGCCCTTACCGTAATCGTCCGGCAGAAGAGAGTCTTGCTTTATTTGAAAAGATGAACTCCGGCGAAATCGAGGAAGGCAAGATGGTGCTTCGTGCCAAGATTGATATGACCAGCCCCAACATGCACTTCCGCGATCCTATCATCTATCGTGTAGTAAAGGCCGCCCATCATCGCACAGGCGAAACTTGGAAGGCTTACCCGATGTACGACTTTGCACATGGTCAAAGCGATTTCTTTGAGGGAGTAACCCACTCACTTTGTACGTTGGAATTTGTTCCTCATCGTCCGTTGTACGACTTGTTTGTAGACTGGGTAAAAGACGAAAAAGACTTGGACGACAACCGTCCTCGTCAGTATGAATTCAACAAGTTGAACTTGAACTATACGTTGATGAGTAAGCGTAACCTACTTATTTTGGTGAAGGAAGGTTTGGTAAACGGCTGGGACGATCCACGAATGCCGACACTATGTGGTTTCCGTCGTCGTGGTTATTCTCCGGAGTCTATCCGTAAGTTTGTTGATAAGATTGGTTATACCACTTACGATGCGTTGAACGATTTCGCATTGCTCGAAAGTGCAGTACGCGAAGACTTGAACGCCCGTTCTACTCGCGTATCGGCCGTCATCAATCCGGTGAAGCTGATTATTACCAACTATCCGGAAGGTCAGGTAGAAGAAATGGAAGCCATCAACAATCCGGAAGACTTGAATGCCGGAAGCCATACTATCCAGTTCAGCCGCGAGTTGTGGATGGAACGCGAAGACTTCATGGAAGATGCCCCAAAGAAGTATTTCCGTATGACTCCAGGACAAGAAGTACGCTTGAAGAATGCCTACATCGTGAAATGTACCGGTTGCAAGAAGGATGAAAATGGTAACATTGTCGAAGTATATGCAGAATACGATCCGGATACCAAGACAGGTATGCCAGGAAGCAGCCGTAAGGTAAAGGGTACATTGCATTGGGTAAGTTGCAATCATTGCTTAAAGGCAGAAGTCCGTTTGTACGACCGTCTGTGGAAGGTAGAAAACCCACGCGATGAGATGGCTGACATCCGCGAAGCTAAGAATTGCGATGCATTAGAAGCCATGAAGGAAATGATTAATCCGGATTCTTTGAAGGTATTGACGGAATGTTATGTAGAAAAGTATTTGGAAAACGCCAAGCCGTTGGATTACTTACAATTCCAGCGTATCGGCTATTTCAATGTAGATAAGGATTCTACCCCTGAACATTTGGTGTTCAACCGTACAGTCTCCTTGAAAGATACATGGAGCAAAATCAATAAATAACTTATCAGCCTATGAATAACGACCTCTCTTCTTATTTTGAAGAACCGGAATTTAGAGAGATATTGGCTAAATATGAAGGTATGACCAAAAGTCATACCTCAGTTTACTTTGATGCAGAAGAGCTGACAGATATTGCCGAGTATTATGCTTCTCAGGGGAATGATAAGAAAGCAGACAAGGCTATTGAGTATGCTTTAAAGTTACATCCCAACAATACAGACGCGTTGGTGTTCAAGGCCCGTTCTCTGTGCATCAAAGGAAAGATTGATAAAGCCTATCAAATCTTAGACCTGATAGAAGACACTTCTGATAGAGAAGTAAAATTCTTGAAGGCTGATCTTCTAATGGAAGAAGGTCTTTTCGCAGAAGCTGAAGACGTGTTCCTTGAATTGGCCGCCGCAGAGAATGAATCCGAGGAAGTTTTGTTGGACATTGCGATGGATTACATGGACAACAACCAGAAGGATTATGCCGAAACCTGGTTGGAAAGAGCCAAAGTAGCAGGCCATAACGAGAATAATAGTCAAAAATTTCGCGATGTCTGGTGCGATTTCTGTATGACATTCAACCAACCTCAAAAAGCCGTTCGTGCCTATCAGCTGACATTGGACGAA
>JAFTSK010000200.1 GCA_017467385.1 Bacteroidaceae bacterium
GCCATCCACTCCGGCAATCGGCAAGGATTCATAGAAAGGTTGGAAAATTTCTGCATGATAATAAGCAAACTTCAAATATTCCAACATCAAACGGGGGGAAACATAGTTGTACAAGGAAACTCCACTCCCATCGGCTATCCGGTAATACTCCGGATTAAAGCCCAAACCTGTTTTCATAAAATCATTAATAGCATCGGTTCCATCATCGGCATTTACCTGTTTACGGGCGGCATATTTTGCAGCCAAATGGTAGAACATACTCTCCGCACAAAGGTTGTCGCTTTCCTTCATCATCTGCTTCAACACCTCGCCTATCGGTCGGCTCAATGTAAAAAGTGGAGAAACAACAGTTAGCGAATCCGATTGCGGACATTCGGCAAATCCGGTTGTACGAGCTTCCACTCCTCTCTCCCTCAAACGGCTGACAAACGTATGGAAAAAGAAATCCTTCGATGTATAAACACTCAATGTCTTGGTAGTGGTCTTTGCTACATTGCCGGTAATATGAATCAGATTACCATTGTGCAGCCAGTTGCGGGTAATCTTCAACTTACCGGCCTGGGGCTGATGACTGATGGCTTCGTTTTTCACTTTGTAATAGTCGGAAGCCGGTACACAAAGTACCTGAGGCAAAGAATCCTTTTGGATAGGAGTTACAGTAACATCCACACATCCCCTATTCAACATCAAAGGCGAAAGATAAGGTTGGAAAGAATGAGGTACATCATCCCACGACCAACCCGGTCCCCAATAGACGGAATCCATCATCGACACATCGGCCGCCAATGTATCCGTAATGTAACGGATACCGCTTCGAGTAATGGCCTCAACCAAAGAATCCAAATCCTCGCCCATGAACTCCGGATCGAAACCACCCACCAAATAAAGACTACCCTTCAAGGTATCGTTCTCTATCCGACCGGTGTATTGCAAACGGGTATCCATCGTATAATCCGTACCCAACCGAGCCAATGCCGTTACGGAAGTGATGACCTTCTCGGTAGATGCCGGTCGGTACAGCTTCTCGTCCTGGTAACGGAAAAGCGATTCGCCGGTAGTGAGGTCGAATACAGTAATACCAACCTCAGAGGTTGTCAATAACGGATCATTCAATAAAGAATCCAGCCGCTGGGCAAGCGGCTGGGCTTGTATACAGCAAACAGCAATGGTCAATAAGAATAATGTAAATAATCTTTTCATAATGTCATTATCCTTGTTCCCCCTCTTGAGAGGGGGGAAGGGGGTGTGTTAAAAACACCCAAGTGAAAAAACTAATCTGTATGTGTCTCACACACACCTTAATCCCCTCTCAAGAGGGGAAATGTGTAATAAATCAGAATTCTCTAAAAATTTCTCCGGCTGTCGGGTGCGGGAACACATAACGTTTCCAGTCTTCCACTTTCTTACCGTCTTCAATTGCCAATCCCGCAATGATGATCAGTTCAGAAGCCGGATTACCCAACATGCTGGCACCCAGTACGGTTCCGTCTTCGGCAGCCAATACCTTGCATACACCGTTCACACCTTCGTTCTCGGCCACGAAACGACCGCTGTAAGCCATCGGCAACTTCAATGCCTGGTAAGCGATACCTTGTGCTTTCAAGGCTTCTTCACTCATGCCTACCGATGCGATTTCCGGATTGGTGTACACTACACCCGGAATGGCCTGATAGCTCATCTTGTCTTCCTTACCGATGATATGATGCACAGCTACTTCGGCTTCACGAACTGCTGTATGTGCCAAAAGTGAAACCCCGTTCAAGTCACCACAAACATACACACCCGGTACCGACGACTGGAGATGTTCGTCTACCTTGATGCACTTGCGTTCGGTCAGTTCCAAGTTCAGATTTTCCAAGCCCAATCCCTTCATGACCGGACGACGGCCTACACTCATCAACAGTTTTTCAGCGGTAACACTACCCGCACCTTCGGCGTTTTCATACGATACGGTAATGCCTTCTTCGACCTTCGAGAAGCCCACTACTTTCGTACTCAACAGGAACTTGATACCCTTCTTGGCATATTCTGCCCGAAGCATGGCCGAGAGTTCCTTGTCCATACCGCCGAGGATTTCGTCCATCATTTCAATAACCGTTACCTTCACACCCAACGAGCAGAAAAACGATGCAAACTCCATACCGATGACACCACCACCCACAATAGCCAATGATGCAGGTACTTCCTTGTTGTCGAGTGCATCGCGATGAGTCCAGTAATCCACCTCTTCCACACCCGGGATAGGCGGAATGAACGTATCGCTACCGGCACAAAGCAAGAGGTTATCACATTCGTAAGTTTCCTCGCCACACTTTACGGTATTCTTGTCGACTACGGTTGCTTCTCCGGTCACGATGTTCACACCATGAGCCGTAAGCTTGGCCTTGATACCCAACACCAACTTGCGTACCACCTTCTGTTTGCGGGCTACAATCTTACCCAAGTCGAACGAAGCTTCCGGTACCGTAACCGCATACTTGTTGGCATGTTTGGCATAATCATACACTTTGGCAGAGTAAAGCAATGTCTTGGTCGGGATACAACCTTCGTTCAGACACACACCGCCCAAGCTCTTCTTCTCGAACAACACTACACTCAAACCGGCCTTTCCTGCCGCTTCAGCAGCTGTATATCCCGCAGGACCGCCGCCTATAATTGCCAATTGATATTTCATTTGTATAGATATTTAAAGTTATTTTCGATTGTCTTTATAACTGATGTTTCCGTTCCGTTTCTGGAATACCTTGATCATCTCCTCCCGATTCTTGGGCGAGATACAAACCGATTTTGTTCCTGCGTTAGCGGTTCGGAAATAAACCTCAATCCGGTCCATCGACAAGGCCGGTGAACTAAGCGGATTGAACTTGCGTTCTATCTTTACGATGTCTGAAAGCGGAATCTCTATCGGCTTCAGGAACGTGAGTCCGTATTCGATTACCAACTTATCTTCGGAGGTAATGATATAACGCATACCGGTCAACATCTTTATCATAAATGAGGTAATGGCCATGAAAAGAAAGGCCACAAGGATTTCCTTTACCCAAAACAGGTAAACCATCCAACCGCCCATGAGAGCAATCAATGCGTAATACCACCAACCCACTTTTGAATAGAATATTCTGTTCATTGTTATCAAATTTGCCTGCAAGATAATAAATTTATCAATTATTGCCATTAAAAAGTACAATGAAAAAAGGATTTTATTAGTTTTGCAGCATAAAGCATATTCATTATGGTAAGAAAATTTGATTTCCTCGTTATCGGTTCGGGAATAGCCGGTATGAGTTTTGCCCTGAAAGTGGCTCACAAGGGCAAAGTGGCTTTGATATGTAAAGCCGGATTGGAAGAAGCAAATACCTATTATGCACAAGGAGGAATTGCTTCCGTTACCAACTTGAAAGTAGACAATTTTGATAAACACATTGAAGATACAATGATTGCCGGCGACTGGATAAGCGACCGTTCTGCCGTAGAAAAAGTAGTCCGAGAAGCTCCGGCACAGATTGAAGAACTCATCAAGTGGGGAGTGGACTTCGACAAGAAAGAAGACGGAGAATTCGACCTCCACAAAGAAGGAGGACATTCCGAATTCCGTATCCTACACCACAAGGACAACACAGGAGCCGAAATCCAGACCAGCCTCATCGAAGCCGTAAAAGCTCATCCCAACATTACCGTCTTTACCCATTTCTATGCCGTTGAAATCATTACCCAACACCATTTGGGCATTATCGTTACCCGCCATACACAAGGTATCAAATGTTATGGTGCATACGTACTAAATGAAGAAACCGGAGAAGTGGATACCTTCCTTTCCAAAGTAACCGTCATGGCCACCGGTGGTTGTGAGGCTGTTTACCGCCAGACTACCAACCCATTGGTAGCTACCGGAGACGGCATTGCAATGGTATATCGTGCCAAAGGAATCGTAAAGGATATGGAGTTCATTCAGTTCCACCCGACCGCCCTCTATCATCCGGGAGACCGTCCCAGCTACTTGATTACAGAAGCCATGCGTGGTTATGGAGGAATCCTGAAAACGAAAGACGGAAAGGAATTCATGCAGAAATACGATTCGCGTCTCTCATTGGCTCCACGTGATATTGTGGCTCGTGCCATTGACAATGAAATGAAGCTCCGAGGAGAAGACCATGTATATCTGGATGTAACCCATAAAGATCCGGAAGAAACCAAGAAACATTTCCCGAACATTTACAAGAAGTGTCTCAGTATAGGTATCGACATAACCAAAGATTATATTCCGGTAGCACCGGCTGCCCACTATTTGTGTGGAGGTATCAAGGTAGACTTGAACGGACAGAGCAGTATTGGTCGTCTGTATGCCATCGGCGAATGTTCTTGTACCGGACTTCATGGTGGCAACCGTTTGGCTTCCAATTCCCTTATTGAAGCAGTGGTGTATGCGAATGCGGCCGCTAAACACGCCTTGAGTGTGATTGACCGTTATGAATGTAACGAAGACATTCCGGAATGGAACGCCGAGGGTACCATGAATCCGGAAGAATTGGTACTCATCACCCAGAGCATGAAGGAAGTAAACCAGATCATGGAAGCGTATGTAGGTATCGTGCGAAGCAATATCCGTTTGATTCGTGCTTGGAACCGTTTGGATATTCTGTATGAGGAAACCGAACGTCTCTTCAAGCGTTGTAAAGCTTCCCGCGAGCTTTGCGAACTGCGTAACATGATCAATATCGGTTATCTGATTACCCGTCAGGCAATGGAACGCAAGGAAAGCCGAGGATTACATTATACAATTGATTATCCGCATAAAGCATAAGTGGGTGTGTCAGGAACCCCCATGTAAAAATGTTACCATCTGCATGTGGTTCACACACCCTCTTTTTATTTCCCTGTTTTGGATTTTTTCTTTTCCACGTGGGTGGAGAGTGATTTTCACCTAAGTTGAAAGCCCTCTTCACCTACGTGAAGAGCTTTCTTCATTATCGTGAAGAGATAGATAAAATAAGAGGATGTGCATTTCGACACATCCTCTTTTAATATACCCACAAATACATATCTAATGTCTGACCGTTATCAAACAGATGTTCGTCGTTTTGCAGCAGACGCTTCTTCAAGCGGTTCTTCTGTACGGAGACGGAAGAAGGGGAAGTAGCGGTCAGAATGGCTATTTGTGATACGGTAAAGCGGAGTTTCAACAGAATACATAACTGGATGTCCACTTCCGTCAGATGATTGTATTGCGTTTTGAGACGTTCGGTAAAACGATTGTAAATTCGGTTGGTTATCTCTTCCAATTTCTTCCATTCGGCAGGTCCTAAAAACTTGGGCTTTTCCCGAAGCTTCCGCATCAGTTCGTTGTTGTTGGCAAGTTCGGCCGTCAGTTCGCGTTCACGTTCTTCCAATTGTTGCATACGGCTGGCATTCGCTTTCAGCTTCTCGATTTCTTCTTCCGTAGGCTGGTGCTTGTATTTTTCGATGCGTTGCTGCAAACCGGCGTTCTCCTGTTTCAAGGCTTCGGTTTGTTGTTGCAGGATACTAAGGGCAACTTTCTGTTCTTCCAACTGTTCCTGTGCTTCCTGACCATCGGCTATCTGACTTTGCAGGTCAGCTATCATCTGTTCGTTGCGACGAATGATTCCTTCATTCTTCTGCTGGGCAAGAATGAAGCCGTTGATTTGTTCCTTGCTGATTCGCAACTTACGGCGATAAAGATTTACTACAATGACAATGGCCATCGCCAAAGAGACAGCCACCAACAGTACCACCATCAAGGAGAAACGTGTCCGTTGTTTCTCCACCATCAAGACCAACGCATCGGCGGTAAGTTGTTCGTTCGAGCCTTTTAATTGATACGTATTCTTCTGTTCATCTTTCAGCTTTTCATAGAGAAGATTGTTGTACTGCGCCATATCCGTCAGATCAAAACGATGTTCGCGGGTATAATCTATCAAAGCCTGATACAAAGACAATACATTTTTGGTATGCGGATGCTTGAATCCCATTGTTTGTGCCATCGAGTCGGCCTTGTTCAGCGTGTATTGGGCAGAATCCAATTTCATCATTTTCAGATAGGACTGTGTCATACATTCATAACAAGCCTCCACAAGTGTATTGTTATTCAACTGCAGATGTTCATTTTCCCAAATCAATCTCTGCGCTGTATAAACCGCTTCCTGATAAGCATTCAAGGCATATATCTGAGACTCCATCATGTTCTGAAGAAAGAAAACAGCTTGTGCGGTGTCTTTCTCCTGTATACTGAGTTCGGCCGCACGATTCATGTAATAAACCGCCGAATCATTCCTTTCCAATGCCATCGCAAGTCCCAATGAATAAACCAGCAAGTGGTGTTCTTTCAAGGCCACAATCCTACGGAACGTGTTGGTGCAGTTCGGGTAATCCTGCCACACAAACCGATACATCTTTCCTTGTTCCAGCAACATCTCCTGCATCCAAAACGTATCTTTCAGTTCGGAGGCCTTCCGGAACCCTTCTTCGTATAAAGCAAATGCTTCCTCATGCTTTTTCTGCCAACCTGTATATCGGGCTTTCAACCAATAAGACAGCAGTTTTCGTGTCGTATCCGGACTGGCGATGTAAGTATCTGCCAATGGAAGGAGCAACGAATCTTCCACCATCGATGTCTCTCTCTTTGCATGGAGATACCCTGACAGCCAGCCATACAGCAACCGTTCTTTGCCTTTCAGCTCCAGCGGTCTTTTTATATTTCCCAAAAGAGTTTCCAGACTATCTACATCCTTGTACACTTGTTCGTTTGCCAAGCGAATCCACTCGACATTACTACGATGCTGTTGACAAGAAAACACCGATAGAATAAGATAACCTGATAATATGTAATAAAGAAACTTTTTCATACTACAAAGCTAACATTTCTTATTGTATTCTTCAAAGAATTTAACCGGAAAAAGGCTGCGGTTGATGACCACAGCCTAAAAACGGCACAAGCATTTTGAAGGAAACAATAAAGCCGTTTTTTTAATTATTTCCTACAGTTCCCATCAATTCATCAATCCACCTTCGATATAAAAAGCGACATGCTTGAGCAAAGATTTTTCGGCATTTTCATCTTTTAGTATTTCCGGAATCTTGAGGTTTTCTTTTTCTATCAACAAATCTATTAGATCCCACATTACTTCGTGATACAATATAACGGTAGTCAGATTATCGCTATTTATGCCGTATAGGTTTCTAATAGGAGCAACACTTTCTTTAAGCCCTGCACTTATTTTGTCCATCAGTATACTGACTGCCTCCTTTAATGGATTGTTGTCCTTTTTTATAACAGGAACGGTCAAATTTCCATCAGTATCGACTATACCATAAGGGAGCAATTGTTGAACCAGTTCCTGATTGTTTATCTTACCATATTTCTCTATCTCATAAGCGCACTCCTTCATCGCTTTATGACTTGGTACAATTTCAGATGAAACACCGTATGTAACAATCATATTCCGTTTTCCATAAGCATTAGTACCTAACGAGACTCCTTTTCTTGCATCATACAGAACCCAATAACAGCCACTCCAAGTAAGATGATTGTTGATATCTTCAAACAAAACAAGTTTCGTCCACATTCTTCCGTCCAACAAATAAGAGAATATCAAAGAAGCTGTATTGTTTTCAAAGCCCATTGCACTTATTCTGTTCATAAATTGCTTAAAATCCTTTTTAGTCGTTGTATAGATTTTATTGGCAACTTCTTTACTGTATTTTCTCAAATGATTAGTTTGGTCTTCGTCCAATATAGGGATTTGTGTCTGCCATTTTTTACCTTCTTTTTTAATAAGCCCTCCCATTTCAAGCAACATTAGTTGACTTTGATTGCATTGTATACCCATGCTATTCAATTCTTCTATCGTATGAGGTGTACGTAAAATATATAAGATCTCCCAATTATTATCCTTTCTTACATAATTGGCCGGTTGATGACCACTTAGCGATACAAAAGCTATTTCGTTCCAACATTCGTAAGGACGGATATTGGTTTGAGCCATTGACTCTGATACGACATTCACTAATAGAGCTACTAATAAAGTTTTAATGTGTGTAAAGTTTTTCATAATGCTTGTTTTTATTGTTTCCGATGTTGCAAAGGTAGGTGGTTTTTGGTTAGCGGCAATAAAACTTTTCCATACCGGATAATAATTACTTCTTTGCGAAATGCTCTGGACTAAACAATTGGTATCGAGTACCACTACACGACGTTTTTTCATTGTCTATAAGGAGTACGATAGTGAGTATTACGCCATTCGTTCATTTTAACTTCATCAATAGTTCCACTATCCCACAAACGGTCAAGTTCCCGTTGTAATCTGTCGTTCAGAAACTGTACCAGAACAGTCTTCAGAGCTTGTAAATCTTCATCTGTCTGCATACAAGACATAACATCGAGTACTTCTCGTTGGGCTGGGGTAAAAACAGTTCTTTCCATATATTTCATTATTAGTATATATCCGTAAGACAAAGATACATTTTTTCTTTTATAACAAATTCATTTATGGGAAGTTTTTCACTAACTCCGATAAACTCCCCTTATTCCCTTACATACGTTTCTTTTGACTCTGCCCTGCACCTGTTCCTTTGTACTTGCTCTGAGTCGTGTTGAACTTGTAACGAAGAGTGAGAGAAATCTGTCTGTGCAATACTTGAGTTTGTTGCAATGACCGTATTCCGCTATAAATGGTAACATTCTGTTTGGATTCCAAAATATTGTTGGCATTCAGTTGGACGATAAGACTCTCGTTGAAGAAACTCTTGTGCAATGACGCACTCATATCCACTCTCGGCTTGTTCATACAGACATTTTCGGAATGACCTTTGGAGACAAAACTACCGGTTACATCCAAAAGAAAACCTTTTGGTAATCTCAGATTGTTACTGAAACGAATCATCCAAAGAGGAGTTCCAAACATTTCTTTACCATCGGGAGTTTCTGCCCAATACCATTGTTTCTCCACATACAAATTCAATCGAGGATTCCAAATACCCATTTGAGGACTCAGGTTCACAGAAGCCGAAACCTTATCATAATCCGGTGAGTTAAGCACTGTAAGCAAAGAAACTGTCGGATCATTCTCCGAATAGGTAACCGTCTGGTTGACGATGGCATCTTTTATATGAGAATAACCTACATATACATTGAGCCATTTATAGGAAGTACTCCACGTAATGTTATCGCTGATGGAAGGCATCAAGAAAGGATTTCCGGTTTCGTAAGTATATTTATTGACGTAGGTAGTGTTGGTTCTCAGATTCCAATACGACGGACGAGTAATATCCCGAGCATAACCGAGTTGCATCTGAATTTTCTTTACCGGAAAGCTAAGCGATATGGAAGGGAACACATGATTATACTTCTTGCTCTGTTCGTCTACATGCTTTCCTGCATCATAATAATCAAATGCTACATGTTCGTAACGTAGACCGGTTTGTAGATGGATTTGATTGAATCTGCGGTCGTATTGGATAAAGGCTGAAGTAGCTCCTTCCTTTATTTGAGCTTCGTTGTTTTCGATGATACCTTCTGCATTATAGTATGTCGTGTTCCGACTATTGTGCGAATACTCTGCTCCCAAAGAGAAATTTCCTTTTGCCAAAGGACGAGAAACCACCAACTTGGCCGCATAAAGTTCATTCCGTTTGGTATCAATGGTAGTTACACTCCGGTCTGGATTGCCGCTTGTTCCTTCCGTAATCTTTTCATCGGTCTCTTGGGTGTTTTTGGTATCATTCCACAGACCGTCTGCATTGAAATCAATATTCCAATCGTTTATCTTTCCGTTGTAATAGATATTGCTTCGATGATAAGTGGCCAGCTCGCCGGTATGGATATAACTGTAAAGACTTTCATACA
>JAFTSK010000201.1 GCA_017467385.1 Bacteroidaceae bacterium
GAAGCATTCATTCTCGGTGAGCAATTGAAAGCAGAACGTTTGAAAGCGGGTATGACTCAAGAACAACTTGCTGCAAAAATCGGAACAAAGAAAAGTTATATATCACGTATTGAAAACGGACATACGGATATACAACTTTCTACCTTATTCAGAATCTTTCAAGGATTAGGACGAAAAGTAAGCCTTACAATCCTGTAATAATATTCAACCGGTTACAGTCGTTAATCGGTTGAATATTATATTATTTACTTAAAATACTTCCCAATCACAGGCAAACTCCGCAACGGGAAATCATGCTTTACAATGTATCCTACAAAGACCAACATCAGGAAAGTACGGATAGCCAACAATGCCCATACATTTTCGAAAGGCAAACTTTCTGAAATCAAATGCAAGGCAATGGCTATGGCCACATATTTGCCGATAGCTTTCAAATCGTAATGGATGGGGTATTTCTTCTGACCGACAAAGTAAGAAAGCAACATCGCTATTCCATAACCGGCAAAGCCTGCCCATGCACAAGCCATATAACCATAAATCGGCACAAAGAACACGTTGATTGCAATCAAGACCGCACAACCCGCAAACGAGAAATAAGCTCCCCACTTGGTTTCATCAATCAACTTATACCAGAAGGACAGGTTGAAATAAACGCCCATGAAGATTTCGGCCATCATCACAATCGGAACGACTTTCAAACCACTCCAATAGTCGGGTGCAAGAATGTATTTCAGAATGTCGATGTAAAAGACCACCGCCAAGAAAGCCAACAATGTAAAAATAATAAAATATTTCATTGCATTGGCATACATCACCTTACTGTCCTTGTCCTTGCTTTTTGCAAAGACAAACGGCTCGTAGGCATAGCGGAAAGCTTGGGTAAGCATGGCCATAATCATGGCTATTTTGCTGGCGGCTCCATAAATGCCCAACTGAACTTGTGCGTCTTCGCCCGGATAGACATGACGGAAGATAATCTTGTCGGCCACTTGATTCAAGATTCCGGCAATGCCCAAGATTAAAATCGGATAACCGTATTTCAACATCCGCTTGGCTAATTGCCCATCGAATCCTCCTCCAAACTTCAGTTGAGGAATGAGCAAAAGCATGATGATAGAGGTGCAAATCAGGTTGAAGAAGAACGCATAGAAGACATCGTTTCCACCCATGCTCACATAGTAAATAAGGTTAAGGGCGATGTTCAGCACAATAAACAACATCTTCAAACCGGCAAACACCATTGGCCGACTCTTGTAGCGGAGATACGAGAAAGGTAGGCATTGGAAAGCGTCCATTGCCACGACCAACATCATCATTCCCACATACCAGGGGTGTTCGGCATAGCCCATCAATGAGGCGATGGGTTGAAGAAATGCCATGCCCAAGACCGCAAAAAGCAAGGAAGAGCTTCCCACCATCGTCAAGACGGTGGAATAGACCTTCTTCGGGTTCTCCGTCTCCTTGTTGACAAAACGGAAAAAGGTGGTTTCCATGCCATACGTGAGGATAACCATCAGCAAAGCCGTCCATGCATAGATCTCGGTTACAACGCCATAGCCGCCCGAAGCCGCCGACATGGAAGCAGCATAGATAGGCACCAACAAGTAGTTCAAGAAACGCCCTACAATGCTGCTGATGCCATAAATCGCCGTATCTTTCAGTAGAGATTTTAATCCTGCCATACTAATCAAAAAGTGTGTTTTCTCTAAACATACTCCGCCCCAAATGCTTGTATGCCAACTCTGTAACCTCTCTTCCGCGAGGTGTACGCTTCAAGAAACCTTCCTTAATCAAGAATGGTTCGTAGACTTCTTCTACTGTGCCTGGATCTTCTCCCAAAGCAGTAGAGATGGTAGTCAAGCCCACCGGTCCGCCATTAAACTTGTCGATGATGGTGCAAAGTATCTTATTGTCTATTTCATCCAAGCCATAACGGTCGATGTTCAAGGCTTCGAGGGCATAACGGGCTATCTCGATGTCAATGCTTCCATCGCCCTTTACCTGAGCAAAATCGCGCACTCGGCGAAGCAAAGCATTGGCAATACGAGGAGTGCCTCGGCTTCGGGAAGCAATCTCACCGGCCGCCTTCACATCGCAAGGCACATTCAAAATGCTTGCCGAACGCTGGATGATACGCCGCAAAATGCTGTCATCGTAATATTCCAAATGCAGGTTAATGCCGAAACGGGCTCGCAAAGGAGCCGTCAGCAAACCGCTACGGGTGGTGGCTCCGACAAGGGTAAACGGATTCAATTCCAACTGAATGCTTCGTGCCGAAGGGCCTTTGTCTATCATGATGTCAATGCGATAGTCTTCCATCGCCGAATACAAATATTCTTCCACCACCGGACTCAGACGATGGATTTCGTCGATGAAAAGCACATCGTTCGGTTCGAGGCTGGTCAGCACACCCGCCAAATCGCCCGGCTTGTCAAGCACAGGCCCCGATGTAACCTTGAACCCTACCCCCAATTCATTCGCTATAATGTTGCTTAGCGTGGTTTTTCCCAAGCCCGGAGGCCCATGAAGCAATACATGGTCAAGGGCTTCCGCACGAAGGCGAGCCGCCTTCACGAAGATACGCAGATTGTCGACCACCTTGTCCTGTCCGTTGAAATCCTCGAAGTTCAGCGGACGGAGGGCATTCTCGAAATCGCGTTCTTTCTTGCTGAGTTGTTGCTCTCTTATATCAAAATCTTCTTTCATCTGCTTATGCGTTTGTGCAAAGATAAAAAAACTCTATGAGCTTTTCCTTAAAAGATGCAGAGCTTTTTGAAAAAGCTCTTGAAGTTTTATATCTTTGCCCTTATGAACGGACAAAAAGCAAAAAGAGTATTGGTAGGTATGAGTGGGGGCATTGATAGCTCAGCCACTTGTATCATGCTTCAGGAGCAAGGCTATGAGGTGGTGGGTGTAACCATGCGTACTTGGGATGTGGCTTCGGCTTTCTCTTCTCCCGAACAGGAAGAGCCGAATTTCATTCTCGAAGCTCGGGCATTGGCCGAAAGATTGGGCATTGAACATCACGTGGCCGATGTACGCGAGGAGTTCAAGCAGGTCATTGTCAAGTATTTCATAGATGAATACATGCAAGGCCGCACGCCGAACCCTTGCGTGATGTGCAACCCTTTATTTAAAGAACGCTTGCTTTGCGAATGGGCAGACAAGACGGGATGTGCCTGGATTTCGACCGGCCATTATTGCCGGTTGGAAGAACGAAACAGCCGTTATTACATCGTGGCAGGCGATGACACCACCAAAGATCAGTCGTATTTCCTTTGGCGATTACCTCAGGAGATTCTCCGCCGCTTCCTCTTTCCGTTGGGCAATTATACCAAACAGGAAGTACGAGAATATCTGAAAGAAAAAGGTTTTGAGGCGAAGGCCAAAGACGGAGAGAGCATGGAGGTATGCTTCATCGAAGGCGACTATCGGGATTTTCTTCGCCAGCAATGTCCGGATATCGACACCAAGATAGGCGCCGGCTATTTTGTAGACAACAAAGGGGTGAAAATCGGCCAACACAAGGGATTCCCCTACTACACCATCGGCCAACGCAAGGGATTGGGCATAGCGTTAGGCCATCCGGCTCATGTCCTTCGTATCAATGCCGAGAAAAATACCGTCATGCTTGGTACGGCCGAAGATTTGAAAGCCGAATACATGTTGGTAAAAGACTCCATGATAACCGATATGCAGGAGTTGCTTGAATGTTCCAACCTGACGGTTCGTATCCGCTATCGAAGCAAACCGATCCCTTGTCAAGTGCTTTCCTTAGAAGACAATCGCCTGTTGGTTCATTTCTTGGGTGAAGCCTCGGCCATTGCCCCCGGCCAATCCGCCGTCTTCTACGACGGTCAACGAGTATTGGGAGGAGCATTCATCGCTTCCCAACGAGGAATATTTAAGGTGATTGCAGAGAATTCGTTTTGATGTCTTAATATTTTTGGTATTTTTTTATAGAAGTTTCTTTAATTCTTCAATATCGGGAAGTGCATTGCGTAATCGTTCGGGCATATCTTTTGTTGCCCGATATGTTGCAACACCCATAGGTTTGTCATAATCACGGATGGCAAACTCTACAAACGATTGATTCATATCACGACACAGCAAGATGCCAATTGCTGGATTTTCATGCGGTTTCTTTACATATGTATCAAGAGCCGACAGATATGTACTTAATTGTCCCAAGTAAGAAGAACGAAATTTGCTGGATTTCAACTCAACAGCAACCAGCGAATTAAGTTCACGATTGAAGAACAGTAAATCTACAAACATTTCTTCTCCCGAAACTTCTACCCTGTATTGGTTGCCAACGAAGATAAAATCTTGCCCAAAAGTCAGAATGAACCTTTTGATATTATCTACTATGGACTTTTCGAGTACACGTTCGTTCAAATCTTCGTTTTGTGTGTCGAGTTCCTCGACATTGATAAAATCAAGTAGATATTCATCCTTGAAAACGTTTACCGCCTTTAACGCCTGCTTTGTACTTGGCATTGTGGTGGTGAAATTATTGGGAAGTGTTCCTCGATGGTTGTACAAATCTGCTTTGAGATAATCCCTCAAAGTGTACTTATTCCAAAATCGTGTGGCTGATTCGTGGATATAAAAAAGACGGGCTTCTAATGACTTAGCTTTTGTTATAATCTCAATATGATGGCTAAAACCAATGGTAACAAAGTCTGACCAATTAAATTCGTCAGCCATTGGCTGGTGAATTTCCATAAGCAACATTTGTTCATCAAGCGCTGAATCGCTAACTGCGGTTGGCGTTTTATTTTCGTCAGCCATTGGCTGACGATTTACAATAAGGTGACCATTCTTCGTAGAATGAACGCATATTCTTTATGTTCGTTGCCGAGAATCCACGAAGTCCGGGTAACTCCTTTTGTAGTTGCTGACTGATTGTTTCTATTGCACCTTTGCCCCAAAAGCCCTCACGAGAGTTCTTAGAAACATAGCACCTATACCATAATACAATGATAGTTGCTCTTTATTAGCCGTAGATGCTGCACGATACTGACTACGCAATATCGCTTCCTTAATAACTCGTACCGCCTCGGTGTATATCTGTAAATTGTTCATATGCTTTTATTTGCCAACAAAGGTATGAAAAGAATCGCAGATGCAGTATGGTTATGTCGTTTTTTTATACCCAACCGATTATTTCTGGTTATTCTATTGTTTCAATCCTCGATTTTGTCAATCCTAACGCTTCCATAAACTCATCTTTCTTACGGATGTTTCTTTGAACGCACATAATTTTCGGATAAGGTCGTCATTGAACCCCTTTTTCTTACTGAGATATTTAATCATTGGCTTCAATTTTTTCACATACGGAAAGTAACGTAAAATCTTGTCAATGTATTTCAATTGCTTGCGTTTCTTTACTAAATTGTTATTTCCCTTATTTTCAATATTTTCAGCGTAATGCGTTAATAGTAAGTTTTAAATA
This sequence comes from Bacteroidaceae bacterium, assembly GCA_017467385.1. Classification (GTDB taxonomy): domain Bacteria; phylum Bacteroidota; class Bacteroidia; order Bacteroidales; family Bacteroidaceae; genus Phocaeicola. The sequence goes on from JAFTSK010000201.1 coordinate 5,459, forward strand.
TACTATTATTCCGATTTTAGTTGATTATTCCAGCGTTTTTGGTATCTTTGTGGCAATTAACCTTAAAATATTATTCTATGAAGAATCCAATTACTATAAATGATATAGCTTTTGAATTGGGTGTTTCAAAATCGACTGTATCAAGGGCTTTACGCAATGAGCCCAATGTCAAGAAGGAGGTAAGGAGTAAAATATTGGCTTTTGCAAAGGAAAAAGGATATACCCGAAACGAATATGCCATCAACTTTCGAAATAAAAGTACAAAGATTATCGGAATTGTCGTTCCAGAAATGATTACAAGTTTCTATGTAAACTTCATTACACGTATCCAATCTATTTTGTATGCTAAAGGATTTCATACAATCATTTCGATTTCCAATGAAAATCCTGATATTGAAAAGGATAATCTACTCATGATGGAGAGTTATCGGGTGGAAGGAATTCTGATAAGCGCTTGTCATAATAAGAAAAATATAGATATTTATCGTCGGTTAATTGATAAGGGGATTCCTTTGATTTTCTTTGATAGAACGATTGATGAACTGGCGGTTCCGAAGGTAAAGATAGACGATTATATCAAGTCTTTTTTTATGATGGAATACTTGATTCGTTCAGGAAGGAAACAGATTATTCATTTGGCAGGGCCTTCTTATATACAAAACACATTGGAACGTAAGAATGCTTATAGAGATGCTTTAGAAAAGTTTCATCTACCTTTCAATCAGGAAAATATTATTGAATCGGGAGTAAACTTTGAAGATGGTGAGAAGGCAATGGAAGCTTTTATGAAAAAGCAAATACCTTTTGATGCCATCTTTTGTTTTACAGAAATGTCGGCATTGGGTGCAAAAAGCTTTTTACAGAAACTTCATTATTCCATTCCGGAAGATGTAGCTATTTGTTGTGTTTCGGGAACCGTTCTCTCTTCGTTGGTGTATCCTACAATGACGGTGATAGAACAGCCTGTTGAGTTGATGGCAGATTATTGTGTCGAATTGTTGATGGAGAAATTGGATAATATGGATGGTCCGAATCGAACAGTTGTTTTGGAAGCGAAGATGATTATTCGTGATTCGACAAAAGTCGATGAATGAATTCTGAAGGCGATAAAGCAAAGAGTCTCGGTAACATGAAAAAGGACGTAAATTAGCCGTTTTTTACATATAAGAAAACGAAACAACGCGCCAAAGAGAATTGTTCTTTCCTCTTTGGCGCGTTGCCTTTTTCTCCAAAGCGTTTTTTTCTGGTTTTGTCCACCTTAAAGATTCAACACCAAATGAAAATCCCTTGAAGCAAACCAACGTTTGTACATCCAGGTAGAAAGGATGTAGATGCCAATGGCTGTGATCCAACCGGCAAATACGTCAATCAAGTAATGGGCTTGAATATATACCGTTGCACAGCAAAGCAGCACGTAGAACGGGGCAAGGAAATAACACAGTTTCTTATTGACGCGATAAGCCATGATCATAGCGATGGTGGATATGCCTACATGCGAACTCGGGAAAGCGGCCGTAGGACGTTCGCCTACCTCTTGAGAAGCTTCTACCATCTGATAAAAGAATCCATGTTCATAGCCGGGGCCAGGCAACAGGATGTCATTGTGATTGAAATAGTCGCCTATGGCCAAGAAGTTCTCCGCCCATACATTGTCCATACCAATGGCCGGGAAATAGAACTGAGGGCCTGCTACCGGCACAAAGATATATATCAGATAGTAGATAAAGAACGATGTAACCAACACGAAAGAGGCCTTTTCAAACCATTCAAAGCGGAAGATGAAATAGTAGATAGCCACGACTGCAATCATGGGATAATAAGCGACATAACCTAAGTTGAAAGGTTCGCTGAACCACATGCTTGGACATAGCTTACTGAACTCCTCCGCCGGCTGGCAACCAAATAAAGCCTGTTCGGCCGAAGCGAACAGATGGTCGAGGTTCGGGAAAAGACGGTTGAACTCAAAGGTGTCCGGATACCAATAAATCAGGAAAGACATCTGTACCACCATCCGAACGAAAGCCGAGAGGCGGCAAGGGTATTTCTGATACAGATAAATAAGTGCAAACGTAACAGCTACAATTCCTGCTCGTTCTATCAGCATGATACCCGGATGGTTCATGCGTGAATAAAGCAACACAATTAGGATGGTTGTGATTGCGTTGTATATTAAACTGATGCGTTCTACGGCAAACAGTCCTTTCGATGATTCTACTCTTTTAAACCAGTCTAAAGCCATTCTTCTTTTTTGTACCAGGCAATGGTTTCCTTTACGCCTCTATCCAACAGATATTGAGGTTGGAAGCCTAATTCACTAACCAAAGGAGAAATGTCGCATTGCCAGTTGCGTTGTTTCATTATGTTATACTTGTCTCTATTCAAGGTGCTTGTCTTGCCTACGCATTTCGCACCGAATTCAGCGAGCAAAGATAAGCATTTTAACAGAAATAACGGGCATTTTATACGCAATACCCACGAAATTCCCAATTCTTTCTGTATCAAATCGGAGAAAGTACGACTTTCGTACACTTTTCCGTCGCTTACGAAGTAGGCTCTACGCAAAGCTTCGGGCTTCGTACCTAAATAAACGGCTTGCACCAAATCCTTCACATAAATGAACGTAATGTCCTGACGTTTGAAGCCAGCCGCAAAGTCCACATGTTGCTTGATGCTTTGAGCCATGAGGAAATAATCCCGTTCGCGAGGGCCATACACTCCCGTCGGGCGATAGATGACGTAGGGGAAATCGGTCAATGATTGCAGATACTTTTCGGATTTCAGCTTGCTCACTCCGTATGCCGTATTCGGTTGGGCTTCGTCTTTCTCGCTGATTGGCTCGTAAGTGGCTTCATGAATGGGGCCAAAGATACTGAGAGAACTGATATAGATGAAGCGTTCGGGAACCATATCCAGTTCCTTCAAGGCTTCAACGAAATGCACCGTTGCCTGATAATTTCCCTTGTCAAAGTCTTCCTTATGCAGACATTTGGTTACACCGGCACAATGGACGATGTAATCCCACCCGTTGTGCTCCTGCTTGTGTGCGGCAAGCTGTTCCTTCAGTTGTTGCTTGTTGCCGAAATTCAGTTCGGCGAAACGGATACGCTTGTCTTGCAGATACTTCCGACTGCTTGTCTTACGGACTCCCGCCCACGTCTGCATGCCCCGTTCCAATCCGCCTTCCACCAAGAAGCTCCCGATGAATCCGCTGGCACCGGTAATCAATATTTTCTTTTCTTTCTCCATAATTATTCACATAAACAAATCATTCCACCAATGCGAAATCCAATTGCTTTCTTTCCAAGTTGGCACGAACCACCTTGATGCGGATTGGATCGCCCAAGCTGTATTTCTTGTGATAGCGACGACCTGTCAGGCAATAGCTCTTTTCATCGAAATCATAATAATCATCGTCAAGCTCACGCATTGGAATCATGCCCTCACATTTGTTTTCGTTGATTTCTACATACAAGCCCCATTCGGTTACACCCGAGATGGTTCCATCAAACTCCTGCCCCATGCGTTCACTCATGAATTCCACCTGCTTGTACTTGATGCTGGCACGTTCGGCGTTGGCGGCAATCTGTTCCATTTCCGAGCTATGGTCGCAAAGGTCTTCGTATTTGGCTTCCTGGGCGGTACGTCCTCCTGCCAAATAGCGGCTCAACAGACGGTGAACCATCATGTCGGGGAAACGACGGATAGGCGAGGTGAAATGAGTATAATAGTCGAATGCCAAACCATAGTGGCCAATGTTGTGTGTAGAGTACTTGGCTTTCTGCATGGCCTTCAACGACACCATTTCGATGAGGTTCTGTTCCTTCTTGTTCTTGATAGCGGCAAGTAACTTATTGATGGATTTCGACACTTCCGACTTGCTTCCCGAGGTGCGAATCTTGTATCCGAAACGGTTTACGAACCAGTTCAAGTTCTCCAGCTTGTCCGGATCGGGGAGGTCGTGGATACGATACGGGAACACCTTTGCTTTCTTGTTCTTAGGCACTTTGCCGATGCGTTCGGCTACGGTACGGTTGGCCAAGAGCATAAATTCCTCAATCAGTTTATTGGCTTCCTTCGACTCCTTGAAATAGACATTCAGCGGCTTGCCGGTCTCGTCAATTTCAAAACGCACTTCCACGCGGTCGAAGTCAATGGCTCCATGTGCCATGCGGTTGGCTCGAAGAATCTGAGCCAATTTATTGAGTTGCAGGATTTCTTCCTTGTATTCACCTTCGCCTGTCTCGATGATGGCCTGTGCTTCCTCGTAAGTGAAGCGACGATCACTCTTGATAACCGTCTTTACGATGCGGGAGTTCTTCACTTCGGCCTTGTCGTTCATCTCGAAGATGGCCGAATAAGCCAATTTCTCTTCGTTCGGGCGAAGCGAGCAAAGCAAGTTACAAAGCCTTTCAGGAAGCATCGGAATGGTACGGTCGACCAAATAAACGGAGGTCGCCCGCTTTTCGGCTTCCTTGTCGATGCAACTGCCTTCCTTTACATAGTGCGTTACGTCGGCAATGTGTACCCCCACTTCCCACAAGCCCGGTTTCAACAGACGAATGGAAAGGGCATCGTCAAAGTCTTTCGCATCCTTCGGATCTATGGTAAATGTGGTGATGTCGCGGAAGTCTTCCCGTTCGGCATAATCTTCGGGAGTGATGACATCCGAAATCTTTTCAGCAGCTGCTTCCACGTGCTTGGGATAGATGTATGGCAAACCGTATTCGGCCAAGATAGCGTGCATCTCAGTGGTGTTGTCTCCGGCTTGTCCCAAAATATCAACGACCTGTCCGATAGGGTTCTTGGCTTCTTCCGGCCATTCGATAATCTTCACGACGGCCTTGTCGCCGTTCTTGCCGTTCTTCAGCTTGTCTTTCGGAATAAAGATGTCGTTGGCCAACATCTTGTTTTCAGTAAGCAGGAAGGCATAATATTTTTCCACTTTCAGCGTGCCGACAAAGGTGTCGTTCGCCCGTTCGATGACCTCGATGACTTCGCCTTCCAACATGCGTCTCTTTCGTTTGGCACAAAGTACCACCTTGACCTTGTCGCCGTTCATGGCATGTCCCGACTTCCGTTCGGCAATGAAGATAGCTTCCCCACCGTCGTCGGGGATGAAAGAATTCTTTCCGTTACTCTTCCGCTGGAACGTGCCGGTCATAATCAAGCCATGATCGTTGAACTTGTAATGTCCATGTTCTACTACTTGCAGGAAGGCATCTTCTACCATCTCATCAAGTATATCCATGCAAAGCATCTTCAGCGGGTGTGTGGTAAGGTTCAGGTTACGGAACAACTGTTTGGCCGCAAACGCTTCGTTCGGGCGCATTTGGAAGAAGGTTATCATGCGTTCTGCCAGTTCACTCTTCTTCATGTGTTTCCCTGCCTTCTTTTCTTTCTTCTTAGCCATAGTGATTCTGTTTTAGTGTTTATGATACAAAGTAAACAAAAATTTCGGCAGGTTGGTTATGATTTGGAAAAACTTTTGATAAGAACCTTTTGGGAACTTAAAGTTTTCCCTTCTTGATTTCCTCCCATTTTTCGTTTACTTTCTCTTCGCCATCGAAGTATTCCAGTGTGTCACTCTTGCGAAGAATCTCTCCACCGGGAACCACGTAAATCTTGTCGGAGTCGGGATATTCACAAATATCGTATCCGATGTAAGTTCGGATATCCAAGTAAGTACATGGCTCTGAGGTGTGGTTGTACAGCTGATGTGCTCCTTCGGCTCCTTTCTCAAAAAAGATAATGTCTCCACTTTCTACTTCTTTCAATCCTTGAGGAGTGCGCAAGGTTGCTTTGCCGGAAAGAATCAGGAAGAGCTCTTCGGCATACCGATGGAAGTGATAAGCTGCACAATATTGTCCGGGATTCAACAAACGGACATCGAAGTTCAAATACTCCGGATTCACTCCCTTCTGGATACGTGATATGTCTGTAAGCAAACGAAACTTGTCAATCTTGCCGGGGTTTTCCTTGAATACCCTTTCTTCTTTCTTGAAAATAACTGCCATAATAAAAGATGTTTATGTTAATGCTGTGAGTACCTCATCAAAACGGTCGTTTTGAGACGAACAAAGATAATAAAAAGAAGGAAAAGAAATGATGAAGTGGGTGTTTTTGTCTTTTCAAAGACATGTAAATATAGGTACGATTGGAGCAATCAGAAACGACCGACTTCCTTTAGAATCGGTTCTTTTGCCATGTCGTTGGGGTTGGTTCCTGGTACACCCTGGGGAATAGGGAGGCCTTGTTGTTCAAAAAGGGTAATCCAGAACTCAGGCATATCTCCGTTGGCATTACGGAAATTCATTGGATGGGCTATAAACAAAGGGTAGTTCATGCTGTCCCGATAACATTCGTACACCAATTCCGAGCAATACATCTTCTCGTTGTCGGGCAAAAAAGTCCAGTCATATTCCTCTCCGATGTGTCCTTTGGCTTGTTCTATCGCCTTCTTCAATGGGAAATTTGTCGTTATCCGTTTTATCACTACACAGGGTTTTCCTTTTATCTTTACAGCATGAGCCAAGAAGTCTTTCCAATCTGTTAGCACGACTCCTTGTTTTGGGGAGGCCTCGATGACCATCCACCGGTTCTTTTCTTTGATGATTATCCCCACGTGGTCGAATTTCAGGGAGTCGTTCCATGCCGTTGCTTCCGCTATGGCTCCCGACATTCCGCTGGTTTCTGCCACTTGAAATACCAAGTCGCCCTTGCGAAGAAGTGCCTGAGGGGTGGAACAAGAAACGGTCGTCAGTAGAATGAGGATGTAAAGAAAAAGTTTCATAGTGATGTCTTTTATTTGTTCGGTAGCGTTTCCCTTTCCTTTTTCGGTAATGACTTTCGCACGATTTCGTAAGAATCCCTGACAAGTTCCTTGATTCGTGCATCGGGTACGTCCTGATTGAAATAGACGCTTATCCAATACTTTTTGTTCATGTGCCAGCCCGGTTGAATACCGGCATAACTGGCTTGCAGTTCCAATGTTTGGTCGGGCTGGCATTTAATACAACAAAAGTCGAACACCTCGATATTGACATAGCAGAACCATTTGTTTCCCACATAGAAACAAAGTACATCCCGGCTATATCGGTCGGCCACATTCGGGAAAGGCATCTTTTCGTACACGCCAGGCAAGGAAAGGCAATAATCCCGGAATTCTTCGATGTTCATAATATATCATTGTTTAATGTGAAGGTTTTCAGCCCTTATTAAATGCTATTCCGCCGATACTTCCACATAATTCCCTTCCGGATCAAGTACGGCAAATTCATAATAGCCGTCGCCTGTATGACGGAGAGGGCTTGCAATGGTGTAGCCATCGGCTTTGAGGTGGTCGTGCAAGGCGTTTACATCGGCTTCCGTTCCGGCGATGATGTCAAAGTGGGCAATGCCTTTCATGAACCCCCGATGGAGGGGTTCGTCAGCAATGTCTGTACGGCTCATCAGTTCGATACGTGCTTCTCCCTCTCCGA
>JAFTSK010000202.1 GCA_017467385.1 Bacteroidaceae bacterium
ATAAAAGGCTAAAATAAGAAAAACACGTTTCTGCATACATTCCTGCAATTTCATTTTTAACCTCTTGTCTATCTGTTTGTTCCAATGGCAGGAAGTCAAGATTTTGCTGTCATTCCTGCCATTACATGTCTCGCAACAGAAAAATGGACTTTATAGCCACGTCTTTTAAAAAGATATGGCCTAACCAGAGATGTTGTAAATGCGTAATGTTTTCTCTAAAACAACGATAAAATTCTCTTTGGAGAACGAGGCAACGCTCCAAAGAGTTTTCCTTTGTTCGCCAAAGAGAATTTCTACCCATTTTCTACCAAGTCATCCGGGAAGTCAAACTTCGAGTTTTTCGTTGCACATTTTTTCAAGTCTTTGACCAATGTCCGTTCCATCACTTCGCTATAAATTTGAGTCGTGGAAACATCGCGATGTCCCAATAATTTCTGTACAGTAGTAATGTTGGCTCCTCTATATATTAATAAGGTAGCATTGGTGTGGCGAGCCGAATGAAAAGAGAAATGTTTGTCTATCTTGGCCAACTTCCGGATGCGTATCAGTTCCTTGTTCACGTTGGAATTGGGCTTGATAGCAAAGAAACCGGTAAGATCATGTTTGTACTTTTGCAACATTTTCCAGCCTTTCCCATCAAAAAGTAAGCTAATGGGTAATTTTATCTCCACATCGGTCTTTATAGAACTAAAAACAATCCAGGGTTTCCCGTCAATTCGTAACAGATTGCTTTCCGACAGGTTCCGAAAATCCGAATAACGGAGACCGGTGTAACAACAGAACAAGAAAGCATCCAACGTGTGTTGAAGCCGTTCACTACAACCTTTTCGGGAGAGTTTTTCCAGTTTCTCCACTTCCTCCGGAATCAAGAATGCATGTTTAGTCTCTTTTGTTTTGATTCGATACCTCTTGAATGCATAATTATCCGAATCAATATAGCCGCTGTCGATAGCTGCATTGACAAACGTTTTCAGATGCTTCATGTGCTTGGCTACTGTATTTACCTGAAAGCCAGAGTTGTACAAGAATTTCTCAAAATCACAGATAAACTTCCCGTCTATTTCTTTAAATCCTACCGTTGGTCTGAACTTCATTAACCAACGATAGGTACTCTGACGGTTTCTTTGAGTGCTGAGTTTCTGACGGGAAGTTTCTATCAGGCTCTTTACAAACTGTAAGAAAGAAGTGTTTTGTTTGTGGATAAATGTCTCCTTCAGTTTACTTAATGTAACTTCAAATCCATTCTTCCATAGCTCTAACTCTTTGAGTTCCATCTGAATAATGAATTCCCTTAACATCCGATTAAGTACCTCTGCATGTGGGTGTTCTTTGATCAATTGCTTTTTAAAATCCCATTGTTCTGGGCGCAAATAGATATGTGTCGAGAAATAAATTTTTCTTCCTTCCAAGTATGCTTCCACTTGAAGTAATGCGGTTCCTTTCACGTTCAGCTTCTTTTTTCGGTTGAACACAGGGCGGTAAGTGATTTTTTTCATGTTCGTTTGTTTTTGTTGGTTAATGGACTCTGTTTATTACATCGCTTGGTCTGATAAAAAGCAGGGAAAGCCACCCGTCAAATGTTAAAAACGTAGTTGAAACCATGTTTTCTGGCATAAAATTAGCTCATTTTGTCGGTTTTTTATACAACACTTAGCCAAGTTTAAAAAAATATTAATAACTTTGTCGGCTCTTTTGAGTGTTTTAATTGATAGTAAAACAAAGTTAAATTTTAGAGAAATTTTTATGCAAAGAAAATTGATGCTGTTAAACTTCTACCTATTTATATAGGATTGGCTTACAAAATCCATTTGACAGTATCCGTTGAATTCAGTAATCAAAATGACAAATCCGGTGAATTGTTCCTTTGGCAGTTTTATTGGCTTTGTCGGAAGAAAGGAAAAACGATGAATATTGTACTTGTGTAGTCTGCAAAGGGAGTTCTTACATCGCTACTGTTAAATTTCGTTTTTAACAAAACCCGAGAAGGGAAAAGAACTTGACATCACTCTACTTCAAACAAGAGAAAAAATCGCTAATTGAGAAACAATTTGTCGGTTAAAAGGTACAATTCGTATAAAAAACGAGCTGAAACGCAGTTTTTCTGTTAAAAACTTGTTTTTATTAAAAAGAATTAAATATCTTTGCCGACTGTTAGAGAGAATGAATATTTATTAATGTAAAGTTAAACTTAAGAGAGTATTTTTATGAAAAGAAAATTAATGCTGTTGATGACCTGCCTATTTATAGGTATTGGTCTGGTAAACGCGCAGACTTCTAAGGTAACTGGTACAGTTATTTCGGAAGAAGACGGTTTACCTGTAGTTGGCGCCTCTGTAGTTGTAAAGGGTACTACCATTGGTACTATTACTGATATGGATGGTAAGTTCTCAATCTCAGACGTGCCAAGTTCCGCAAAGACTTTGATGATTTCGTTCATCGGTATGCAGACGTTGGAAGTCAAGATTGAACGAGTAATTAACGTCATGTTAAAGTCTGACACTGAAGCACTTGACGAAGTGGTTGTGATTGGTTACGGTAGTGCCAAGAAGATTGGTTCTGTCGTTGGTTCTGTAGCTAAAGTTGGTTCTGAAAAGTTGGCTGCAAAGCCGGTTGCGAATGCAATGGATGCTCTTCAAGGACAAGTATCAGGTTTGCAGGTTTACACCAGTTCTGGTGAACCGGGTGAAACTTCAAGTTCATACATCAGAGGTGTCGGATCTTTGACTGCCGGCAATGAACCTCTTTATGTATTGGATGGTAGCCCGGTAAGCTCAGACGTGATGATGATGATGAACCCGAACGACTTTGAAAGCGTAACTGTATTGAAGGATGCTTCTGCTACTTCTATCTACGGTTCACGTGCGGCAAACGGTGTAATCTACGTTACTTCCAAGAAGGGTAAAATCGGCGAAAAGGCTGTAATCACTGCATCCGGTAACTGGGGTGTCGGTTCGTTGGCTCGTCGAGTAAGTAACCCAATGAACACAGAACAGTTGTTGAACTACCAGTTGGATCATGGAATCATCAGCCAAAAGACTTATGACAAGTATATCAATGCAGGTGTAGATACTGACTGGCAAGACTATTTCTTCAAGGATAACGCACAGACTTACCAGGCAAGTTTATCTATTCAGGGTGGTAGCAACAAGACTCGTTACTATGTATCAGGTGGTTACCATTTCCAAGACGGTATCACTCCACGTTCTGAATATACTCGCTATACCTTCCGTTCAAACATTGAATCAAGACCGACAAACTGGTTGCGTTTTGGTGCTAACGTAGGTCTTACATACGATGAAAGACAGACTTCATTGTTTACTTATCAAGGTTCTAACCAATTGAACGGCGGTATCTTCGGTACTATTTTGAATCAGCCGTATTACAATCCATACGATGAAGACGGTTCAAGATTGGATGTAATCCCTGGCTTAAATCGTTATAGCCCTTATTATTTGTCAGACAAGCAACCTTCAAATAAGAACAACGCACAAATCAATGGTAATGCGTTCATTCAGTTGAATCCGATTGAAGGTTTGACAATCCGTTCTCAATTCGGTTTGGAAGCATACGACTACAGAAACACTGCAAAGCGTTTGTCTTCACACCCGAGTGCAACCAAAGGTGGATATACTTACGAAGCTTTTGGAAGAAATGCTAAGTTGTCTATTACCAACACCATTGAATACACATTCAAGATCAAGGAATTGCACGACATCACTATCTTGGCCGGTCAAGAAGGTCTGAAGAATGATTATCAGTTCTTCGCTTCTGAAACAACAGGCCAGAACGATGACCGTCTGAGCATGTTGGAACATGGTACAGCTGCAACACTTTTAGGTAGTGACGATAACGACTTGTCTACTTACGAATTCTTGTCTTTCTTCGGCCGTTTGAACTATTCTTGGAACGACAAGTATTTTGCAGACTTCTCTGTTCGTAACGACGCTTCCTCACGCTTCGGTGCAAACAACCGCGATGCTACCTTTATGTCAGCCGGTGCAATGTGGGATATGAAGAAGGAAGATTTCTTGAAAGATGTAGACTTCTTAACAGGTTTGAAACTGAAGGCCAGCATCGGTACTACCGGTAACTCTTCTATCGGCAACTACGAACACTTGGCATTGGTAGGTACTAACCTTTACAACGCAAACGGTGGTTGGAGAGTAAGTTCACCGGGCAATGCAGATTTGGGTTGGGAAAAACAAACATTGGCCAACATCGGTTTTGAAGCCAGCTTCTTTGACAGATACCGTTTGGAATTTGCTTGGTATAGCAAGAAGACTTCAGACATGTTGATGGATGTACCAGTTCCTTACACTTCTGGTTTCAGCTCTATTACTCAGAACGTAGGTTCTATGTTGAATACCGGTATTGAAATTTCTGTATCATTGGATTTGGTTAAGACCAAAGATTGGTTTGTAGGTTTCAACGCAAATTATGCATACAACAAGAACAAGATCACCGAATTGTTCTACGGTTATGAAGAATGGCCGATGCCGAATTACTTGGTATCTTACGTTGTAGGCGAACCCGTACAGTATTACATGGCTAAGTGGGCTGGTGTAGATCCAGAAGATGGTCGTCAGATGTGGTATGTTCCGGGAACAAACGAAACAACAAAAGTATATGATGAATCACTCGAACAAGCAACCGGTAAGACTCGTTACGCACCTCACAACGGTGGTTTCGGTTTGAACGTAACTTGGAAGGGATTAAGTTTGAATGCTGACTTTGCTTGGGTATTGGGTAAGTATATGGTAAACAACGACTACTTCTTCGCAGTTAACCCATACAACTTTGCCGGATACAACCAATCACAAGACGTATTGAACGAATGGAAAGAACCGGGAGATATTACTGACATTCCACGTTTCGGTAGCATCATGCAGTTCGATACCCACTTGTTGGAAAATGCTTCATTCTTGCGTTTGAAGAACCTTTCTTTGGCTTATACTTTGCCTAAGAGCTTGTTGAAACCGACAAAGGTTATCAATGGTGTTAAGATTATAGCTACCGCACGTAACTTGTTTACTGTAACAGAATATAAGGGAGCAGACCCTGAAATCAACAGTAACTTGACATACGGTGCTTATCCGAACACTAAGCAATTCTCAATTGGTGCAGAAATTACATTCTAAAAAACAAAAACAATTATGATGCGTAATATATTTAAAACAGTATTGTTATCATCTGCGCTGACATTAACCGTGTCTTCTTGCGAAATGGATCAATATCCAAACGACAGTATCTCCGCAGAAACAGCCTGGCAGTCGGTAGATGATGCGATTAAATTCCGTAACGGTATTTATTCTTATTTCAAGTCAATCAATGGTGGATACTTTATGTACACCGCCGATTTGCAGTCTGACCTGTTCAACGCAACAGTTTCATACTCTAATCGTGGTGGCGACATGCACCGTTGGGATTTTGAAGCCAGCCAATATGACATTGAAGACATTTGGCAATACAACTATGTAACCATCAACAACTGTAACAACATTCTTTCTAACATCGATGCCATTACCGGTGAAGACGAAGAAGAGACAGCTACGTTGAACATGATTAAGGGTGAAGCTTATTTAATGCGTGCTATTTGTTATCACACATTGGCAACACGTTTTACCAAAGATTATGAACCGGCTTCTGCCTCTTCTACTTTGGGTTTGCCTTTGATGACAGCACCGGATCCAAACAGCAAGCCGTCTCGTTCTACATTGGCTGAAACTTATCAGTTGATTAAGGAAGACATCAACAATGCCCGCACTTATTTGAAGACAGCCGGAGAAGCTAACGCCATCTACTTTACCGTAGACGTAATCAATGCATTGGAAGCTCGTGTAGACCTTTACATGCACAATTATGCTTCTGCAGTCAATTTGGCTAAAGGCTTGATTGCCAACTATCCATTGGATACTGATGTAGATGCATTGAGTAGCATGTGGTTGAACGACGAAAGCTCAGAAGTTATTTACAGAACTTTCCAATCGGTAGACGAACGTGCTAATTCAACTGGTATTTATTTGCAATACAGCACTGCTACAGAAAGCTTCAGCCCTGACTTCGTTCCTTCACAATGGGTGTACGATTTGTACGAAGATGGCGACATCAGAAAGGAAGTATTCTACCGCAAGGACAAAATCACTTGTTTGGAAGTTACTACAGAAGATGTATATATGTTGAACAAATATCCGGGCAACCCGGCTTTGAAGAAGTCTGAATATGAATACTACCACATGGCTAAGATATTCCGTTCGGCTGAAGCTTACTTGATTGCAGCTGAAGCTTCTTACATGAACAACGATGAAACCAATGCTCTCAGCTACTTGAACGACTTGAGAACTCAGCGTGGTGCTTCAGAAGTTTCTGCAAGCGGTGCAGCTTTGTTGCAGGAAATCAAGAACGAATGGATTCGTGAATTCGTAGGCGAAGGCCAACGCATGAACGACTTGAAGAGATGGCACGATGGTATGCAACGTAGCAATCCTCAGCAAGAATCACTCGTTATGACAGGCGAAGGCTTTACAACTCTGTCAAAAACAGCTGACGATATGCGTATGGTATGGGAAATTCCTAACAATGACTTGAACGCCAATTCAAACTTGGTAGGCAACTGGGAATAATTGTTCCAGACTACAACATAAAAAAAGAGTGTGCGACTGCACACTCTTTTTTTTATATCTCTATTTTATATGGTCCAAACCTTATTTTACTAAAATCACCAAATAACGAGAAACACTCCAGAACTTGTTTGGGTTAGTGATTTGTAAAGTCAACAAGCCTTTCGCATCTTTTACCAACTCATAAGAACCTTCCGGATGTGCTGTCAGCAATTCTGCACTCTTGGAATACAACTTGATTTCTTTATCTGTACGGATGTCAATCTGAGTGAAGTAATCTTTGTTAAAGTCCTTGTCTTCCAAGACTTTTGTCTTTTGAAGGAACTTAGACGAAATGATTTTCTGATCTTTCAATTCCGACTTGGTGCCAAAAACAAACCAAGCTGTATTCAATGCTTTGTCCTGACTGGCCACCGTAGCAGTCTTCACTTCATTTTCGAGTGTCAAGTCTTTGACATTCTGAGTAAGACCGGCAACTGCATCATCCAACTCTGCGATGCGGATGTTCTTGGAAGCCAATTCTGTTTGCAAAGTAGCAATCTGTTGAGTCTTTGCTTCCAATTCCTGATTCAAGTTGGCCAAAGCCTTCTTCATCTGGGCAGTAGCATACTTGCTGTTCTTCAACTGTTCTTCCAACTTGGCTATCTGTTCACGATTGGACTGAAGCTTTCCGCTAATGAAACGAATATCTTCCTTTATCTTCTGAGAGACAGAAGCCCCTTCTACTACCCCACTCTGCAAATCTACGCGGTTTTCTGCTTCATTGATCAAGCGGAAACCTTCTTGCACTTCATTAAAAGCACCCATAATGCTTTCCAACTCTGCATCACGTTCCGACAAAGCGATTGTCAAAGAATCATTTTGAGCTTTCAATGCTTCGTTCTGCACCCGATTGCCACAAGAAACCAATGCCGTAGCACATACGGCCATGAATAATAGTTTTTTCATAATGCTTTATTATTAAGTTTATAAGTTGTTTAGTTAATCTTCCTTGCCCGCTAAAACAATAACGATTTCTCCTCGAGGTTCGTTCGCCGTAAAATGCGAAATAACCTCCGTTAAGGTTCCACGAACACTTTCCTCATGAATCTTGGAAATCTCCCGACAAACAGAAACTTGTCGTTCTCCTCCAAAATATTCGGCAAACTGAGTCAATGTCTTCACCAAACGATAGGGAGATTCATAGAATATCATCGTCCGCGTTTCTTCTTGCAAAGCCAACAATCGAGTCATACGACCTTTCTTCTGCGGCAAGAAGCCTTCAAAGCAAAAGCGGTCATTAGGCAAGCCGGAAGAGACCAAAGCCGGCACAAATGCCGTTGCTCCCGGCAAACATTGCACTTCTATCCCCTTTCGTACACATTCACGAACCACCAAAAAGCCCGGATCGGAGATAGCCGGCGTACCTGCATCCGAAATCAAAGCGATTGTTTCTCCAGCCAACAAACGGTTGACGATGCCTTCCACCGTCTTATGTTCATTGAACTTATGGTGAGAAATCATGGCATTTTTTATCTCGAAATGCTTCAACAGAATCCCCGACGTGCGAGTGTCTTCTGCCAAAATCAAATCGGCTTCCTTCAAGATGCGAATGGCACGAAATGTCATATCTTCCAAATTACCTACCGGCGTAGGCACAACAAACAATTTTCCCATATCGACGTTTTCTTCATGTTGTTTGGTGCAAATGTAGAAAGAATGTAGTACATTTGCAAATATTGACAGGCAACAATATACCTTAATTATATAGTAAGACACAAAGCCATGTTAGAGAAAAAAATTACATTCGACAGTTTTATCCGAGGCATCATCGGCGGTGCAATCATCGTAGGAATACTCTATTTAGTCAACTATCTGAGTGGCGCACTCCTACCATTCTTCGTGGCTTGGCTTCTCGCTTACATGATTTATCCTTTGGTTACTTTTGTTCAATACAAGCTCAAGCTGAAAAATCGGGTGGCTTCCATCTTGGTGGTCATGATGTTGTTGCTCAGCCTGCTCATATTAGCCCTCGTTTTATTAGTGCCTCCCATCGTCGATGAGTTCGGCAAATTGAAAGAACTGCTTACCACCTACTTTATCGAAGGCAGTCAGAAAGCGGCTATCCCCGGCACACTCGAAAACTTCATCAAAGAGCATATCGACATGCTTCAGATAAAAAATGCCCTGAACGAAGAGAATCTTGCCCAAACACTGAAAAGCATCCTTCCGAAAGCATGGACTATATTTACCCAGTCGGTCAGCATGATTGTGAGCATCTTTGCCATGTTCATCGTCCTACTCTATACCTTTTTTATATTGTTGGACTACGAATCCATTGCGCAAGGATGGGTAAACTTGGTTCCTCTGAAATATCGCGGCATGACGACACGCATTGTCAACGATGTCAAGGAAGGGATGAATCGCTATTTTCGCGGGCAAGCATTGGTGGCCTTCTCCGTAGGTATCCTCTTTAGCATAGGCTTCCTCATCATTGATTTTCCGTTGGCCATCGGGTTCGGACTTTTCATCGGCTTGCTCAACATGGTTCCCTACTTACAACTGATTGCCCTTCTGCCTACCGTCCTGTTGGCTTTGCTGAAAGCAGCCGACACAGGCGAAAACTTCTGGTGGATAATCTTCTGCGCCATGTTGGTTTTCTGCATCGTACAAATCATCCAAGACGGCTTCATCGTACCTAAGGTTATGGGGAAAATCACCGGCTTGAATCCGGCCATCATCCTCTTGTCGCTTTCCGTTTGGGGAGCTTTGATGGGAATCGTCGGCATGATAATCGCCCTCCCCTGCACGAGCATCATCCTTTCTTATTATAAAAGGTATATCAAGAAGGAGGAAAAACAACAGTCCGAATAAGCTGAAGAGCTTTTTAAAAAACTCTTTGACGCGTGGCCTCGTTCTCCAAAGAGAATGAATCAATTCTCCAAAGCGTTTTTTTCGGCTCGTCAAACACGAAAAAAACTTTCATTTTCTTGCATAGCATAAAAAAACTTTCTACCTTTGCACCCGCAATTCGGAAGAATAGCAAAAAGGATTGATTCGCTAGCTCAGCAGGTAGAGCACAACACTTTTAATGTTGGGGTCTTGGGTTCGAGCCCCAAGCGGATCACCCAAAAGAGCTTCTTAAAAGAAGCTCTTTCTTTCTAAATTCCTCATTTATTAACCCTTAAGGGTTTGATGATTCTAAATTTCACACATCAAATACATTTTTTTGAAGTTTTTTTTGCTATTATAAAAAAGTAGCGTAATTTTGCACGAAATTGTGCTTTATAACATCGTGAGATGACAAGCAATTTATAACGATTTAATTAAAAGAATTGAATGAAAAAAACGTTCTTCGGTTTTAAACTGACACTCCGCCAATGGTTTCTTTCCATTGCTATCATTCTGTCAATGTGCGTGCCGTTACAGACAAAAGCACAAGAGGCGGAAAGCGGCAATACAGCCACCGAAGAATTGGTTAATATGGGTTTTGAAAATGTAAGATGCACCGAAAACGACGAAGAACGCATTTATACCATTGAGAACAATGTATATAAAGCGCAAGGATTCGGGATTGCAAAAGCCATTGACATTATCCAACAACAAGGTTTGCCAGAAAACAAGCGATGCAAAGTCATCGTTACTCATCTGGAAATACCTGAGTTGTCGTTGACATACCAGCCAACTACCGGAAACGATAGCATTTCGGGGCACAACAAAGCCGGTTGGGAAACCAGCTATGTGATAGGAGATAGTTGGAAGGAAGTCAAAAAAGAAAAGGCAAAGAACAGTTCGCGATTTAAAGTAGACATACTGATATATCCGCAGTTATCGTTCAAGAATTTGATCATTACGCAGATTTATCAAGTGCTGTTTACCATGAATCCGGCTATTGAGATTTCATTTTGGCCAGGAATGAAGTTTACCGGACAGGTGATTGTTCCTATTTACAATGACGGATACAGCATCTATCAGGACAAGGTTCATCCAGGCTATATTACGTTGTCGCAACGTTTTCGTTTACCTTATAATATAAAAGGTAAGGCAACCGTAGGATATTTCAATGCCGACCGCTACGGAGTGGACTTAATGCTTTTCCGTCCGTTTAAGGACGAAAGGTTCTCGTTGGAAGGTCGCGTGGGTTATGTAGGAATAGGTTATTGGGATGGGTTTAGCCTTCACTACGACACCGACATGACTTGGACTTGGACGGTGGGTGCCAATTTCTATTGGCCGAAATACAATACCCAGTTCAGTCTGAAGGGAGAACAATATTTGATGGGAGAAAAGGGCGTGAAATTTGAGATGATTCGACATTTCCGTTATGCATCGGTAGGTTTCTATGCACAGAAAGGCCAGCATGCTAACTCCAATGGCGGTTTCAGATTTCAAGTGCTTTTGCCTCCATACAAACAAAAGAGGCATAAAGTTATCCCGAGAGTAAGCACTTCTTATCACATGGGAATTGTCTACAACGCGGGTAACGAACAATATTACTACAGACAATATAGGTCTGAAGCGAATGAGAACATTATGAATAATAATAGTTTTAACCCATTTTTTATTAAAAGCGAATTATCTAACAATTATTAATTTTTTATCAAAATGAAAAAAACTAATTTTTTGAGCAGCCTTGCAGCTGTTTTAGTGGCTGGCTGCATGTTCACATCTTGTGAAAAGGATGATTTGAACGCAACTTTCAAAGCTGATGCAGCAAAAGTTACCTTAGACGTAAAGGTTGTTGATGCTACCGATGGAGAAGTTACACCAGAAGAGGTTAATGTTAGCGGTGCCCTTACCAGTACGTATCAAGAATTTCAAAACGGTTTTTCTGGTGGTGAAGTAACAGTTACAGCTAAATATAAAGGTGTATCTGGTAGCGAATCAATGACATTACCAGCCATTAAAGCAGGTGGTGAAGGTACTTTCTCTATTACTGTAATTATTTCAAGAGGAGATATCAAGATTGTAAGAACAGCTGAAGTCGAAAAAGACGCAATAGAAAGTGTGCTTGTAAATTCAACACATACACACAATAATTTAAGTTGGTGGGAAAATGCAAGTGACCATATTTTGAATACTAAAGTGACCTACACTAAGTACGATGAACAAGTATGTCTTGAAGGAGAAAATGTGGAAGGTGCTTCAGCATTTGTTTCTTCAATGGTATATTCAAACAACAAAGAAGAAGTTTTGGATATAGAAGTATCTGCATGGGCTTTGTATCGCGCTTGGTACACTGTTTATGGTAAAGAAACAACATATACAGTTTATAGAGGCGATGTAGCATTGGGCGATGTAGTATTTGAAAGCACTTATGGTACAGTTGCACAGTATGAAGAAACTGCACATCCTAACCACGCAGGTCACTATCAACATGGTCATGGCACTACAACTAATGCCGGTGGTGGTATTGTATTGCCAGAATAATAAGTAGAGACTATAAAATTTTAGAATAATTTAAAAATCGCATAGTAATATGAAAATTAAATTCTTAGCCTTGTCTGTAATCATGGCAAGTGCATCTGTTTTCGCTAATGCACAGGAAACAGAAAACTACTATACTAAGAAAGCAACCGACAATATCTTCTTTGGTTTCGGTATTGGTGGTATGACAGTAATCAATGGTGGTGTTAACTCTCCAACTTTGAACTTGAACATTCAGTTGGGTAAATACATCACTCCGACTTGGGGTATTCGCGCTGAAATCAGCGGTTTGTGGCAGAGTCTTGACGAACAAGACAACAACTGGTTTGTTACAAACGAAGAAAGATATAGCAATCATTGCAAGATGTTCGGTGAATTGAACTTCGATGCTATGTTGAACATTACAAACTGGATTGGCGGTTACAACCCAGACAGAGCATTTGATCTCTATTTGTTCGCAGGTCCTACTTTGAACTTGGCTTCTAAGGGAACCGAATTCACAGGCGAACTTGCTGGTGACGGTTCTGCTTTGTTGAAAGATGCAGACGGTGTTAAGGTTCATATCGGTGCAACAGCTGGTTTAGGTTTGGCATATAACTTGAGCAACAAGTGGGCTATCAATTTGGAAGGTCGCTTTGGTGTAACTCCTTCTATCTTCGGTGACGCAAGCGACTGCCGCAAGGCTGAAGCTACTGGTCGTTTGACTCTTGGTGCTACTTACACATTCGGTGGTAAGAAATTCGCTAAGGTCGGTGATTGTAACCGCGTAGTTGAAAAGGTTGTTGAAAAGGAAATTATCAAGGAAGTTCCAGTTGAAGTTGTTAAGGAAGTTATCAAGGAAGTTCCGGGTGCAGCTTCTGCAGCTATCTTCTTCAAGATTGGCAAGTCAGTTATCAGTCCAGAAGGTATGGTTAACGTGAAGTTGATGGCAAAGGTTATCAAGGACAACCCAAATGCTAAGTACAAAGTTGCAGGTTTCGCTGATAAGGCTACTGGTACAGTACAAGGAAACCAGACATTGTCTGAAAAGCGTGCTCAAGCCGTTTACGATGCATTGGTTGCAGAAGGTGTAAATCCAAGTCAGCTTGAAAAGGTTGCTATGGGTGGTACAGATCCGATGTTCGAAAAGGGTTACTTGAACCGCGTAGTAATTTTGGAAGTTCAGAAATAATTAAGTTATAAATAATTGGGAACCGTATCAAAGTCATCTTTGATACGGTTTCTTGTTTTATAGTTCTTTTTCTTGCATCAATTTGTCATTTTATTTGAGCATCTACAAAAGTTTCAATATCTTTGCACTTCAAAAAATTTAAACGATGACAGCTATCGCAAGACATTATATCAAACTAATATTCGCTATTCCTCTGGTGTTTTATAGCATAAACCTTAATGCAAACACCCAAGAAAAGAATATAACCACCAACATCTCAAGTGATTCCACCCTTATTGCCTATTTACAAGAATACGGCATAACTACCACTACGAACAACGAGCTAAAGATACTTAAAAGTGGCAAGGAAAAATTTCTCGACCTATTTGAAGAAATAGAAAAGGCCCAACACCATATCCATCTGGAATATTTCAATTTCCGCAATGACTCTATAGCTAACACCTTGTTTGAACTTTTAGAGAAGAAAGCCCATCAAGGAGTGGAAGTCAGAGCAATGTTCGATGCATTCGGCAACAGTTCAAACAATCAGCCGTTAAAAAAGGAACACATAGAAGCTATTCGAGAGAAAGGGATAGAAATCGTAAAGTTCGATCCTTTAACTTTTCCCTGGATAAACCATGCTTTCCATCGTGACCATAGAAAGATTGCCATAATTGACGGTAAGATTGGATATACTGGTGGGATGAACATTGCCGATTACTATATTAACGGACTTCCAGAAATAGGGGAATGGAGAGACATGCATATCCGTATAGAAGGAGAGGCAGTCGGCACACTTCAGGATATTTTTCTTGACATGTGGAACAAAGCGACCGACCAACATATTGACGGAGAATGTTATTATCCAT